>CAZFQI010000136.1:0-7757 GCA_964520755.1 uncultured Marinobacter sp. | reverse complement strand
GCTCCGGTACTTTGAAGACACTGGTCGCCTGGCAGGTCATCATTTCGGTAGGCACCTTGCTGGCCCCAATTGCACTTGGCTCCGAAGCCGGACTGTCTGCCGCCCTTTTCTACCTGCTAAGCACGACCTGGACGGTGGGCGGCCTGTTCCTTGTTGCTGAGCTGGTCGCTAACCAGCGCGGTTCGGCGAAAGACCGCATTGTTACCGCGCCTAAAATGCAGAACCGCACCTTCATCAGTGTTCTTTTCCTGGTTGGTGCCGTGGCTGCGGCCGGTCTGCCGCCTCTGAGCGGTTTCTTTGGCAAGGTGCTGATTCTGCAGTCTGTTGAATCGGGAACCGAGATGGCCTGGCTATGGTCAGTACTGCTGATCGGCAGCTTCCTGACCCTCATTGCCTATAGCCGCGCTGGTAGCATCGTGTTCTGGCGCACCGTGGATGGTCATCTGGAAAAACCGGATCCGCTCAATGGCCGAATTTCCGTGGCAGCGGGAGCACTCACTGCCATGGCCATTGTCATGGTTGTGCTGGCTGGCCCCATTATGAACTATACCGATGCAACGGCAGCGCAACTGCACAACAGCGACGCTTACATCGAAATCTTGCAGACACCCATGGTCAGGGAGGACAACTAATGCTTGATCGCCTCAGTTTTCCTCAGCCCTGGCTAAGCCTGACCCTGTTCGTCACCTGGCAGTTTCTGAGTGACGGCATAAGCGGGGGCAGTGTCGTACTGGGCATTATACTTGCCTGGGGTATACCCCAACTGACCCGGGGGTTCTGGCCCGACCGCCCCGCTGTAATCAGGGGCTGGCAGGCGCCAGCCTACGCGTTGCGAGTTCTATGGGATATTATTGTTGCCAGTGTTGAAGTGGCAAAGCTCATACTCAGCCCGCGGCAGCCGCGCCCGATGTTCATCTGTTATCCTCTGGAACTGGATCACCCCCTCGCCATCAGCATACTGGTCAGCACTATCTCATTGACGCCCGGAACGGTCGGTGCCGATGTCAGTGATGACAACAAACTGATCCTCATCCATTCACTGGACGCCGAGGATGAGCAGGAAGTCATCGACACGATTCGAGCCCGTTATGAGAAGCCACTGCTGGAGATGTTCCGATGATTCTTATTGCGCTCTACATCACCATCGCCATGGTCACGCTGGCAGCCTTACTGAACGTCTATCGCGTGATCAAGGGGCCGGATGCGCCCGATAGGGTTTTGGCGCTCGACACTCTCTACGTCAATGCCATCGCGCTCATCGTTCTGCTCGGTATAACGCTACAAACACGAATGTACCTCGAGTCCGCCCTGCTCATTGCAGTAATGGGCTTCGTCGGAACCGTCGCAATGGCAAAATACCTCAAGCGCGGCAGCGTCATTGAGTAACCCGGAGGAAACCCGATGAGCATCTTCGCCGAATACGCCATTTCCGCTTTGCTGCTGGTTGGTGGCGCCTTCACCCTGATCGGGGCCATTGGCCTGGCACGCCTGCCGGACTTTTACACCCGCTTGCATGGCCCGACCAAAGCAACCACAGTCGGCGTGGGCGCCATTGTTGTCAGCTCGGTGATTTATTTCAGTACCCTCGGTAGGGGCATCGGCGTTGAGGAAGTCCTGATCACGGCTTTTCTGTTCATGACAGCGCCCGTCAGCGCTAACTTCCTGGCCAAAGCCGCCATGCACCTGGAGGTCAAAACCACAGACAACACCCGCGGCCAGACCTGGGATCAATAAAAGGTTCAACCTGAAGGGTTGTTGAGGCGATTGCCGCTTAGCAGCGTATGATCTAAGTGCAGAGGCCGGAATCTGATAACTGCATAACGCTAAGAACTGGGTTCTAACGGAGCACCCTTAAATGATGTTACTGGCTGTACTATCGGGTTTTTTACTGGCCTTTGCTGTGCCGGCGCTCCACCGCCTGGCTGGCCAGCACATCGGATGGCTTCTGGCGCTTCTGCCCGCCTCGCTTACCGTATACTTTGCCAGCCTGATTCCTTCAATCAGCCGGGGTGAAACGCTCCTGATTGAGTACCAATGGATGCCGGGCCTGGGCATAACCCTCGATTTCATGGTCGACGGTCTGTCTCTGGTTTTTGCCCTGCTTATCAGTGGTATCGGTACCTTCATCCTGATTTATGCCGGCTCCTATCTGAAAGGCCACAAAGATCTTGGGCGGTTCTACATCATCATGCTGTCGTTCATGGCGTCGATGCTGGGGCTGGTTTTATCCGATAACCTCATCGCGTTCTTCGTGTTCTGGGAGTTAACCAGCATCACCTCCTACATGCTGATTGGCTTCAACCACGAGGACGAGGAAGCGCGCAAGTGTGCACTCCAGGGGCTTTTCGTAACCGCCGGGGGCGGGCTCGTCCTGATGGCCGGTTTGATATTGCTCGGCTTTATGACCGGAAGCTACTCGTTCACTGAAATCCTTGCTTCCGATCTGCAACTTCAAGAACACGCCTTTTACACCGCAGCAACGGTTTGCATTCTCATCGGCGCTTTCACGAAATCAGCCCAGGTGCCGTTCCATTTCTGGTTGCCCAATGCCATGGCGGCCCCTACGCCGGTTTCTGCCTACCTGCACTCGGCAACGATGGTCAAAGCGGGCGTTTACCTATTGGCCCGTCTCAACCCATCCATGGGCGGGGATGCGCTTTGGAGTGGCTCACTGATGCTTTTCGGAGCTGCAACTATGCTGACCGGCGCCTATCTGGCGTTCAGCAGCACCGGCATCAAAAAGGTGCTGGCCTATTCTACGGTCATGGCCCTGGGCACCCTTACCATGTTGATTGGCGTTGGCACCGAGCTGGCCCTTACCGCTTTCATCTGTTTCCTGCTTGCCCACTCCCTTTATAAAGGCGCCTTGTTCATGCTCGCCGGTGCACTGGACCATGAGACCGGCACCAAGGACATCACAAAGATGGGAGGCCTCAGGAAAAGCATGCCCCTGACCGCGGCAATCACCTGCCTGGCCGCACTCTCGCTGGCAGGCCTGCCGCCCCTGTTTGGTTTCGTCGCCAAGGAGCTGATGCTTGAGTCACTGCTCAAGGCGCCACTGTGGTCCACGGGCCTGCTGGTCATGGCCGTGGCTTCTGCCATTCTGGTGGTCGCCGTGGCCGGTCTGGTTGCAATCAAACCGTTTTTCGGAGAAGTTCGCAGAACGCCGAAACAACCGCACGAAGCCCCGTTTGGCATGCTTGTCGGCCCGGCCGTGCTGTCCCTGTTAGCGCTGATTTTCGGCGTGGTTCCCTTTGTGCCCGCCAGCATTGTGCTGGATGCTGCGATCTCCTCAGTCTACGGCGGCTCCGTCCAGACGGCCCTGGCACTTTGGCATGGCATAAATATCCCCCTGATGCTCTCTGGAACCAGTCTTCTGATCGGGTCTTTACTGTTCTACAAATGGCAACGGCTGCAGCCGAACCTTTACGCCATAAACAGCGTAGGCAGCCGGATTGGCCCGGAGGCCGGGTATTTCCGGTTTATGCTGGGGATCACGCAGGTTGCAAACTGGCAAACCCGGCTACTGCAAAATGGTGTTCTTGGAATTTATTTGCTGATCCTCGTGCTGGTTACTTTCGGCCTCGCGGGCTACACCCTGTTTATCAAGGAAGGGTTCCATCTGGATTTTGACTTCAGCGACGGCTATTTCTACGAGTTCGGAATCGCCCTCCTACTGATCGCATCAACCATCTTCGCCTGTGCGACCAGATCACGGCTGGGCTCCGTTGCCTCCGTTGGCGTACTCGGTTTTGGCGTCGCCCTGATCTTTATCCACTTCAGCGCTCCGGACCTGGGGATCACTCAACTGCTCGTTGAAACGCTCACAGTCATACTCCTGGTCCTGGTGCTCTTCAAGCTGCCTCCCTTCGTTAACCTTTCGTCACCGTGGGAACGCTACCGGGACCTGGCGGTCGCAGTGTTTGCCGGCATTGTAATGACATTACTCATCCTCGCAGTGCTGGATATCCAGTACTTTGAGAGCATTTCCAGCTACTACGTCGAGAACAGCGCTGGATTGGCATTTGGCAAAAACATCGTCAACGTGATTCTGGTGGATTTCCGGCAGCTCGATACCTTGGGGGAAATTTTTGTTCTGGCCCTGGCTGCTGTCGGCGTCTACTCCATGCTCAAATTGAAGGCGGAGGATCAGAATAAATCATGAAGTCCAGCACCCTGATCCTGAACACAGCAGCGCTGGCGATCGTCCCGCTGCAACTGATGTTTTCGATTTTCCTGCTTTTGCGCGGCCACGACGAGCCGGGCGGCGGTTTCATCGGTGGCCTGGTCGCCGCAAGCGCTTTCGTGCTCTACGCATTTTCCTTCGGCGCCGAATCAACACGCAAACTTCTGCGCGTGACCCCTCGAGACATTCTGGCTGCAGGATTGTTGTTCGCCCTGGCGTCGACGCTTCCCGCCCTTTGGTCCGGTCAGCCGATGCTTACCGCTCACTGGTGGGAGCTTCCCCTGCCCGGCGAAAGCTATTTGAAGCTGTCGACAGTATTGATCTTCGACATCGGCGTATACCTGACTGTGCTGGGAACGCTGATGACCTTTGTGATCGGCTTGATGGAGGCCGAAGAATGACTCGAGCATTGATCTGTAGGGAGGGAGGCCACTAATGGCAACCTTGATGGCTTACGTAATCGGTCTGCTGTTTACCGCCAGCATTTACATGATGCTGAGGCGGTCTATCGTGAAACTCGTCATAGGCCTGATCATTCTGAGCAACTCAGCCAACCTGCTGATTTTTGTCGTCGCAGGCCTGACACGAGGTGCCCCACCCCTGATTCCCGAGGGTGCAGACCAGATCGTAGGGGCAGTGGCAGACCCCCTGCCACAAGCACTCGTCCTTACTGCCATCGTAATCGCCTTCAGCGTTCTTGCTTTTGCCGTCGTTTTGATCCGGCGCGCCTACGAAGTGGTTGGAACCGATGACCTGGACAAGATGAAGGATACCGATACTTGAACCTGGCACCTGTTCTCCCGATTCTGATCCCCCTGGTAGCTGGGGCACTTTCCCTGGCCTTTTGGCGCTCCATACGCATGCAGCGGGTCATCGCCGTCGCTGGCACCGCATTGCTGCTGGCGGCGAGCATCTGGCTGATGCGCCTGACCGTCGAGCATGGCTTTCTGGTTGTTGAAATGGGCAGCTGGCCCGCCCCCTTCAGCATCGTGTTTGTCTCGGATGTGCTGGGCGCCATCATGATTTTGCTCACCGGCATCATCGGGCTGGCCATTGCGATTTATTCCCTGGCCTCCACTCCGGAAGGCCACGAAAAATTCGGCTACTACCCCCTGATGCATTTGCTGCTCGCCGGCGTCGCGGGCGCCTTCCTCACCGGCGACATATTCAACCTGTTCGTTTGGTTCGAGGTAATGCTGCTCGCTTCCTTCGCTTTGCTAACCCTTGGGGGAGAACGCGCGCAGATGGAGGGTGCGATCAAGTATGTCACCCTGAACCTGTTCTCGTCGGCCATTTTCCTCTCCGCCGTGGGTTTGCTCTACGGCATGGTCGGCACCCTGAACATGGCGGACATCGCCCAGAAGGTAAACAGCGTCGAAGACCCCGGCATGGTTACGGTGGTTTCGCTGCTGTTCATGGTGTCCTTCGGCATCAAGGCGGCAGCGTTCCCGCTGTTCTTCTGGCTTCCAGCCTCCTATCACACCCCTCAGGTTGCCGTTTCGGCACTGTTCGCAGGACTGCTCACCAAGGTGGGGGTGTACGCGCTTTATCGGGTTTTCACACTGATTTTCACGCAGGATGTCGGCTATACCCATACGATCCTGCTCTGGGCGGCCGCCCTGACTATGCTGACGGGGGTGCTTGGTGCCGCGGCACAGTTCGAGTTCAGGCGCATACTCTCTTTTCATATCATCAGCCAGATCGGCTACATGATTCTCGGGCTAGCCCTGTTCACGCCCCTGGCGCTGATCGGCGGGGTCTTCTACATCATGCACCACATCATCGTGAAAACGAATCTGTTCCTGGTCAGCGGCATTACCTACCGCCTGCTCGGCAGCTACGAGCTGAAAAATCTTGGCGGTGTTTATCGCCAGCGCCCCTACCTGGCTCTGTTATTCCTGATTCCTGCCCTGTCTCTTGCCGGGATTCCGCCCTTATCGGGTTTTTTCGCCAAGTTCATTGTTGTTAAGGCAAGCCTGGAAGCCAGTGAATACGTCGTCGCGGGGATCGCTCTGCTGGTTGGCTTGCTGACACTGTATTCAATGATCAAGATCTGGGCGGAAGTGTTCTGGAAGAAGCTGCCAGAACACGTAACCGATACGCGCAGGCTAAACGGCGAGGTCCGGGACAAGCAGAGCTGGGCTTTCTACGTGCCTGTTGTCGGCCTCGCGATATGTACAATGATTATCGGTCTTTATGGCCAGCCTATATACGTCCTGGCCGAAACGGCCGCTGATCAGTTAATGAACCCCCAACTGTATATTGAGGCGGTTCTGGGAGGGCAGTCGCAGTGATAGGTCTGTTCTGGAATCTGCTGTTGGCTCTGGCGTGGGTGACCCTGACCGGCAGCGTTACTGCGATGAACCTGTTGGCGGGTTTCCTGTTCGGATACGGTGCACTCATGGTGCTTCAGAAGCAGGTACCCGTTTTGAAGGGCTACTCACGCAGAATTCCCCGCGTCGCTGCTTTCCTGATCTTTTTTCTGAAAGAACTGGTCAAATCCAATTTTAAAGTTGCCTACGACGTTGCCACACCCGTCTGGCATATGAAGCCCGGCGTGATTGCGTTTCCTTTGCGGGCAGAAACCGACATGGAAATCCTGTTTGTCAGCAGCGTCATCTCTCTCACACCTGGCACACTGAGTCTGGATGTGTCGGATGATCGGAGGATTCTGTTCATCCATGCGATGTTCCTACACGACGAGGAGCAACTCAGGGATGACCTAAGGGAACTGGAACGCCGCATTTTGAAGGTAATGCGCTAGGGGATCTCATGCTTGCTGTTTCGATAAATATCGTTTATTTCCTGCTGTCGTTGGCAATGCTTTTCGCATTTATTCGACTAACCCGGGGGCCCTCTCTACCGGATCGGGTTGTTGCTTTGGAGCTGATCACCTCGATCGTCGTTGGCTACGTTGGGGTGCACGCCATTGAAACCGGGGTAGCAAGCCTCCTGGACGTCGCGATCGTTATCGCTCTCACGGCATTCCTGGCGGCCATTGGCTTTGCCCGGTTCGTGGAACGGGGAGGTGTCAAGGATGATTGAAGTTCTGGTTTCAGTTCTGCTGCTCGCGGGCGCTTCTTTTATGGTTCTGGCATCCGTGGGTGTCCTGAGATTGCCGGATTTGCCTACCCGAATGCATGCCACCACCAAGGCAGGCGCACTGGGTGCCATGCTGACAATGGCTGGGGTTGCCTTCTATTTTTCAGACAGCACCGTTGTCGCGCGGGCTGTCGCCATCGTTATTTTTATTTTTCTGACCGCCCCGATTGCTGCCCATGTCATTGGTAGGGCCGGGTATTTCACCGGCGTAGAGTTATGGGAGGGCACCGTCAAGGATGAGCTGCGCGAACGCTATGACTCCGAGAGCCATAAGCTAAGTAGTGGGCTTGATGACAAAGAAAAACCGGCTCCTTCCGGAAAGAAAGAAGACGGGCCCAACTGATCATTTTGTCATTGGAAGTGCACGAAATTCCCGTATAGTAGGCTCCCCAACTTATTCGAGGAGCCCAGCAGATGCTGCAAGTAAATGAATATTTCGACGGCCAGGCCAAGTCCATTTCCTTCCAGA
>CAZFQI010000135.1:0-7793 GCA_964520755.1 uncultured Marinobacter sp. | reverse complement strand
CCAAGAACCTGAAGCGTCCGGAAAACTTCTGCGGCATGCACTTCTTCAACCCGGTGCACATGATGCCGCTGGTTGAGGTAATTCGTGGCGAGAAGACCAGTGATCGCGCTATCGCGACCACCGTGGCCTATGCCAAGGCCATGGGCAAGACGCCGATCGTTGTTAACGATTGCCCGGGGTTCCTGGTAAACCGCGTTCTGTTCCCGTACTTCGGCGGCTTTATCGGCCTGGTACGTGACGGTGCTGACTTCCAGCACGTTGACAAGGTCATGGAAAAGTTCGGCTGGCCCATGGGTCCTGCGTATCTGCTGGACGTTGTCGGCATGGATACCGGCAAGCACGCCGGTGAAGTGATGGCAGACGGCTTCCCGGATCGCATGAAGCACGAAGGTACAACCGCCATTGACGTGATGTTCGATAACAATCGTTACGGACAGAAGAACGAAAAGGGCTTCTACAAGTATGAACTGGACCGCAAGGGCAAGCAGAAGAAGGTTGTCGATGAAGAGACCTACAAGCTGCTCGAGCCGGTAGTTCAGGGTAAAAACGATTTCAGTGATGAAGACATCATCGCCCGTATGATGCTTCCTCTGTGCCTGGAAACCGTTCGCTGCCTGGAAGACGGCATTGTCGAAGATCCGGCAGATGCTGATATGGGCCTGATTTTCGGCATCGGCTTCCCGCCGTTCCGTGGTGGTGCCCTGCGCTATATCGACGATATGGGTGTGGACAAGTTCGTCGAACTGGCAGACAAGTTTGCAGACCTTGGTCCTCTTTATCACCCGACCGAGAAGCTGCGTGAAATGGCCAAGACTGGCAAAAAGTTCTTTGGCTAACCCTGAACGAGATTTCCGAACGGAGAAAGATCTATGAGCCTTAATCCGAGAGACGTTGTCGTCGTCGATTGCGTGCGGACTCCGATGGGTCGTGCCAAAAACGGTTGTTTCCGGAACGTGCGTGCAGAGACTCTGTCCGCCAATCTGATCGAAGCACTGTTTGAGCGCAACCCGAAGCTCGACCCGAAAGAAGTTGAAGATGTTATCTGGGGCTGTGTAAACCAGACCAAGGAACAAGGCTTCAACGTAGCGCGTCAGATTTCCCTGCTGACCCGCATCCCCCACGAGTCTGCAGCCCAGACCGTGAACCGTCTGTGTGGCTCGGCCATGAGTGCGATTCACACTGCGGCACAGGCCATCATGACCGGTAACGGTGATGTGTTCTTCGTTGGTGGTGTCGAGCACATGGGGCACGTACCCATGACTGAAGGCTTCGACCACAACCCGGCGGCATCCAAGTACACTGCCAAGGCCTCCAACATGATGGGCCTGACTGCGGAAATGCTGGCCAAGATGCACGGAATTACCCGTGAGCAGCAGGACGAGTTCGGTGCTCGTTCTCACCGTCTGGCCCACGAAGCGACCGTAGAAGGCCGTTTCAAGAACGAGATCGTGCCGATTCAAGGCCATGATGAGAATGGCTTTGTAAAGCTGATCGAAGAGGATGAGACCATTCGTCCGGAGACCACGGCGGAATCCCTGGGCCAGCTCAAGCCGGCCTTTGATCCGAAGAACGGTACCGTGACTGCCGGGACCTCCTCCCAGCTGACCGACGGTGCCGCTGCAATGGTGCTGATGTCCGCAGAGCGTGCTGAAGCCCTGGGGCTGAAGCCGATCGCCAAGATCCGCAGCATGGCTGTTGCCGGCTGTGATCCCGCAATCATGGGTTATGGCCCGGTGCCTGCTACCAAGAAAGCCCTGAAGCGTGCAGGCCTGAAAGTCGAAGATATCGACTTCTGGGAACTGAACGAAGCTTTTGCAGGCCAGTCTCTGCCAGTCCTCAAGGATCTGAAGCTGCTGGGCGTTATGGAAGAGAAAGTGAACCTGAACGGCGGCGCGATTGCTTTGGGCCATCCGCTGGGCTGCTCTGGTGCACGTATCTCCACAACCCTGCTGAATGTGATGCAGGCCAAAGGCGGTAAGCTTGGTGTTTCCACCATGTGTATCGGCCTGGGCCAGGGCATCGCAACGGTCTGGGAGCGTCTGTAATCCGTTAAGTGGGTTGCAGTACGCGGTTTCAGAAGGCCCGGCAAATGCCGGGCCTTTCTGTTTCAGCAGGCGGCCCCAACAGGGTTCCCGAATGTGAAAAAAAGCAGGATTGAAACCAAAGAATGGGTTGTCTTGCTATTCTTGACCCTGTAAAACAGTGAGCCTATACAAGATGGCGGCGTATATGTGTTTTCTAGCCGACTGATTTTACAGCGAGTTTACGGTTTGCTGATTTATTGACCGATTTATCGCCAAGGATACAGAATTCCGATATGGGTAAAAGTCTCGTAATAGTCGAGTCACCAGCGAAAGCGAAGACCATCAACAAGTACCTGGGCTCTGACTTCATCGTCAAATCGAGCGTCGGGCATATTCGTGATCTTCCCGTCAGTGGCAGCGGATCCCAGTCCGATCCCAAGGAGCGTGCAAAGCAGGCTGCTATCACCCGCAAGATGAGCCCTGAAGAAAAGGCGGTGCACAAAAAGCGCAAGTCTCGTGAACAGCTGGTCGCCCGGATGGGTGTCGACCCGGATCAGGACTGGAGTGCCCGTTACGAGATCCTTCCCGGCAAAGAGAAAGTGGTCAGCGAACTCAAGCGTCTGGCCAAATCAGCAGACCATATTTATCTGGCAACGGATTTGGACCGTGAAGGGGAGGCGATCGCCTGGCACCTTCAGCAGACCATTGGTGGCGAACCCGAGAAGTACCGACGCGTGGTGTTCAACGAAATCACCAAGCGTGCGATTCAGGAGGCCTTCAAGGATCCTGGTAATCTGGACAATAACCGTGTGAATGCCCAGCAGGCCCGCCGCTTCCTCGATCGGGTTGTGGGCTACATGGTGTCGCCTCTGCTTTGGGCCAAGATTGCCCGTGGCCTGTCTGCCGGCCGTGTGCAATCAGTCGCCGTGAGGCTGATCGTCGAGCGGGAGCGTGAAATCCGGAAGTTTGTTCCAGAGGAATTCTGGCAGTTACACGCCGATCTTGCGTCTGCCAAGGCTGATCAACCGGTCCGCTTCGAGGTTACCCGGCACGATGACAAGCCGTATCGGCCGGTCAATGAGCAGCAGAGCAGCGAACACGTCAGCCGCCTCAAGGCCGGCACCTTCAAGGTCGCCAAGCGGGAAGACAAACCGACCCGTTCGCGCCCCTCAGCGCCGTTCATTACGTCCACGCTCCAGCAGGCTGCCAGTAACCGTATGGGGTTCAGCGTCAAGAAGACCATGATGCTTGCCCAGCGTCTTTATGAGGCCGGTTTCATTACCTATATGCGTACTGACTCCACCAACCTCAGTCAGGATGCGATTAACAGTTGCCGAACTTATATTGAGAAGCAGTTCGGCGACAAATACCGTCCCGAGAAACCCCGCGTTTACGGCAGCAAAGAGGGCGCCCAGGAGGCCCACGAGGCGATTCGTCCGACCGAAGTCAGCCGTCGTCCGGCTGATATCAGCGGTCTTGAGAAGGATGCCGAGAAGCTCTACGACCTGATCTGGCGCCAGTTTATTGCTTGTCAGATGTCCGATGCCGAATTCCTGAGCACGTCCATCGTGGTGGCCAACGGCGATTACGAGCTCCGTACCCGAGGCCGGATCATCAAGTTCGACGGTTTCCTGAAAGCGGCTCCCCAGGCTGCCAAGAAAGATGAAGACATCGCTCTGCCTGATATCCAGGTAGATGAAGTACTGGATCTCAAGAAGCTGGATCCCAGTCAGCACTTCACCAAACCGTCACCCAGGTATACTGAAGCCAGTCTGGTCAAAGAGCTTGAAAAACAGGGCATTGGCAGGCCGTCTACCTATGCCTCGATCATTTCTACGATTCAGGATCGTGGGTACGTAAGGCTGCAGAACCGTCGGTTCTATGCCGAGAAGATGGGCGAAATCGTTACTGAGCGCCTGTCGGAATCTTTCCCGAACCTGATGGACTTTGACTTCACCGCGAGGATGGAAGATGAGCTCGACGAGATTGCCGAAGGCGATGTCGAGTGGAAGAAAGTCCTGAATGACTTTTATGGTCGGTTCCAGAAACAGCTGGAAAAAGCCGAGAGTGGTGAAGACGGCGGGATGCGCGCCAATAAGCCCACGGAAACCGATATCCCGTGTCCCAGCTGTGGCCGGAATATGCAGATTCGGGTGGCCAGCACCGGTGTGTTTCTCGGCTGTTCCGGTTATTCGTTACCGCCGAAAGAGCGTTGCAAGACCACCATTAACCTGGTTTCGGGTGATGAAGTGGTTAGCGCGGACGATGATGTCGAAGGTGAGGGTGAGACCCGCCTGCTGCGCAAGAAGCGGCGTTGTCCGAAGTGTGGCACGGCCATGGACAGCTACCTGGTTGACGAGACCCGCAAGCTCCACGTTTGTGGTAATAACCCTGATTGCTCCGGTTACGAAGTTGAAAAGGGCACGTTCCGCATCAAGGGCTACGATGGCCCGACCCTGGAGTGTGACAAGTGCGGCTCCGAGATGCAGCTGAAAACGGGACGGTTCGGGAAGTATTTCGGTTGCACCAATGACGAGTGCAAGAATACCCGTAAGTTGCTGAAAAACGGTGAGCCAGCCCCGCCCAAGATGGACCCGGTGCCCATGCCGGAGCTTCAGTGCCAGAAGGTGGATGACACCTACGTTCTTCGGGACGGCGCCTCCGGATTGTTCCTGGCTGCCAGTAAGTTCCCGAAAAACCGGGAAACGCGGCCGCCTCTGGTCATGGAGATCAAACCGCACCGCAAGGAAGTTGATCCGAAGTACGATTACCTCATGGACGCGCCCGAGCGTGATCCCGAGGGCAATCCGACGGTGATCCGTTACAGCCGGAAGAGCAAGGAGCAGTACGTCATGTCCGAGAAGGACGGCAAGGCGACGGGCTGGTCTGCGTGGTATGTGAACGGGAAGTGGCAGCCGCAGGACAAGAAAAAGTAATACTCATGGAACCGTGGCCAGATGAACGCGTTCATCTGGCCCCGTCTTCAAAGACTTATCGGAACTTTCTCAGTCTCTGAATGAGAGAGGAAGTGTCCCAGCGTTTTCCGCCCATCGACTGCACATCCGCATAGAATTGATCCACCAGTGCCGTAACTGGCAGTGAAGCATTCACTTTTCGTGCCTCTTCCAGGCAGATTCCCAGGTCCTTCCGCATCCAGTCTACGGCGAAGCCGTGTTCGAATTCTCCGGCCATCATGGTTCCCGAGCGGTTTTCCATCTGCCAGGACTGGGCTGCGCCTTTGGAAATCACGTCCACCACTTTCGCTACATCCAGCTCGGCCTGTTCGGCAAAGTGGAGCGCTTCTGAAAGGCCCTGTACCAGGCCGGCAATGGCAATCTGGTTTACCATCTTGGTTTTCTGGCCACTGCCGGCCGGGCCCATCCGGTTGAGCGCGCGCGCATAGTGCTCCATAACCGGCTCGGCTTTGGCGTAGTCCTGCTCGGAGCCGCCACACATAATGGTCAGTTTGCCGTTCTCAGCGCCTTGCTGCCCGCCGGAAACCGGGGCATCGACAAATCCCAGGTTGTGTTTGCGCGCGGCAGTGGCCAGGTATTCGGCGATACCGGCGGAGGCAGTGGTATGGTCGATCAGGACCGCGCCCTCGGACGCGTTGGCGAGAATCCCGGCGTCGCCTTCGTATACGGCCTTCAGGTCGGTATCTGCGCCAACGCAGGTCAGCACGATATCGGCGCCGTTAACGGCTTCGGCAATGGTGGTGCAGCTGGTTCCGGAGTATTCGGTTGTCCACTGCTCGGCTTTGGCAGAGGTCCGGTTCCAGACCCTGACGGTGAGCCCGGCTTTGGCAAGGTGGCCGGCCATCGGATAGCCCATCACGCCAAGGCCGATAAATGCTGCTGTGGTCATTGCTTTCTCCTCTCGTGTTTTTGTCGGGTTAACTTAGCACAGAAGCGTGGGGCTGGAGCGAATAAAAAAGGCCGCTGAATCAGCGGCCTTTGCATGTCTTACCCCGGTAATCGAGTTTATTTTGTCGGATAGTCCCGGGAATCCGGACCAGTGTAGAGCTGGCGCGGACGGCCGATGCGGTAGTCGCCGCTGACCATTTCGTTCCAGTGCGAGAACCAGCCAATGGTCCGCGACAGGGCGAAGATAACGGTGAACATGGAAGTGGGGATTCCAATTGCCTTGAGGATCAGGCCGGAGTAGAAATCCACATTCGGGTATAGCTTGCGCTTGACAAAGTATTCGTCCTCCAGCGCGATTTTCTCGAGACGCTGCGCGATTTTCAGCAGCGGATCGTTCTCCAGACCCAGTTCAGTCAGGACCTCGTGAGCAGTTTCTGCCATCACCTTGGCCCGAGGGTCGAAGTTCTTGTAAACCCGATGGCCGAAGCCCATCAGGCGGAATGGATCGTCCTTATCCTTGGCCTTGGCAATGAATTTCTCGATATTGGATTCGTCGCCAATCTCGGCCAGCATATCCAGCACTGCCTCGTTGGCGCCACCATGCGCAGGGCCCCACAGGGCTGCAATCCCGGAGGCGATACACGCATAGGGGTTGGCACCGGTTGAGCCGGCCAGGCGGACCGTGGAGGTCGATGCGTTCTGTTCGTGGTCCGCGTGCAGGATGAAGATCTTGTCCATGGCCTTGGCCAGGATCGGGTTCGGCTTGTACTCCTCACAGGGAACGCCAAACATCATTTGCAGGAAGTTCTCGGAGTACGAGAGGTCATTGCGCGGGTAAATAAAGGGCTGTCCGATGGCATATTTGTAGCACCAGGCGGCAATGGTCGGCATTTTTGCAATCAGGCGATGAGCGGTGATTTCCCGCTGTTCCTCGCTGGCTACGTCCATTTCACCGTGGTAAAAGGCGGACAGAGCGCCCACCACGCCACACATGATGGCCATAGGGTGTGCGTCACGACGGAAACCCTGGAAGAAATTCCGCATCTGGTCGTGCAGCATCGTGTGATTTTTGATGGTGTCGTGGAACTTCTGGTTCTCCTCGGCGCTCGGAAGCTCGCCGTGAAGGAGGAGGTAACAGACTTCAAGGTAGTCAGAATGTTCGGCCAGCTGCTCAATCGGGTAGCCGCGGTGCAGGAGAACGCCATTTGCACCATCGATGTAGGTAATGGCCGATTCGCAGGCTGCTGTGGATACGAACCCGGGATCGTATGTGAAAACGCCTTCCTGGACTAGGCCTCGTACGTCGATAACGTCAGGGCCGACGGTGCCTGAATAAACCGGTAGCTCAATGGACTTGTCCCCCACCGAGAGCGTGGCTTTCCTGTCGGTCATGGTGCTCTCCTATTTATCAGCTTTAACAGCTTTATCTACAGTTATAGATGCGCTAGAAGGCGCGTATTATCGCAAAACTGGCGGCAAAATATAGGGCGTTGGCTTTTTTTGTCAATGGAAGAGTCCGGAAAAGCCAGAATTTGACATTCGCTGTAAATCAGGGATATCCCGAATAACAACGGATTGGGGGTGGAAAAGGATTTGTCAATCATCCTTATAGCTTGCTTAAGCCCCTGAAATACGCGGCCTGGGCGACGTTGCAGGTTTGTAATTGGTTAGGGTACTCCTTATAATCCCTAGCCCGGAATCGGGGATAAACCTTTTCCCGCTGCCTGTAAATAGCGGGTTGCCGGTGAGGTTTCCTCCCTTCTGAGCCAATCGTGTGCCGGTTTCGTATCAGCACGCCGATCCTTACATACCAACCATCCGCACCCGGTTTTCCGGTTCCGCGGAACCAAGAGAGAGTGTGAGAGCGCTGTGAATAGCAAACGACCAGTAAATCTCGATCTCGGCA
>CAZFQI010000134.1:0-7925 GCA_964520755.1 uncultured Marinobacter sp. | reverse complement strand
GCGCCTTCAAGCCGGAAACCGAAACCCTCGAGTGGAATACCCCAGGCGACAAGTTTGAAGCCTGGAAAACCGGCAACACCGGCGTCCCCATCGTCGACGCCGCCATGCGCCAACTCAACCAGACCGGCTGGATGCACAACCGACTGCGCATGATCACCGCCATGTACCTCACCAAAAACCTGTTCATCGACTGGCGCCTGGGCGAAGCCTACTTCATGTCCAGACTGGTGGATGGTTTCCTGGCGTCAAACAACGGCGGCTGGCAATGGAGCGCCTCCACCGGCACCGACGCCGCCCCCTATTTCCGGGTTTTCAACCCGGTTACCCAGAGCGAACGTTTCGACCCCAACGGCGACTTCATCCGGGAGTGGGTCCCTGAACTGGCCAAGCTGGACAACAAACGGATTCATGATCCGGGTGCGAAAGGTGGTGTTATTCCGAAAGGGTATCCGAGGCAGATCGTTGATCTGAAGGAAAGCAGGAAAGAGGCAATCGCAAAATTCCAGGCGCTGAAAAACTGAAAATCTCTGGAGGGCTGACTCAAAACCCGGAAGCGGGGTTGGCGATGGTCTGCCCAAAACCCTGCGGAGCCATGGATGGCGGAGCGGAGCCTACAGGGACGTATTCACGGCGTGTTTTGGGCAGACCATCGCCAACTCCGCCGGCACCCAAGTTAAACAGAACAAACCGGACAGGAAGGATCCCGAGCCAGCTTCATCTCCCGCCACTGCATCTCCCAGGCATCCAGAATCAACAAACGCCCCACCAGAGGCGTCCCCACCCCGGAAATAACCTTGATGGCCTCCATCGCCTGGGTGGCCCCGATCATCCCCACCAGAGGCGCAATCACCCCTGCTTCGGAACAGGTCAGATCCTCATTGCCCTGCTCCGGATACAAACAGTGGTAACAGGGGCTGTCGTCCTGCCGGCTGTCGTAGACCGAAACCTGCCCCTCACCACGAATCGCAGCACCGGACACCAGCGGCACTTTCGCCGCCACACAGGCACGGTTGAGGGCGAAACGAGTATTGAAGTTATCCGTGCAATCAACCACCAGAGTAGCCTCCGCGACCGTCCGCGCCAGGGCCTCACCCTCAAGGCGCTGATTCAGGGCAGTCACGGACACCAGAGGATTGATCCGCCGAATCCGATCGGCAAGGCTTTCCGCCTTCGATTCACCCAGCTGCGCGGTTTCAAAACCAATCTGGCGCTGGAGGTTAGCCAGCTCGATATTGTCGTCATCCACCAGCGTCAGTGTCCCGACACCTGCCGCGCCGAGATAGAGAGCGACGGGGCACCCCAGGCCGCCCGCCCCAAGCACCAGAACCCGGGCAGACTGCAGCCTTTCCTGGCCGGAAATATCGAACCGCGGCATCAGAATCTGCCGGCTGTAGCGCAATAATTCGTCGTCACTGAGCATCTGTATCTCCCCTGTTAAGCGCCGGAGCAATGACCGCAGCGCCGGAACACCATCGCCCGAGCGTCATGCGATCCCGGTTGCCGTAATCCTTGCGAGTCTCAACGTCTTGGAACCCACGCGCGCGAAACAACTCTGAGACGGCCTCCGCCTGGTCAAAACCATGCTCAACCAGAAGCCATCCTTCTTCAAGCAGCCAATCCGGCGCCTGATCCACAATCAGCCGGAGGTCGTCCAGACCATCATCACCGGATACCAGGGCCGAGGCGGGCTCGAACCGGACATCGCCTTCCGTCAGGTGATGATCATTATCCGGAATATAGGGTGGATTGGAGACGATCAGATCAAATCTGCCGGGCGTGAGCTCTGAAAACCAGGAGCTCTGAACCACAAACACTGTCAGGCCAAGCGCATCGGCATTGTCACGGGCAAGCGCGACTGCCTCGGCTACGGCATCGCATGCAGTGATCTGCCATTCCGGGTGCTCACTGGCAAGCGCCAGGGCAATGGCGCCGGTACCCGTCCCCAGATCCAGCACTCGGGCCTGCTGGGGCAACGGCAAGTCCAGAGCGACTTCCACCAGGCATTCGGTATCCGGTCTCGGGATCAGGGTGGAGGCACTGACCTTCAGCGGCAGAGACCAGAATTCCTGCTGTCCCAGCAGGTGCGCCACGGGCCTGCCGGCCACCCTATCCTGCACAAGCGCCTCAAAGGCCTCGGCGTGAGCATCGGTAACCTCACGTTCCGGCCAGGCCCGGAAACTGGTCCGGCTGAGCCCCGTAATATGGCTCAGCAGCAGCTCGGCATCCAGCCTCGGCGAATCGCTATCAATCCGGGCGGATGCCTTCTTCAAAAGGGCTTCACAGGTCAGTGGAGGTTTACTGGTCATCGGCGAGGGAGGCAAGCAGCTCGGCCTGGTGCTCCTGCTGCAAAGGCCCGACCACGGCGCCCAGGTCGCCGGCAATGACTTCGTCGAGCTTGTAGAGGGTGAGGTTAATACGGTGGTCCGTGACCCGCCCCTGGGGGAAATTGTAGGTGCGGATGCGCTCGGAACGGTCGCCGCTGCCAACCAGGCTCTTGCGGGTCTCCGCCATGGATTTCTGCTGTCGCTCGGTCTCGGCATTCTGCAGCCGCGAAGCCAGTAAACTCAAAGCTTTCGCCCGGTTCTTGTGCTGGGAACGCTCTTCCTGACACTCCACCACAATGCCCGTTGGCAGGTGTGTTATACGGATTGCGGAATCGGTCTTGTTGACGTGCTGGCCGCCAGCACCAGAAGCGCGGAAGGTATCCACCCGCAGATCCGCCTTGTTGAGCTCAACGGCTTCGGCCTCATCGGCCTCTGGCATAACCGCCACGGTGCAGGCGGAGGTATGAATCCGGCCCTGGGACTCGGTTTCCGGAACACGCTGCACCCGGTGGGCACCAGACTCAAACTTGAGGGCACCGTAGACCCCGTCGCCAGCGACACGGGCAATCAGCTCCTTGTAGCCGCCATGCTCACCCTCGCTCTCGCTCAGCACTTCTACCTGCCAGCGACGGCGCTCGGCATAGCGCAGATACATCCTGAACAGATCGCCGGCAAAAATGGCGGCTTCATCGCCACCGGTACCGGCGCGAATCTCCAGAAATACGTTCTTGCCGTCGTTCGGGTCTTTCGGCAGCATCAGGCGCTGGAGTTCTTCATCCAGCTCCTCGCTTTTCTGCTGGGCCAGTTGCAGCTCTTCCTCGGCCATTTCCCGCATATCGGCGTCGCCATCTTTCGCCAGCTCCCGGGCGGCCTCGATGTCATCCAGGGAGTGTTGCCAGCCCTGGAAGCACTGAACTATGGGCTCAATCTCGGCGAACTCCCGGGAGAGGTCCCGGAACTTGTCCTGTTGGGAAATAATGGATGAATCACTGAGCAAAGCGCTGACTTCCTCGAAGCGGTCGGTAAGCTGCTCGAGGCGGGATTGGATCGATGGCTTCATAGTTTTTCCGGGGTAGTCGTCGTGTCCGCGTCCAGTGCATCCAGCTGGTGCAACTCACGCAGCCACTCTGTCACCTCGGTGCGACCTTCTGTAGTGGCCTTTCGTACCTGCACAGAGGGTTCGTGCAGGAGTTTGTTGGTGAGGCCGCGTGCCATACTGCGCAGCACGGTTTCAGGATCTGTGCCGTTGCGCAGGGCGCGCAGGGCTTTTTCGGTCTCTGCATCGCGCAGCACTTCGGCGCGCTGCCGGAACTGTTTGAGAGTGGACACCGCGTCCAGCGCCCGCAGCTGGTTCAGGAAATCCTGAACTCCTGACGCCACCAGGTTCTCAGCTTCCCGGGCTGCGCCCTCGCGAGAACGAATATTCTCTTCGATAACCTGGCGCAGGTCGTCAACCGTGTAGAGATAGACGTCGTCCAGCGAGGCCACTTCCGGCTCAATATCCCGGGGCACGGCAATATCCACCATGAAATAGGGACGGTGCTTGCGCTTTTTCAGAGCCCGTTCGACGGCACCTTTGCCCAGGATCGGCAATGGGCTCGCCGTGGATGAAATAATGATATCAACATCGGCCAGGTACTCGGGGATCTCGGACAGCACAATGCCCTTGCCGCCACGGGATTCTGCCAGTGCCTGTGCCCGCTCAAGGGTCCGGTTGGCCACCAGGAAATCCTTCACGCCGGCATCCGCAAGATGCCGGGCCACCAGCTCGATGGTTTTGCCGGCACCAATCAGCAAGGCCTTGTTGCGGGACATGTCGGCAAAAATGTGGTGCGCCATGCTCACTGCTGCATAGGCAACGGAGACCGGGTTCTCACCAATGGCGGTCTGGGTCCGTACGCGCTTGGCAACCGAGAAGGTATGCTCGAACAGACGGGACAGGAACGTGCCACTGGCGCTGTGTTCCCTGGCCAGGGAATAGGCATCCTTCAGCTGCCCGAGGATCTGCGGCTCACCCAGCACCATGGAATCCAGGCCGGCGGCCACACGCATCATGTGTCTCACGGCGTCACCGTCGCGGTGCACGTATAGCGCTTCTTCCAGCTCCGCGGCATCCATACCGTGAAACCCTGCCATCCAGCGAAGCACCATGGGGGCGCAGTCGTCATCGCCGGCCAGGTACAATTCGGTCCGGTTGCAGGTAGACAGGATGGCCGCTTCGGTGGCGCCTGAGGTCGCCCGCAGCTCGGCAAACGCCTCGGCCATGCGCTCGGGCGTAAACGCCACTCGCTCCCGTAATTCAACGGGGGCCGTGCGATGATTGATTCCCAGCGTTACCAGTGCCATTTCGTGGTTGTACAACCTTTTGCCGATGAGCGGTGCAGATACGCGCAATTATTCGACATTTTAACGGTCAGCGGCCTGAGCTGCCACCCAAAACCGCCACAGCTTCGGCAACTGCTGACAGGTTGGGCAAGATCAGGCGCTTATGCCATTATAGGGATTCGGCCAAGGCCGGGACCCGATCTACCTCAAGAAAGGGGCTGGAGCGTGGTTATTTTTGATGCGTTTTCGACAGACCATGGGAAGTTGCATGCACAAGTCCGTACCGTTTCTGGTTACCTGCCTGCTTGGCCTCACACTGGCAGGGTGTGCCAGCCTCACCGGCACTGAGGAAGCGCCTGCTCCTGGCGAAACAGCCGCCACCGAGAAAAAGACGGAGCAAAAGCCACCGGTTGAATACGCCGATTTCGAGCCTGAAACCCTCTACCTGCTCCTGTCTGCCGAAATCGCGGCCCAGCGCGGCCGCTACGATATCACCCTGGTGAACTACCTGAAGGCCGCCAAGCAGTCCCGCGACCAGGTGGTTATCGAGCGGGCCATGAGAATTGCCCAGTCCCTGAATGGAGACAACGCCCAGAAGCAGCTGGCCGAGCTGTGGCTGGAAATCGACCCGGATAACCTCCAGGCCCACCGGATCTCTGCTATTCAGGCCGTCAAAGGCAACGACCTCCAGACCGCCATCCAACACATGGAGCGGATCATGGATCAGGGCGGCGATGCCGATTTCGACAGCCTGGCCGCCATGGCAGGTAACCTGCCCCCGGAACAACAGCAGGAGTTGCTGGCCCTCTACAATGAAATGTCCAACCGCCATCCGAACACCCCGGAGCTGGAATACAGCATCGCTCTTCTATTAAAGGTCACCGGCCAGCCGCAGCAAGCCCTGGACAGGCTTGAACCCCTGCTGGAGGAAAATTCGAATTTCCAGCCGGCCATCATCCTCAAGGGTGACCTGCTCTACCAGACCGGCCAGAAAGACAGCGCCCTGGATTACCTGCTGACAAACACCCGCCGCTTCCCGGCCAACCGCCAAATGGGAACGCTCTACGGAAGAATGCTGATAAATGAAGGCGAACTGCAGGCCGCCCAGGACGAGTTCAACCGACTGGTCAAACGCTACCCGGATACGCCGGGCCTGCGACTGTCACACGCCCTGGTTGCCCTTGAAAACGGCCAGACGGACCTGGCCCGGGAAGAGCTGACCCAACTGGCTGAACAGGGCCACCACACCAGCGAAGCCAATTACTATCTGGGCCGCATTGAGGACCAGGCGGGCAACACCGAGCAGGCCATTGGCTATTACCAGAGCGTGGAACAGGGCAATTACTACTTCCCGGCCCTGGCCCGCGCCAGTTCCCTGCTGGCTGAAAACGGCCAGCTCGAGGACGCCATTGACCGCATCCGCAGGCTGCGCGAGGCCAATCCCCGGCAGGCAGAGAACTTCTGGCTGCTGGAGGTAAACCTGCTTCTGGATCAGGAGCAGCGGCAGGAGGCCCTGAGCACCGCCACTGAAGCTCTGGAAGAATACCCGGACAATATCGAGATCCGCTACGCCCGGGCCATGCTGTACGATGGCATCGGGCAGCCTGCCGATGCCGAAGCCGATCTGAAACAGATTATCGACCAGGAGCCGGAAAACGCCGTGGCCCTGAACGCCCTGGGCTACATCCTGACCACCCGGACGGACAGACTGAGAGAAGCCCGCGGCTACATTGAGAAGGCACTGCGACTGGACCCGGATAACCCGGCCATTCTCGACAGCATGGGCTGGGTCCTGTTCCTCGAAGGCCAGATCGAGCCCGCGCTCGACTACCTCTCACGCGCTTGGGCCGCCTTCCCGGACCCGGAAGTTGCCGCCCATTATGGAGAGGCACTCTGGATGAACGGTGCCGAAGAGCAGGCCCGGATTATCTGGCAGGAAGGCCTGGAGCAGGACAGCGACCACGAAGTGCTCAGGGAAACCATAAACCGGCTGACCAACGGCGGTGAGCCGGAATGAAACTGGCCCGAACCCTGGCAGCACTGGTGATGCTTGCCACCCTAGGCGCCTGTACCACAATCCAGATCGACCCATTACCGGAGGGAATGACAGACCAGCCCCCGGCGAACTGGACCACCCGCGCCGCCAGTCTGGGCGAACTCGATCACTGGAAGCTGACGGGCAAACTGGCCGTCCGCCAGCCATCCGACAGCGGAACCGCCATCATCAACCACTGGGTCCAGGACGGCGAAGCCTACGACCTGGCGCTCTCCTCGTCTTTCCTTGGCATGGGTAGCACAACCCTTAAGGGCGTGCCCGGCTTTATTGAGCTGACCCTGCCGAACGGCGAAACCTACCGCTCGGGTGAGCCGGAAACGCTGGTAGAGGCCGCCACGGGCTGGCAACTGCCCCTGGAGAACCTGACCTGGTGGATTCGGGGCCTGCCATCACCGGCCAGCGATTACCGCCTGCTGTTTGATGATCAGGGCACCCTTGCCATAATCCGCCAGAATGGCTGGGAGATCCGCTACGACCGCTGGCAGACCTTCCTCTCCAGCTATCCTGCACTCCCCGCCCGCATCACCGCCCTCAAGGAGGAGAAGCGGGTCCGGCTGGTGGTGAGCGACTGGCAGGAGCAGCGGGAGTGACACCTGACCTGATACTGCCGTCGCCGGCCAAACTGAACCTGTTCCTGCACATTGTCGGGCGCCGGGAAGACGGCTACCACGAGCTCCAGACCCTGTTTCAGTTTCTCGACTATGGCGACGACCTGAGCTTTACCCTGACAGCCGGCGAGCCAGGCGTGAGGCTCGCGGAACCTGTTCCCGGTGTCGACGACGAGGACAACCTCGTCATTCGTGCGGCCAGAGCTCTCGTTGAACGGGTTGGGAGCGATTTGCCCGGGGTCACCGTCGGAATCACTAAACGGCTGCCCATGGGCGGCGGTCTTGGCGGCGGCAGCTCCAACGCCGCAACAACCCTGCTTGGATTGAACTACCTATGGCAGTTGAACCTGAGCACCGACGAGCTCGCCGAGATCGGCCTCAGACTGGGCGCCGATGTGCCCGTGTTTGTTCGCGGCCATGCCGCCTTCGGCGAAGGCGTTGGTGAAACACTGACCAACGCAAATCCGCCGGAAGACTGGTTCGTTATTCTCAAGCCTGGTTGCAACATAAACACTGGCAAGATTTTTTCCGAGCAAGGGTTGACAAGGAACACCCCTAGAATCAAAATAGCGCCCGCTTTTGAGGGAGACGCCTCGAGGTACCGAAACGACT
>CAZFQI010000133.1:0-8012 GCA_964520755.1 uncultured Marinobacter sp. | reverse complement strand
AATTTGGCAAATCCCAAAACCATGACACTGCGCACAGTGACAACATGTAACCGGGGTTACACTTCTGTAAAAGAACTGGCTAAAACAACACCCATAATCTAAGCCAGCCTCAGAGACGCTCATCAGTCATCTTTAAATCAGCCGCCAACAATAAAAAGCGGCAGCGGTGAGATGTGACTATGAGTAAAACGATTTTTTCGCTCCTCCTCATGCCTTTACTGGCCTCCGGGGTCAATGCCGAACTGCGCCCGATTTCAGATCAACAGATGTCTGAAGTCACGGGTCAGGCATTTGTCTCGGTTGACCGCCAGTACCATCCTGATGCCAACGACAATACCGCCTATACGCGCGTCAATCTTGGAATGGATATCGACATCCAGACGAATGTGGATGTCCTGGAAATGGGCCGTTACGAACGGGATGGTGAACAGCCGGGCACTTCGGATGTCTATATCGAGGATTTTGCCCTTGGCTATATCAACAATCAGGCCTACTTTGACACCAACCCCAAAGCTCCGAAACAGCGAAAGCCCGATGGCAGCGTCTATGCCGAGGATGAGATAGTCCCTTTTTCTATCCAGAATCCGTTCCTTGAATTTGCCTTCGACGAAGAGACCGAGGAAGTTGTCGGTTTCCGTCTGGGGTTCGGCGAATCGATGGGTGTCCTTTCGGGCAAGATCGAAACCCTGACCGGCAATGTAAACGTGGATATCATTGACCGCGGTGAGGGGCTCTCCCAGGCAAACTCCTCCGGTAATCTGTTTGATCAACTGATTGTTCTATTGACGCCTCTGCTTGAGGGCGGAAGTCCGCTATCTACCAAAGCTGAGTTGGTCTATGGCGCGGAGGGTGATCCAAACATTGGCGAGCTGGACCCCATAAGAGCCGAATACATTGGCATTCCAAATGGTGAGCGCTTCATTCTTGAGGGCGCTAGCGGTTTTACCCGATGGTCGGTAAAGAACCTGATCGGCTGGGGATCGAGCTCCCGCATTGAAGTTCCCGATTGTTCCTTTTTCAGCTGTTCCGGCGGTGACATATACGTCTATGCCCAGGACTGTCTTGTGCTGGGAATCGATTCCTGCTTCGACCTGGATATCTACAACAGCTTCCCGGTCGGCGAAGTCGGGGAGGTGAACGGCGAGCGACGAATCACCGGGCCGGCCGATGGTGCCTTTATCTCCTTCCAGACCAAGGATCTGGACTGGCTGAAAGATGTAAAGAAAACAGACTTCACGCCGGAGGATTTCATCAGGGCAACATCAGGCGCGTTCTTCAATATCCCGAACGGAGCGACTGAAGTGAATCTCAATGAAGCGCTCTATGGTACCCAGCGTTACCGCACCGAATACATCGACCGCGGCAAGGGTCTGTTCTGAGGGGTTTCTTATGAGATGGTCCACTTTCAGTCAGTTGCCAGTTTCCGCGCGCCTCCTTCTCATGATGGCGGCCATTCTGACCGTGCCCGTGCATGTTGAGGCAGAGCTTCAGGGCCTTTCGGAAACTGAGATGTCCGCGATTGATGGAGCCGGCATCGGCCTGGTGTTGGAAAATTTCAAATTTTCCCACGGAACGGATGAGCCGGATGCCTCCGGAGAGCAGGCACGGATTTTTCGAATCGGGGGAATCAAGAGTACAGACGGCCGTGATGTCGATATTACTGTGAACCACCTCTACATCTCCGGGGCCAATAGCAACTACGGCGAGGCCTTGGGGCCGGTCAATCTGGGGAGGCTTCTCAATCCCTGGCGCATTGATGTGGTGGATGGCAATGATATTGGAATCGCCAATAAGGCGGTTCTGGAGTTTGCGGCCAGTACTAAAGTTACTGCCGGACAGGGTTACGATTGCATGAATTCTGGCGCTGGTCTCGGAACTGGTACCTGTTCGAGCCGCCCGGCGACGGCGGGTTATATCGGGGAGCGTGCGGATGTCGGCATGCAGATGAACGTGGCGGTTGGTGACGACCGATCTGCCAATATCAATATTCACGCAAAGAGTGCTGCCATCGATGGTAGCTATCTGCGTCTCTGGGGCGACAACGATCGGCGTCAGATGGTGGGGCAGTTCAAGCTCAATTTTTATTCTCCGGAGCTGTCGATAAACGCCTGCGCCCAGGACGGCTCCAGCTGTGGCTCACGAATTCGGATGAGCAATTTTGCACTCGAGCTGGCGATTGGCAACCAGCTTCAGCCGGTATTTTTCGACGTTGATGGCAGTGGAAACTTTGTGGTGGAGGTGGCTGCAATCCAGCGGCCCCAGCCGGGCGAAATTGGAGCCGACGGTCTCAGGGGTAGTAGCGATGCCGAAGCCTGGGATTTCTACGAGTCCTATTACACGAACCCGGAATTCCGCAGCAACCTGAAGATCGGGAATTTTAATGTTGGCGACCGTGATTTTGGCTCTGCCCGTGTCCAGGGAATGCTTATACAGCATCTGAACATCAAAACGAGGGATCTGAGCCAATGATAGCCATCCTGCAAAGAACGTCGCTCGTTCTCAGTGTTTTGCTCCTTCCACTGCCGACCCTTGCAGAACTCTCCCGTCTCGGTGATGAAGCGCTTTCAGGGATCTCGGGCCAGGGAGGGATCTATCTGTCCGGCGACATCAGCATCAATGAAATGGGTGGTCCGGTTGAAAACAGCTATTTCGGACGCTGTGACGATGCCGACAAAAAGTGCGGCGCCCGCTTTGCCTACCGGTTGAAAGAAAACGGGGGATGGATGGTTCTTGATGATATCCGCGGCAATTTCGCGTTTGAGGGGCTGACACTGAGGGTACGCAAAGTTGATTCGGGATTTGGCGGCGATGGGGAACTGTTCAATCAGGATGTACTGGAGCTGGGGTTGCCCAATACCGTCCGGTTCAACGATGTTCAGTTCAAGATATCCGCCAGCAGCACGGCTCGACCCACCGATCCGGGTTTTCAGCAGACCGACATATTCTCTGTGGATATGCGGGGGGAGGTCGTGATGGAAGGCAACCTGCTCGTGTTTCCGGCGGGTAATCCGTAATCATGAATGGGGTGAAGGCTGTGAGTGCTTCAAACAGAATCAAGCCAGTTGCCTCGATTGCCAGTGGGCTGGTCTGGGTGATCATCACCCCGTGGGTGGTCGCCGACATGAAAAGCCTGGACGATTCTGCGCTGGCAAACATCAGTGGCCAGAGTGGCTTGACCATGGAGCTGGACCTTGGTCTGACAGCAGATCGGGTATCCTACTTTGACGATGGCAACGGCATTCACCTGGAAGGCTTCCGGGTCGGTTCAGCGACAGATGCTTCAGGTCAGGCGTATCATCTGGTTCGGGTCGATATTGAGCAAGACGCGTCTCTCAATCTCGACTACCTGGTTGAGGACCGGAGGATCGAGTTTGGCGATATCCGCCTCGCCGGTGCGCCGGGTGTCAGCATGGGAGGTGTCTTCTTCGACCATTCCCTGACGGGTTATCTGAATATAAGCCAGGGTGGCTCTGTTGGAGGCGCCGGCTATACGTTTGATTCTGCCTACACCATGACCGGTGGTCGTCTGGGATACCGCACCAACGGCAATGAAGTTTTCCTGGACGATATCACCATGAACGTGGAGGCGCTGGGGGTAACGCTGGATGTGGTTGGCGACACTCTGGCCCTGAATGCGCCCAGGGTTACCGGAGACTGGGCGGTCGGCGCAATTCGTTACAGCAGCAACCCTCTGAACCATGGTGTATCCGTCGATTCCGGCACCGGCCAGCCGCTACCCAGTTATGGCAGTCTGAGTGGAAGCTATGACCTCTCATCCAACACGGGAATTACTGCCGGCGGGCGCTCGGGTGAGGGCCTTCGAATCGATAACGAGACCGTTCTACATTCGGCCTCCTTTCTCTATAAAGATGACGGGAAAGCCCTCGCGCTTCGAGACATCACCGGCGGCTATCGAATCAATGATCTCAGGCTCGATGTGGCGACCGACTGGGAGAATCGGCCAGCACTTGCCCTGACCCTTGGTTCCATGGATGGGCAGTTCAACATTGGTGCCATTGAAATGGGCGGCAATGGACAAAGTATCGGAGAGGTGAATGTCAGTTTTCTGCTTGAAGACCAGGTGTTCAATGGCCGCAATTACTCCAATGCGATTTTTCTGCAGGGGGGTGGCCACCCTGATGCCGGCCCACAGGGCTTGCGGCTTGCGACGGAATGGAGTCTGCGCCTGGCCGATTTCAGCTATACCGAAGACGGAAACAGAGTGATCTTCAGCGGCCTGCAGTCATGGGGGCGGGGTGATGTAACGGTCAATGTGACTCGTGATGGCGTAATCAACGGCACAGAATTCTTCGATGGTCTGCGCATCGGCTTTGAGGACATCCGTGCGGGTTACCGTATCAACGGCCTGCGGGTAGGCAGTGAAGATGCTCCCTTGCAGGGGGGCACGGAACTGCTTCTCGCGCTGGGCTTCTATCCCGCTTATGAGTTCGAGCTGGATGGCCATATGACGCTTGGTCCGGGTGGTGCATCAGGTGAAGGTATTACCATCAATGCCGATGTCCGGATTCGAGATGGCAAGGCCGCCGTTATCGCAGTGCCCTATGATGAGGGTAACGGCGAGGTCCCCCAGAAGGGTCTCTGGATTACTGAGCTGGATTATGACTCCCACGTTCGGGGCATGACGGTCGATGTCACTCAGGAGGGGCTTGCGATTATCAAAGGCGAAGCCTGGAGCACCATGGACATCGGCAACCTGAGGATCGGCGACAAGGAATCGGGCCGAAGTTTTGGTCGATTCGTGGTTCAAAAATATGAAACCGGCAGCAGTATGACGGTCGTTCCGGGAGGTGCTGGTGATGTCTGTGCCGGCGGCATGGGCGATAGCCCATCGGCCTGCGCCGACTCCGGAGGCATCTGGGAAACCCGGGGTGAGGAAGGGCTGACTGTCCGCCTGAAGCAGGTATTTGCCAAGGCCGCAGGAGAGTCCCGGAAAAACGCGCTGACCTGGGAAACCAATCGGCAAACGAATGGCGCTGGCGAAGCCATGAACGGAACGGGCACGCGTCTGGTTCTGGATGATATCCACACCAGCGACGGCGGCGACTTCGATGGTGACGGTGCCGAAGACAACTCGTTTGGCATGCGCACCGATCTTTCCGTCGATGTCTACCAGACCCGGGTCGTGAAAAAGGCAGGCGGTCCGGACGCTATGGGCGTGGTTGGCAACCGGGGGGACGAGAAAATCATGGACGGCTCATCAGCTGCGGGCTACCGCTATGTCGCCAATCCGAGTCTCCAGGAAATCGAAAATCGACCGCTCGGCTTTGCGGTGAAAGCGAGAAGCCAGTTCAAGGAACTTTCCATCAATAATATCGATCTGGTCCATCCGGTTGGTGGTGCACAGACTGCCGTATATGGTGTGAAAATGCAGAACTTTGATATCAAGGCAAACCTCACCGCAACACCGATTCCCTGATTTGTCGGCAGCCATTTCGCAAAGGCCGGCTGCCGACTTTGTCTTTTTCCTTCCCCTGGTGTTTAATCCGGCCTTACCCACTCTCATGGCCGGATGCGTGTTATGAAATCCAAAGCACTTATAGAGTTGCTCAGTGACGGACAGGTCCACTCGGGGGCTGCGTTGGCCGAAAAACTCGGGGTCAGTCGCACGGCGATCTGGAAACAGATCCGTCGCGCAATGGACGAAGGTGCTGATATTGCCACGATTCGTGGTCGCGGGTACCAGTTGGTATCGCGGGTTGACCTGCTCGACCGGGTGGCGGTCCTTGATGGAATTGCTTCCGGCCGGGAAGAGGAGCTGACGCTGACCGTGCTCGATGAAGTGGATTCGACCAATGCCGAGGTGATCAGGCAGATCACGGCCGGGGCCAAAGGCATTCCAGTGGTCATTGCCGACTGCCAGACCTCCGGGCGCGGGCGACGGGGGCGGGTGTGGCAAAGCCCCCGGGGTGAAAATCTGTATCTCAGTATGGGGCTTACTTTCCACGGCGGCTTCGGGGTTCTGGATGGATTGAGCCTGGTGCTGGGTGTTGCGGTGGCCAATGCCCTTGAGCAACTCGGAGTCCCTGAGATCGGGCTCAAATGGCCCAACGATATTTTCCTGCCGGACGGCAAGCTTGGCGGCATTCTCGTGGAACTCCAGGGTGAGCTGGAGGAAGGGGTGGTGCAAGTGATCGCCGGCATAGGCCTGAATGTCCACATGTCCCGGGCCGACGGTGTCGATCAACCCTGGAGCAGCCTTGCCAGGGCATGCCCGGAAACGGACTGGTCGCGGAACCAGATCGCCAGTGCCATTATCGATGCCGTTCTGGACGCGGTGCCCCTGTTTTCCGATGTCGGTTTCGCGGATTTCCGGGAGCCCTGGCAGCGCCGGGATATCTTTATGGGAAAACCGCTCCAGGCTCGAGGCGGTGATGTAGATGGTGTCGGCTGCGGTATTGATGACGCCGGAAACTATCAGATCCGGACTCACACAGGTGTTGTTCCGGTACGCGCAGGGGAAATCAGTCTGCGAGTGGTGCCATGAAGCTTTTTATTGATGCAGGCAATACCCGGTTGAAATGGTGTCTCGATGATCAGGGCCGCACTCTGGCATCAGGCACAGGTTCACTCGAAGAGGAGAATCCTGTGAGCTCAGTCGGAGAGCTCATCAGGCAGGTCAGAAGTGTTGCCATATCGACCGTTGCTTCCGAAGAACGACGCGCTCATTTGATGGGTTCGCTCGCAAAGCTCTGTCCTGCGCCAGTACAGTTTTACTGGTCCGAGCAGGCCCGTAACGGTCTGGTAAATGCCTATCAGCATGTCTCGAGAATGGGGGCAGATCGTTGGCATGCTATGTACGGCGCCTGGCTCGACCACAAACAGGGTTTCGTAGTGGTGGATGCCGGCAGTGCCGTCACCGTCGATTATGTGGATTCGCGTGGCCGGCATCTGGGCGGTTATATCCTTCCGGGCCTGCAGATGATGTTGCGGAGTCTCAGGACCGATGCGGCGCGAATCTGGTTCGACCCCGATCAGGGGCTGGCGACGGACCCGGGTAGAAGTACCGGCGAATGCGTGAACCATGGCCTTGCCTGGCTTTCGGGTGCCATGGTCGAACGTGTTATCGCTGACGTTTGTAAGCACAGCCTGTCTGATGTGTTGGTGACTGGCGGCGACGCGAACCGGCTGATCGGTCTTGGCCTGTCTGGTGTCCATCGCCCTGACCTCGTGTTGTCTGGCTTGCGGGCGATCCATGCCGAGGACACGTCCGAATGAGGTGGTTGGCGCTTGTGCTGGTCCTGGTGAGTATTGGTATTTATTACCTGCCAGACCTGGCGGGGCCTTCGGGTGGGATGGCCAAAGTTGCCAGTGGCAGTTTGCCGAGGGTGGCCAGTCTGAAATCACCGGAGCCCATGAATGGAGAGGTTGGAGGGGCGACGGAGCAGTCCGGGCCGTCCTGTGTGCGCCTTGGCTGGATAGAAAGTGCGGAGCGCGCTCGCAGGCTCGTGGATAATCAGCCCCTTGCTGAAGAGGCAGGTTTTACGGTTGAGGAGGTCGAGAGAGAGTTGCCGCCCTTGCACTGGGTCCTTATCCCGCCCCAGCCTGAAGATGTTGCGTTGCGGCAGTTTCGCGACATTCAACGTCAGGGCATCGATTCCTATCTGGTTACTGAGGGGGAGAATCGCAATGCCATTTCCCTGGGCCTGTTCGAGTCCCGGGAATCTGCAATTTCCGTGCTGGAAGAAAAAAAACGTCAGAATCTTAATGCGGTACTGGTCAACTTCCCCCGAAATCAGATAAGCTACGCGCTCTCTTTTGAGGCTGAACCGGAACTCGCTGAGGAACTGGTTCAGGCGGTGAAAGCGGATTACGGCAGCAATTTTGATTTCGTTGAAATCAGGCCTTGTGAAGGTGTTGCAACGCCAGAAAAAAATCCGTAGTATACCGCCCTCGCTGACGAGGCGAATGTGAGCTGGCGTAGCTCAGTTGGTAGAGCAGCTGACTTGTAATCAGCAGGTCGGGGGTTCGATTCCGTCCGCCAGCTCCACTTT
>CAZFQI010000132.1:3485-8108 GCA_964520755.1 uncultured Marinobacter sp. | reverse complement strand
AAGCTGCCGCCGGCCTTGAGGGTGATTTCTGCACCCGCTTCAATAACGGCTTTCTGGCCGGCCTTGATATGCAGCTCGTTGCCGGAGTCGCTGAGCCAGGCGGCGCCGGCTTTCAGGTGCAACGTACCAGTGACGTTGAAACTGCGGTCTTTGCCGGTTTTCTCCCGTTTTTCACCGTTCACCGTGGCGTGGTCACGGCCTTTAATGTGAGCCTTGCTGTCATTGCCCACGGTCAGGTGGCAATCGTTCCTGATGACTTCAGTGCGGTTGTTTTCCGTGAGCAGAGCCAGGTCTTTCTGGGCGTGAACGTAGATCTGTTCTTCGCCGGCTTCGTCTTCAAACCGCAGCTCGTTGCTGCCCTCGCCCTTGTGGGTTTTGGTTTTCAGGGTGGTGCGGGTTTTGTGCTCCGGCAGCGAGTACGGCGGCGTGTTGGTGGCGTGCCAGGTCCGGCCGGTGACGATAGGCTGGTCAGGGTCTCCGTCCAGGAAGGAGACGATCACTTCATGGCCAATCCTCGGCAGTGCGGTGAAGCCATACTGGCCGCCGGCCCAACCCTGGCTGACCCGGAGCCAGGCACTGCTGTGTTCATCATTTGACGCATATCGATCCCAGGGAAATCGCACTTTCACACGGCCGTATTGGTCGCAATGAATTTCTTCGCCTTCCGGGCCGGTAACCACCGCCATCTGTGGGCCATCCATCATGGGTTTGTGTTCACACAGCGGCCGCCAGCTCCGGTCTGCAGGGATGACGTTAAAGTGGTTGCCGTAACGCGTCGGTTCGCTTCCACCCTCTTCTTCCAGGGCCTGGGGTTGTGAGCCGGTGTGGGTGATCGCCGTGAGCAGCCAGTCCCGATTCATGGTTTCATTGTCGTGGTTGGTCAGGGGGACCCTGGCACCAGGTGCAAAATCCGGACGATTGCTCTCACCAAAGGCCGTGCTGGCATCGCTGCGCAGTGCCGCAAGCCTGGCTTCAGTGAACGGCCGACCACTGGCATCCTGTTTGAATCGGCCGGGGTAGTCGTACTGCTGGTAATCCTCCCGGTGGAGGAGCTGATCGCCAGTCTGTTCATGCATCAGGGCATAGGCCGGGTTTTTGAAGGTGTAATCCTTCATGACGACCGAAGCCGGGCGCACCCGCTCTCGGTAGGCGAACCGGAACACACAGGGCGCTCGGGTACTACCCCCTGCTTTGCCGTTGTAAGGGACGGCCTCAAGCCATGGCGAATCGCGATGGTGATCGGCAAAAATCAGGGCAGGTGGCTCCTGACCATCGAGGCTGCCGTGCTGGTAGCGATAGTGCCAGCCTTCCTCGGCAGCCAGACGTTCGACAAAGTCCAGATCACTTTCCCGGTGCTGGACGCAGTATTCCCTCTCCTCGGGGCCGCGTTTAAGATCAAAGACGGTATCGACGATCCCCCGCTCCTCCAGCAGGGTACGCACAATCTCATCCGTGCCCCGGTTCTGGAAAATACGGCTGTTGTGCATCAGCGCCAGGCGCCAGAGCGGTGGCCGGAAAACCAGTTCGTAGCGGGTACGCCGATGGCCGGAATCGTCTCGAGCGAATTCGCTGACCACGCCGGTAAAGCGACGCAGCGGTACCCCGTCCTGCCAGATCACGAGATCCACCGGTTGCTCCAGCACGTTCGAGGCGCCAACAGACGGATCGGTACTGGCCAGGTCAAGCCGTCCCTGGAACAGCTCGGACAGCCGTTCTGTCAGCCCAAAGCCAACAACGGAAAAGTGATCAGAGGAGTATTCGCCAATGGTGGCGGTGAATTGCAGTCCGCTTGCCTGGGGCATGTCTTCGGTCCCTGAAGAAAAAAAGAAAATCCGGGCTTTCGCACCATCCTGTGCGAAGGCTCAGCCCTGATGAAAACCTCCTGCTCTCATCAGGGCGGCCCTGGTGTACTGAGAGAGTTTAATACAAGCTGCGGGGTATACGGTACCCCGCCAGTAGTTGCTGTGTGAACGGGTTGGTGTTGCTGGCCGCGTGGAGACGATAACGCATCTGCCCGTCGTCAACCCGGAACCGGACATCCACCGCGCTGCTGCTCACGCCGGTAATGTCGGCTTTATCGAGCAGTCGGAACAGGGCCCAGGGCCCGCTTTCCGAGAGGCTTCGGGGTGAACGGTTCACCTGGACCGGCACCAGGGTAATACGGCTCTCAACAGAGTCTCTCAGGGTATTGGGCCAGACCAGCGGAATACTCTGGCGCGGGCCATGGCTGAATTCCACCAGCTGGCCGTCGACATTCACCACACTACGACGCTTGTTGGCTGAGAGATTGAGCGGTTCCAGGGCGAACTCCACATCCAGGGAACCACCCCGGGTAAAATAGGCCCTGCGGATTTGGTCGGCATTTTCCAGGGAAGTCAGTACCGCACCGCGTACCAGACCGGCACGTCGGGCATCGCCCACCTGTTCCGGGTGATCCTCGAGGAACAGTTTCAGGTTGTCCTGATAGAAGGCGTCCAATACGCCGCCCGGGGCAAAGAACCGTTCAAAGTCCTGCAGTGCAACATCCCGCCCGGAGTCCGGATTAAACGGATAATGGCGGGCCAGATTCTGCTGAAAAGGCTGATACACCTCGCGGTACCACTCACGCTCTAGCTGCGCCACCGCCTGGTCCAGAACCACTCGCCAGCTTTCCGTAGCCAACCGGTTCAGAAGCCGGCTCAGGGGCTCCGGCTGGTTGTCGGCCATGCGCTGCAGGGTGAAGATCGGGTCGACTCCCTGCAGGCCCATGCGGGCCCGGGCAGCGGCCAGCGCAGCCTTGCCTTTGTCTGGCGCTTCCTGGATGTTGCGCATGTATTCGTGAAGTTCCCCGACCACCAGCATGATCTGTTCAAGCCCGGTTGGCTGATCGCCATTTTCCCGGGTCAACTGGTTGAGCTCCGCAAACTGCCGTTCGATATCCTGCAGCATGCGGAAATGGGGCGACTGCTCCAGGAGCTCCCGGGCTGCGGCACCCTCCCCTTCTGCCGCAGGCACAAGGCGCGTGTTACGGCGAACCTGCCCGAGCAGGCTTGCCAGGGGCTCATGGCCGCTGGTCAGGTTCTCTAGAATACGTACGCCGTGGTTCAGGTCCTCAAACCGCTGAATATCGATTCGGCTCAAGGCAGTACGCCAGGCCTCGGCATAGTGCTCGGCATAGAGGGTCTGCAAACTGGCCAGCAGTCTGGCTTCATCCGCCTTGCTGAAATCAACGTTGTCCCGACGGCCCAGCACCCAGGCGTCCACCAGGGCCAGCTCCGTTACCGAGCCGGACTTGCGCAAGAACCACTTTTCCATCCCCTCCCGGGTCAGCAACGCGGGGATGGTCAATGGGTCTTCCTCCACCGCTGCCCCCGAGTCGGACGGCTCGCCATAACCATCCACCCGGGTGAAAACCGTGCTGAATGCCGGCCCGGATGCCCTGGCCAGTTCCAGTGGTGCCCGGAATTCCTGTTCTGCTTCAATTTCCAGATCCCGATAGACCCGGTCTGGCGTGGCAATCCGGCCAAGCTCGTGTTGTGCCCACTCGACACTGCTACGAAACGGCGCCAGGGTCATATCGGCAACCGCATCGCCCTGGCGCGTGAGCTGTGCCAGATCGGTATGCGCCATGGCATAGTCCAGATGACCCAGTAGCCGCTGCTGCAGTTCACTCTGGCCGGGGAATGCCTGCTGCCAGTGGTTCTGCATGTAGCGGGTCACAATATCGTCCCGACGACCACTGGCGTCATACAGCATGCGCAATACCCGCAGATGCTCCAGGCGCTCAGTGCTATTTTCCGGCGCCTGACCCATCTCGGCCATCACACCGAACATCAGGGCTGGCAAATATTGGTATGCCAGCATATCCAGGTAGGATTCCTCAACTTCCGGGCCCACCTCATGGCCACGGTACAGACCCATATCACTGAGCAACGGCCAGTTCCGGCGATGGTCGCCAAAGGCCAGCGTTGCCTCACGAAGTTCATCCAGCGGGCCGAGCAGGTTCCGACCGGTGTTGTCCGGTTCAAAGCCCACCGGCTGCCAGTTATCGATGAATCCCTGAACACGGTTTTCCACAGCGGTCGCGGCCTCTGCATTCTTGATAAAGAAATGCTGCCAGCCGGCGGTCATACCCGCACCGGCACAAATAGCCACCACGGCGGCCACGGCCAGCCGGCGTTGCCGGGACTGAATCACCCGTCGATTATCACCGGCCAGGCCGGCCTCGGGATAGATGATCTCGGGGAACAGTGCCCGGGTAAACAGCGTAGCGGACTGCCCTGCCCGTTGAGCAGGCTGGATGGGCCCGGCAATCTGGTAGTTGGCGGCAGCCGCTGAGACAAAGGCATCCTCCGGCACGCCCTCCTGCAACACCGAGGTGAAGTAGGTGCCGCGAACCATCGCCGGCGTAGAGAACACATCTGCTGACAGCAGGTCGGTCAGGAAATGCTCCAGAACCGGCTTCAGGCCGGCAAGCTGACGGGTAAAGGAGTAGGCCGCCGCCCGTTCCTCGGCATCCCGGGTATTGGCCAGAACATCCGGCAAGCGATCGGTAAGCCGCTCAACCATGGCGGTGTATCGGTCAGCGAACTGGTTCAGCCAATCGTCGTTATCCATCTGGCCTTCGAGGCTGAAGGTGAAGCC
>CAZFQI010000132.1:0-3385 GCA_964520755.1 uncultured Marinobacter sp. | reverse complement strand
GGGCGATTTCGCTCAAGCCAGGCGATGAAATGATGCCAAAGACGCTGCTGGATCTCCGCGCCAGCGCCCTCACCATGACTCTGGCTCAGCAGTTCACCATCCGGATCGATAAGCACGCCTTCATCGCCGATCCACCAGTCAAAACCGAAGGCATTGCGATCCACCCGATTGTTACGGGTTACGTTGGTGAGCGTGTAGGTCTGCCCGGAGCGTTGAATCAGGCTGGTCTTGCCAGCATCCTCAAGGCCCATCACCAGATACCAGGGCAGCCGGTAAATGCCTTTGCGGCCGGGGAGGTTGCTTTTCAGGGCCGCCAGCTGGCGATCCAGCAGGCGCTGTTGCTTGCGCTCCATGGGCAGAATCGGATCTTCCTGTTCCTTCTGCGCTTCGGCCTGCCGGACGTTCACCTTGCGCAGGCGGCGCGCCAGCATCATGCCCCACACCATGGCGACCACAAGGACAACGCCCAGGGTTACCAGGGCCCGCATCTGCCAGGCCGCCAATGGAAACGCACCATTCAGCTCCCAGCGTGGCCCCAGCCACCAGGTGGCCACCAGCAAGGCAATAATGCCCAGTACCAGGGTGACCGGGGCTGCGTTTTTGAGGTATGGCAGAAGCCAGCGACCGATGAGTAAAGCTTTTCTCCACATGGTGTCCATTCCTGCTGTGATTCCTTGGTGTGTTCCGGGGATCAGCCCAGCTTTTCAAGCTGTCTGATCAGGGCTGGCTCCCAGTCCTCGAGAGCCAGCCCGCGAACCTGCGTTTGCAGGTCCTGAACCTGCTGCGTGGCCAGTGATTTCAGGCCCGCGTCTTTCATTAATCGGGCGCTGGCAAGACGCCAGTAAAAGCGGTCTCTTGGCTCTCTCGCTTCCGCCAGACCGTCCTCCAGAAGTTGCATCCCGGCAGCCAGTCCCTTTTGTGAAACCAGATCCCGGGCCTTGTCATAAGCTTGCTCCCAGGCGTTGGCGCTGCCAGCGGATCCACCGGTGGCCGGCGCGGACCAGAGCCACTCTTCCGCCTCGCGGGAGAGGAAAGGGGTGCCATCGTTGAAGGTGAGCTCCGGCAACTGGGTTAGCCGCTCAACAAACTCCTTTGCAGCAACACGGATGGCTTCAGCACAGGCATGATGGCCCAGGGCCGCTGCTACCCGGGCACTCAACCAATGGCCGTCGAGCCAGAACGGACTGACGGACAAGCTCTGCTCGATTTTCTGCCACAACGCCAGGTCTGCGGATTTTTCCAGGGCTTCCCGATAGTCGGCCACACGATCGGCACTCACGGCGGCAAGATCGGTACGCTTTCCATCCCGTGTCGGCGGCACCGTAGTGATGGTCTGCCAGATAGCGTAACGGCGAATCTGGTACCCCAGAGGCTGGTCCGGCCCGGTTTCGGTGAGCATGTCCGCGACTTTCAGAAGACTCTGCCGGGTTGCTCGCTCATCACCCGGGTCCAGGTTGAGTGCCCCCAGGGAAGGCTTCGACGATGCGGGTTTCTGCTCTGGCGTTTCCGTTCCCGAATCCTGGCTGACCGGTCCTGCCGGCGGACGGGGTTCGGGGGCTGCCGTGGCGTCGTTAACCCTGGGAAGCTTTTCAACCGCCCGTTTAAGATCCTGCAGTGACTCCTCGGGTAATTCCCGGCCAGCGGCCTGGTCCATCAATCTGGCCAGAAGTTCAAGGCAGAACGCCCGACCATCGCCAACGCTCCCATCGAACGCCAGGGCGTCTACGCCTTTGCCGGCGCGCTGGAGCATCTGGGTGAACATCATCTTGCGGGCCCGCTTGCCCGTCTCTCCAGGGTAGGGCCAGGCCTGCTCCCACCATTCGTCCAGAACCCTATGCAGCAGATACAGGGACAGGGCAAACCGTTCACCATCACCACCGCGTTGCAGGGCGACCAGAAGAAAACCCAGGACTTTCAGATCCTTGCTGCGGTCCGAGAGAATCGTCAGGGCATCGCTTTCAACCTTGCTCCAGTCGATGTCGGTATGGGCCAGAGAGCCCACCTTCATGATCTCGTTTTCCAGAGACTCGAGCGTTGCATCGTCTCTGAGTGCCTCGCCGACACCGGAATCGCCAGGTAATGGTGAGACAACCTGTTCAACGTAGGGATGTTGCTCAATGATCTGCATGTTGCTGTCCTGAATCGCTGGGTTCAGCCGGTATTTACCAGCCACAGGTCTCGCGTAGCGGTTCGATTGCCCGGCGGTATCCCGAGAGGTCAAACAGCAGGCCATCAATGCGGCTGTTGGGCGAGTCAATGCGCGCCTCTGTGCCGTCGATCATGGCTTTCACGGTACGAATGGCTGGCAGTCCCCTGCCGCCACTGAGCACGAAACCGTTGTCCCGCACCCGCCAGACGGTCTGCCCCCGGCCAAACCCCAGCCGAATCCGCTCCTCGTCCATCGCCTCTGGCAGCATCAGCGTGAGTTCCGTGATGTTGTTGTGGCACTGAAGGGCCAGCAGAGGTCTGGGAGGTCGAACGCCCAGAGCCGGAACCGTCACCAGCTGGCCAGCTGCTCGTCCGGTATTCCGGTAAAGCACACCGGCACCGGCATTTTCTGCATCAAGGCTGGCGTAGGCCTGCCGCCACCGTTCCGATCGTCGAGCATCCGGGGCTGTTTTTTCCGCTCCGGATGCAGCCAGTGGCGTACCAAAGACCTCGTCAAAACAGGACAGGCGCTCAAGCCTCTGAGGCTCGCCCGTACAAAGCCGGGCATCCTCGAGTTGATCAGCGCAGGCATTGGAGATCAGGAAAGCCAGCGTCAGTGCCGTCGTAACGCGACCGATAAAACGCACTTTTCGGGGAATCATGAATCGGTCACCTGATACTTGAGGCATTTATGGGCCAGGGTTCGCTTCGGCAGCCCCAGGCTTTCCGCCGCCTGGGCACGGTTGCCACCGTACTGGCGCAGACGCTCACGAATAATGGCCGCTTCAAAGGCCTGTGCCGCGGCTTTAAGATCTCGGATCTCTTCCACAGCGGGTAGATCAACGGGATTTCTTTCTCTGGCATCCCAGGGTGCGCTGGTCCAGCCATCGGACTCTTCAAACAGGTCATAAATCCTCAGAACTTCCGGCTGGATATCATCCCCGCCCGGGGTCTGCAGGCAGGCCAGTTCAATGATGTTGCGCAGCTCACGGACATTGCCCGGGAAGTCGTATCCGGCTAACAGGTGCAGAGCGTGGCTGGAAATGCCCATGGGCCCGCCACCCTCACGCTCGGTATACAGCCGGATAAAGTGACGGCTGAGGGCTTCGAGGTCGTCGGGGCGCTCCCGCAAGGGGGTCACCCGCAGCGGAAACTGGCTCAGGCGGTAAAACAGGTCCCGCCGGAAGCTGCCGTCTTCGATACCTGCCTGCAGCGGCTGGTGGGTGGCCGCTACCAG
>CAZFQI010000131.1:0-8120 GCA_964520755.1 uncultured Marinobacter sp. | reverse complement strand
ACTGGTCGCAGATAATGCCAGCTCACCGGATCAGTTTGGCACCATCGACGAGAAGCTGTTCCGCTGGGAATCCAATGAAGACGCCATGGCCACCGAGAAACTGGCCGATGGCATTCGCCGGTTCACAGCCGACCAGATAGAACTGGAAAACCGGGTCCGGCAGCTGGCCAAGGCCGCCTGACTGCTCGACTGAAAACGAACGCAGGAGTAGGACTGTCCGATCATGATCGAAAGCCTGAAAAAACTGTTTGCGGCACCGGAAGCTGAGAGCGAGAAACCGGATTCTCATCAATTGGCCGTGGCTGCAACTGCCTTGATGGTTCAGGTTTCACGGATCGACCAGCATGAAGATGAGCGCGAGCTGCAGGCCATTGTCGATGGCGCAGTGAAAGCGCACCAGGTCACCCGGGCCGAAGCAGAAGAGATTCTTCAGGATGCCCTGAGCCACGCAGACGATGCCACGTCGCTCTATGAGTTTACCGGCCAGATCAACGAGCATCTGGACCAGGAAGGCAAACAGGCCCTGCTTGAGAGCATCTGGCGCGTCGCGTTTGCGGACGGACGCATCGACAAATACGAAGAACACCTTATTCGCCGCATGGCAGACCTGCTGCACCTCAATCACCGGGAGTTCATGCAGGCGCGGCACCGGGCAGAGGACGCCGGTTCTTAAAAGGAGACCGTATGTTAGCCATTCTTCATCCGAATACCGCTCTGGACAGCGAAGAATACCGACAGACCATGCACTACCTCGAAAATCTCCCGAACGTGTCGGTTCGGGTTCATGAGGTTCAGGGTGCTACCCAGAGGCTGACCGAGATTTATCTTCTCGGGGACACCAAGCCCCTGAACAAGGAAGAAATCGAGGCGCTGCCTGCGGTTGAACGGGCCATTCGCATCTCGGACGACTACCGTATTCTTGGCCGCCATCGGGATGATCGCCGTCAAAGTGGCTTTACCTACAACGGTGTGGAGTTCAATCAGTCCAATCTGAACATTTTTGCCGGCCTGTGCGCCGTCGACGTGCCCGAGCACGTCGACATGATGATGAAGGCTCTGGAAGACCATGGCGAAGTCTGCACCCGAATGGGCGCCTACAAACCGCGCACCAATCCCTATTCGTTCCAGGGCCACGGCAAGGGCTGCCTGCCCTGGGTGTTCGAGAAGGCGGGCAAGCATGGCATCAAAGTGATCGCCATGGAAATCACCCACGAGAGCCACATTGAGGAAATCGACACCTGCCTGGAAAAGCTCGGCCGGCCAACCGGCGTGATGCTGCAGGTGGGCACCCGTAATACCCAGAACTTCGAACTGCTGAAGGCCATCGGCCGCCAGAGCACCTACCCGGTGCTGCTCAAGCGTGGGTTCGGGATCACTCTGAATGAGTCCCTCAACGCAGCCGAGTACCTGGCCAGTGAAGGCAACGCCAACGTCATCTTCTGCCTGAGGGGCATGAAAACCGAGGCAGGCCAACCCCACCGGAACATGGTGGATTTCGCCCATGTGCCGGCAGTCAAACGCCTCACCCGTATGCCGGTGTGTGTAGACCCCTCCCACTCGGTTGGCAGCCGCGAACAGTCTCCGGAAGGCATTCTCGACGTCATGCACGCAACAGCCCAGGGCGTGATTGCCGGCGCCAACATGGTGCTGGTGGATTTCCACCCCAAACCGGAAAAGGCGCTTGTGGATGGGCCTCAGGCCCTGCTCATGAACGAGCTGCCGGCGTATCTGGAAGACATCCGCCTATGCCACGACACCTGGAAGAAGCGCCAGGCCATTTACCAACGGCTGAAGGATAACACCCCGGAATGATTGTCTACGGACACAGAGGCGCAAAGGGAGAGGCCCCGGAAAACACCCTTCCCGGATTTGTCCATGCTTATCGGCATGGCATCCGACATTTCGAGCTGGATCTGGTGCTGTCCAAAGACGGCAAGCCGGTTCTGGTGCATGACCTTTCAGTAGACCGCACCACCAGCCAGAAAGGCAGCATCAGCCAGTATACCGCTGCGGAGCTGGCGGCCATGGATGCCCGGCGCAACACCAGTTCCTGGCCCACACCAACGGGGATTCCGGCACTGGAGGACCTTCTGGATCATTTCGACGATCTCGAACACCTGCAACTGGAAGTCAAGAAAGACACCCGCCCGCGGCTGAATATTCTCAGCAATCGCCTGACAGAGGTTATACAGCGCCGCAACCTGTATCAGACGGTGGCCATAACCTCTTCCGACACCTGGTTTCTGAAGCAGATCCGGCGGCGGAACAAGAACATTCGCATTGGCCTGGTCACAGAGCGGAAGTTTCCCCGACCGCTGAGCATGGCGAACCGACTCGGCTGCGAATACCTCTGTATCAACTGGAAATTATGCTCAAAAACGCTGGTTGAACAGGCCCACCGCCGGGGAATGCATGTGTCTACGTGGACGGTGAACCGGATTCACGACATGTTGCAACTGGAAGAGATGGGAGTGGACAGCATTATTACCGATTACCCGACAAGCACCCGCATGTTTTTTGATAACCGGGCCAGATCGGCACTGTCTTTACCACAGAGTCACGAAGGCGTGTCGTCCAACCAGGAGGCCGTGTCAGCGGGCTGAAACCAGGAGATTGAAAAAGGAAAAGGGGCCAGATGAGCACTTTCATCTGGCCCCTTTTTGGTAGGCAGCCTAGAAAATTCTGTTCAGGCCATTCAATGCCGCAACCCGGTAGGCTTCCGCCATGGTCGGGTAGTTGAACGTGGTATTGATGAAGTAGTTCAGAGAGTTGGCCTCTCCTTTCTGGTTCATGATCGCCTGACCGATGTGGACGATTTCTGCTGCCTGGTCACCGAAACAGTGGATACCCAGAATCTCTCGGGTCTCCCGGTGAAACAGGATTTTCAGCATGCCGACCGCTTCTCCGGTGATCTGTGCACGGGCCAGATCCTTGAAGAAGGCCTGCCCAACCTCGTAGGGCACCTTGGCTTCGGTCAATTCACGCTCGGTTTTGCCGACGGAACTGATTTCCGGAATGGTGTAGATGCCTGTCGGCACATCGGACACAAAGCGGAAGTATTCATCATCAACGATGTCCGAGGATGCCGAGCGGCCCTGATCGTAGGCGGCACTTGCAAGGCTCGGCCAGCCGATCACATCGCCCGCAGCGTAGATGTTTTCCACCTCGGTGCGGTAATGCTCGTCGACGGCGAGTTGGCCGCGGCCGTTGGGCACCAGCCCAATATTCTCCAGACCCAGTTTCTCCGTGTTGCCACTGCGTCCGTTGCACCACAGGAATGCATCCGCGCGGATTTTCTTGCCGGACTGCAGGGACAGCACCACCCCGTGGTCATCCCCCACAACCGACTCATACTGCTCGTTATGGCGCACCAGAACGCCGTTATTGCGCAGGTGGTAGCTCAGGGCGTCAGAGATCTCGTCGTCCAGGAATGACAACAGCCGGCTACCCGGGTTGATCAGGTCCACCTTTACGCCCAGCCCGGCAAAGATCGAGGCATACTCCGAGCCAATGACGCCCGCGCCATAGATAACCAGCGTGCGAGGTGTGTGCGAAAGGTTCAGGATGGTGTCCGAGTTATAGATCCGGTGGTGGCGGAAATCCACGTCCGGCGGCAAATAGGGCCGGGAACCGGTGGCAATGATCGCCTGTTTGAAGTGCAGGGTTTCCGAGGATTTGCTGCCACGGACTTCAATTCGGTTCTGGTCGATGAAAAAGGCCCGACCGTTGATGAGATCAACCCGATTACGGGAATAGAACTGGGTCCGGAGCTTGACCTGTTTGCCAATGACCTTCTGGGCATTCTGCAGAACCCGCGGGAAAGAGAACCAGCGCGGCTCACCGATATCCCGGAACATCTGGTTGGTGTTGAAGGTGATGATCTGTTTGACGGAATGGCGCAGCGCCTTGGACGGAATCGTGCCCCAGTGGGTGCAGTTCCCGCCGACCGTTGGCTTGTCTTCGATGATAGCGACACGTTTGCCGTGTTTCGTCGCATTCATCGCCGCGCCTTCGCCGGACGGACCGGCGCCGATAACGACGACGTCGTAATGATGTTCTGCCATGCGCGCAGTGACTCCTTATCTACGTCGTAAAAAGATGGTTGTAATTATCAGAAACAGATCAGTGCTTGCTGGATTTGCTGGCGTCGTAAGCCAGAGCTTCCGGCTCTCTACCTTCATTGGCCAAACGCTCGTTTTCTTCCTCGCACTTCTGGGTGTTACCACCACAGATATCGCAGGACTGGCTGATACCCAGCGCGCCAATTCCGCCGCAGGTTCCGCTAATGGGCTTGCGCCCAAGAATTACGCCGATGGACATGGCTGCAACCAGCAGCACCACAATAAACAAAACCAAAAGAAAGGTACCCATGTTGCCCTCCCCTCATTGAGTCACGTAGGACGAAAAGGCCGGCGTCTGGTGCGTCTCGAAGCCTTCATCTGTCCTGACAATAAAATAGGCCGGGATATTCTCCCTCACTGCGACCGCATTGGCCCGTTCGTAGCCCATCACGTTAAAGCCGGTCGCAAGAGCATCTGCCGTCATACAGTCGTCTGCGATAACGGTGACCGACGCCAGTTTGTGCGCTATCGGCTCACCAGTGGCAGGATCTATTGTATGGGAATAGCGACGCCCTTCCGATTCGTAATAGTTACGATAATCACCCGATGTTGCCATAGCGCGTGATTCCAGCGCCACCACCCGGTTTACCTCACGCCCCTCGGACACGGGCTGCTCGATGGCCAGTCGCCAGGTGCTGCCATCGGGCTTGCGGCCATTGACCCGGACTTCACCGCCAATTTCCACCAGATAAGCCTGCACACCTTCACTTTCAAGAAAGCGTGCCACTGCGTCCACACCATAACCCTTGGCAATGGCCGACAAATCCACGTATTGCGGCGGAGTTGCCCGCACCGCCGGCGGCGCCTCACGAAGTTCAAGCTTATCGAAGCCGGTGGCGGCAAGAACCTTTGCAAGCGATTCCTCTGTGGGAACCTGTTCGGGCCTTGCCTGAGGTCCGAAACCCCATAGATTCACGACTGGCCCGATTGTTACATCAAAGGCGCCATCGGTCAGCGTAGAGATCTCATCGGCTTTCTGAAGGACCTCGAACAGGCCGGCTGAAACCGGAAACCACTCGGACTGATCCGTTCGCTGATTGAAGCGGGACAACTCCGAATCATCACGCCAGGTCGACATGGACGCGTCCACCCCTTCCAGAACCTCGTCAATGCCGTTTGCCAGAGTTTCAAGCCTCTCCTGATCGTCGGTCAATACGACATTGATGTGGTAACCGGTGCCAAAGACCGGGCCGGAAATCTCCCAGATTTTTTCCTCTGGCTGAAACGAACAACCCGCCAGAACGGCGAAGGCCAACGCTGTAAAAGCGCTGGCCAGGGCCACCCTGGCGGGTCGAAACATGCCGAATGTCATCAGGACTGCTTAGCCTCCAAAGTCATCCAGCATGATGTTTTCATCCTCAACACCCAGATCCTTGAGCATCTTGATGCAAGAGGCGTTCATGATGGGGGGCCCACACATGTAGTACTCACAGTCTTCCGGAGCCGGGTGGTCCTTCAGATATTTTTCATACAACACGTTATGGATAAACCCGGTCGCGCCTTCCCAATTGTCCTCGGGAAGCGCATCAGAAAGTGCAACGTGCCACTCGAAGTTCTCGTTCTCTTCCTGGAGCCCGTCGAAATCTTCCACGTAGAACATTTCCCGTACGCTTCGTGCACCGTACCAGAAGCTGATCTTACGCTTGGAGTTCAGGCGCTTGAGCTGATCGAAGATGTGGGAACGCATGGGCGCCATACCGGCACCACCACCGATGAATACCATTTCGGCGTCGGTCTTCTTCGCAAAGAATTCACCGAACGGCCCCATAACCGTGACCTTGTCGCCCGGCTTCATGTTGAACACGTAGCTCGACATGATGCCCGGATTGTGGTCAGTACCTGGAGGCGGCGTGGCGATACGGATATTGAACTTGAGAACACCCTTCTCTTCCGGATAGTTCGCCATGGAATAGGCCCGGATGGTCTCTTCCTTGTTGACCGCCTTGTAGCGCCAGATGTTGTGCTTGTCCCAGTCTTCGTGGAACTCTTCCTCGATATCGAAATCCTTGAAGTCGATCTCGTAGGGAGGACACTCGAGCTGAACGTAACCGCCGGCCCGGAAGTCAACTTCTTCGCCTTCCGGCAGCTTGAGCACCAGCTCTTTGATGAAGGTGGCCACGTTGTGGTTGGAGACAACCTCGCATTCCCACTTCTTGACGCCGAAGAACTCTTCCGGCACTTCCACCTTCATGTCCTGTTTTACAGGAACCTGGCAGGACAAGCGCCAGCCTTCTTTCTCTTCACGATTGGTGAAGTGGGTCTTTTCCGTTGGCAGCATGGCACCGCCACCGTCCAGAACCTTGCACTTGCACTGGGCGCAGGTACCGCCGCCACCGCAGGCAGAGGACAGGAAAATACCACTGTTCGCCAGAGTACCGAGCAGCTTGCCGCCGGCTTCGGTCTTCAGCGTGTGTTCGGGATCATCGTTGATCTCAATGGTCACATCACCGGTGCTTACCAGCCTGGATCGGGCCGCAAGAATCACTGCGACCAAAGCCAGAACGATAACGGTGAACATGACCACGCCGAGAATAATTTCTGTATTCATGGTCTCGCCTTTTCGTTAAACCGAATCACCGGGTGAATTACAGTGAGATGCCGGAGAAGGACATGAAGCCCAGGGACATCAGACCAACAGTAATGAAGGTGATACCCAGGCCGCGCAGGCCTTCCGGAACGTCACTGTACTTCAGCTTCTCGCGGATACCCGCCAGGGCAATGATCGCCAGGGCCCAGCCAAGGCCGGCGCCGAAGCCATACACCACACTCTCGCCGAAGGTGTAGTCACGCTCCACCATGAACAGCGAGGCACCCAGAATGGCGCAGTTCACCGTGATCAGTGGCAGAAACACACCCAGAGCGGCATAGAGCGCCGGGATATACTTGTCCAGTACCATTTCCATGATCTGAACAATTGCCGCGATTACCCCGATATACGTCAGCAATCCGAGAAAGCTCAGGTCAACGTTCGGCAGACCTGCCCAGTCCAGGGCGCCCTCACGCAGAATGCTGTTGTACAGAAGGTTGTTCACCGGAACAGTCACCGTCAGTACAACCACGACGGCAATACCAAGCCCCGTTGCAGCCTCGATCTTCTTGGAGATGGCCAGGAAGGTACACATCCCCAGGAAGAACGCCAGCGCCATGTTTTCAACGAAAACGGCCTTAAGAATCAGGCTGATATAATGTTCCATCAGAAGGCCTCCTTGGCGACGTGGCGGGACATTTTATAGTCCGGCTCTTCAACCTGCTCCGGCTTCCAGGTCCGCAGACCCCAGATCGCCAGACCGATGATGAAGAACGCGCTCGGCGGCAGCAGCAACAGACCGTTAGGAATGTACCAACCGCCTTCGTTGACTACCGGCATCAGGGAGACACCGAACAGTGAGCCGGCACCCAGCAATTCACGGAAGAAGGCAACGAAGATCAGAAGGACAGAGTAGCCCAGACCGTTACCGACACCGTCCAGGAAGCTCAGCCAGGGGCCATTCTTCATGGCAAAGCCTTCCGCGCGGCCCATGACAATGCAGTTGGTGATGATCAGACCAACAAACACCGACAGCTGCTTGGAAATCTCGTAGGCATAGGCCTTGAGCACCTGGTCAACCACGATTACCAGAGAGGCAATAATGGTCATCTGCACAATAATCCGGATACTGCCCGGAATCTGGGTGCGTACCAGGGACACGGCCAGGTTGGAAAATGCGGTAACGGCAATAACCGCCGCGCACATAACAAGTGTAACGTTCATGCTGGTGGTAACCGCCAGCGCTGAACAGATGCCCAGGATCTGCAGGGCAATCGGGTTATTGCTGAAGATCGGTTCGAAGAGAACCTGTTTGGCTGATGCATCTGCCATGATCAGACCTCCCCTTCACGAAGTTTTTGCAGGAACGGCGCGTACCCGCGGTCGCCCATCCAGTAGTTGACCAGTTGTTCAACGCCACGGCTTGTCAGGGTTGCACCAGAGAGGGCATCAACCTTGTGCTCCTTGTCCTG
>CAZFQI010000130.1:6528-8193 GCA_964520755.1 uncultured Marinobacter sp. | reverse complement strand
GGCAGCACACGGCGTTTAACGCCACTAAGTGATTCCGGGATCACGGCTTCAATCAGATGTGGCCCCGGCATTCTCTGGGCGTATTCCAGGGCTTTTGCCATTTCCTCGGCGGTGTGTACCCGCACGGCGTGAACGCCCATGCCGTTGGCCATTTCCGCGAAGTTGATCACCGGGCCGCGAAGGTCCAGTTGGGATTTCGCTTTCTCCCCGGCCTCTTCAGCGCCTACCCGCTCCAGTTCGATATTGAGCACGGAGTAAGAGGCGTTGTTGAAGATGATGGAGGTTACGTTCAGCTGTTCCCGGGCCATGGTCCACAGGGCCTGGATGGTGTACATGGCGGTGCCGTCACCGATCAGGGCGATAACCGGCCGGTCCGGGCAGGCCACGGCGGCACCCACGGCATTGGGCAGGCCCTGGCCGATGGCGCCGCCGGTGAGGGTGATCATATCGTGGCGGGGCGCGCCGGCGGTCATTACCGAGAGCATCAGACTGGAGGTGATGCCTTCATCCACGATGATGGCGTTCTCGGGCATCAGTTCACCCACTGCTTTGCAGACTTTCTCGGCGGTGAGCTTTCCCCGTGGCCGGCCCGGCCGTTTCGCCGGTTGTAGCTTCGGTTCGGCCTGGCTGGCGCCAACGGCGTCGTTGAGTTTGTTCAGGCTGGCAAGAATGTCCTGGTCGGGCGCCACCAGGGTATGCACCTGGCAGGTATCCGGCACCAGGTAGCTCTTCTTGCCGGGATAGGCGAAGAAGGAGACCGGCGCCTTGGCGTCCACCAGGATCAGTTGTTCCACATCCGTCAGTTGTACCGTCGCCAGTTCAGCCAGGTAGGCCAGGCGTTCGATGTAAGGCAGGCCGGCGCCCCGCTCAATGCGGGTAGGGAAGGTTTCCGCCAGCAGGGTCACGCCGCTGTGCGCAGCCAGTTTGGCGGCCGCCAGCATGCTCGGTTCGCGCAGGGAATGGCCGCCCATCAGCAGGGCGGTTTTCTTGCCGGAGCGGATGGCCTTGGCAATGGCCTCAACCGTGGCATCGTCGGCCGGCGCTGGTGTCGGCGGTGCCATGGGCGCGTTGGGCACACCGCCCTCCCCCCAGGACACATCCGCCGGCAATATAAGCGTGGCAACCTGCCCGGGTGCTGTGCGGGCAGCGGCAATGGCTTCGGCGGCATCCTGGCAGAGGGTTTCGGTGCTCTTGGCCGTGCGTACAAACCCCGGGGACACGTTGCGGGCAACGGTCTCGATGTCAGACTGCAGCTGGGCATCGTATTTCACGTGGTAGGTGGCGTGGTCGCCAACAATGTTGAGCACCGGCACCTTGCCCTTGCGGGCGTTGTGCAGGTTGGCCAGGCCGTTGCCCAGCCCACAGCCCAGGTGCAACAGGGTGGCGGCGGGTTTGTCGGCCATGCGGGCATAGCCGTCAGCGGCGCCTGTGGCCACACCCTCGAACAGGGCAAGAACCGCCCGCATTTTAGGCTCGTCATCCAGGGCGGCCACAAAGTGCATTTCACTGGTACCGGGGTTGCTGAAGCAGACCTCAACACCGGCATCCACCAGGGTTTTCATCAGGGCTTGTGCGCCGTTTGTCATTGTTGTTCTCCAAGCTTTCCGGGTTCAGGGGTTCGGTTAAATAGTTTGGCCACAGGATTCAGCCTCCGGCCACAATAGA
>CAZFQI010000130.1:0-6428 GCA_964520755.1 uncultured Marinobacter sp. | reverse complement strand
ACAGGATTCAGCCTCCGGCCACAATAGAACGCACCGCTGCCCGGGCCGTGATGATACAGCCAGGCAGGAAGGTACCTTCCAGGGAACGTTTGCCGTTGGCGCCACCGCCACCGAAGCCTGCGGCTTCGCCCACACAGTAGAGACCTTCAACGGGTGCGCCCTGAGCGCTCAGGACGCGGCTCTGCAGATCGGTTTGCAGACCACCCAGGCTCTTGCGAGTAATCAGCTGCATGCGGATAGCAATGTAGGGGCCCGCGCCCGGTTTTTGCAACGGGGCCGGCTTGCAGGTGCGCAAGCGGTCCGGCTTCCATTCCCGGGCGTGCTGGATCATGCGGATCTGGGGATCGTCATGGAGACTGGTGCCGGCCGCGAAATTGGCATCGAAGGCATCGGCGGTAGCCTGGAGCGTACCCGGGTTGATGTCGTTGGAGCAGGTCAGCGCGTTCATCTTGCCAGCCAGGTCGGCGAGGTTCTCCGCCACCAGGAAATCCCGGCTTTCATGCTGCATCTGTCGAACCAGGGCGTGGTTGCCCAGCAACAGCTCTTTCACGAACTGGGGGAACTGTTTGTCCCGGATGCGGGCGTTGTGCTCGGCGCCGGAGATGGCAAATTCCTTGGCGGCAATGCGCCAGTTCAGCAGGTGCCAGGTCCAGGGCTTTTCCTGTTCTGCCACCCGCTGGCAAAGCCAGTGGGTATCAAAGCCGGTCACCAGGGGTTCCGGGCCAATCCGTTCACCCCGGTGGTTCAGCCACAGGGCCGATTTACAGGGGATGGTGGAAAGACCATGGCCGGGAAAGTGGGGGTACGGATGCGGGAAACCAGCCGCGTAGTTCCACATTTCGCCGGCATGGGTAATCCGGCCTCCGAGGGTGTCGGCCACCCAGTGGTGCATGCGGCCATCGGCATAGGGGTGGGCGCCGTTCAACATTCGGGTGGGTTGAGGGCGATCCACCGGCCAGTTGGCCCGGCATTCCTTGTGGCTGCCGTTGATACCGCCGGTGGCCAGAACCACCGCCGAAGCCGCAAAGCGGACTTCCTCACCGGTGGCCTCATTAACGGCCAGCGCGCCGCTCACTTTTCCCGCTTCGTGGTCCAGTTCGGTGATGCGATGCTGGTGCAGCAGGGTAAGCTTGCCGCTGGTGTTTTCACGGTGCAGCGCGGTCATCAGGCACCGGACCAATTCCCGGGCGGTGCCCCACACCACATGGTAACGGGGCAGACGGTTGCCATCGCCGAAACGGCCACGCTCAACCCAGTTCACCGCCGGCAGGAATTTGATGCCTTCGTTGCTCAGCCAGTCGTATACCTCTGAGCGTGAATGCTCCACATAGTAACGGGCCCATTGCAGGGGCAATTCATCGTCGGGCGCCAGCTCGCCAAAGCTGAGCCAGTCCTCCAGGGCAATCTCCGGTGTGTCCGCAATCTTCATGCGTTTCTGCAACGGCGTGCCCACCAGCATCATGCCACCAAAGGCCCACAGTGCCAGGCCTCCCATGCGTTCTTCGGTATCCCGGTCTGCCAGGACAACGGACTTGCCGGCGCGCAGGCCTTCCAGAGCTGCGACAATACCAGCCAGCCCGCCGCCGACTACCAGAATATCTGAGGTAATTACCTTGGCCATATCGCATCCGACCTGATCGCAATGAGTTGTCAGCTTTAAAGATATACCGGTACCATGGCTTTAAAATTGACTTTAGAGGCCAACAAAATTGACTTTAGAGGCCACGGTTTCCATTGGCTGGGTTAACACCGTAATCGGTGCTGCCGAGAGGCTGTCTTTAAACGCCAACCAACTGCTGGCAGAAGCCGGCATTCCGGAAGCCGCCTGCGAACTGGAACGCTGGCCGATCGACGATATTACCCGGCTCTGGCACGCCGCCGAACGCTGCACCGGTGACCCGGGCTTTGGTTTGAAGGTGGGAGCGGAGTTCTCCCCGATGAGCATCAGTGGCGTGGGGTTTGCGCTGCAATCTGCCGCAACCCTGCGGGAGGCCATCGTGATGGTGCAGCGTTTCCAGCGGCTGATCTCTGATGGCGGGCGATTCCAGGTTGTTGCGGGCAACGCTGCCACCTGGCTGGTTTACCATCCGAGGCAGGGCCAGCTGGCATTCAGTCCGCATCAGATTGAGGCGGTGCTGGCCTCGGTGGTGGGCTTCGGGAGCTGGGTTACGGGAACCCGGATGCAACCGGCCCGGGTGCAATTCAGCCAACCGCGGCTGGGGCCGTTGGCGGGCTATCAGACGGTATTCAACTGCCCGGTGGAGTTCGAGCAGGCCTTCAGCGGGGTACTGATCGACAATAGCGTTCTGGACCAGCCCCTTCCCCAGGCGGACCCTCAGCTTGCGCAAGTGCACGAGCGCTACACAACCGCTCGCCTGGCCGCGCTTTCCATCAACAGTGCCTCGGTACCCGAATTACGAAGGTGGCTCACCGCCCGGATAGGGCCGGTTCTGCCCCGCCGGGCGGACGCAGCGGAAGCCCTTGGCATCAGCGAACGCAGCCTGGCACGGCGGCTCCGTGAACAGGGCCAGACCTTCGATGGGCTTCTAGACGACGTACGCCGCGAAAAGGCCCTTCAGGTGGTTGCCGATTCCACCTCTTCCCTGCCGGAAATTGCCGAAGCGCTGGGGTTTGCCGAGGTAAGCACCTTTTACCGCGCATTCCACCGCTGGACCGGCATGCCGCCGGTGCGGTGGCGCAAGCAGCGCGCTGTGCTATTGTGATCGACAGGGCCAAACCCGAAGTAAGCGCGCAGTGGGTGAAGTCCTGGCAACAAATCGACACGGAGGTAGTCTTTATGCGTATCGCAAAAGAAGATGTACCTGTTCGGATCGATGCCCCCGGTGCAATAGCTCGGCAGAAAACCGATTTTGGTGATGTCACGGGCTACGGGAAGATGGGCGCTGAGTATTTTTCATTTGGCGCCGGCACCGATATAACCGAGTTGCTTCACGGGCTTGAAAACGACAGTTGTCAGAGCCCCCATTGGGGATATGTTGTTAGCGGCGAAATCACCGCGATTTACACCGATGGCGAGGAAGAAACTTCCCGCAGTGGTGATCTGTTCTACTGGCCTCCCGGGCACAGCGTGAGGGCAGAAGCAGACACCGACATTGTGATGTTCAGCCCCGAGCACGAGCACGGAGAAGTAATCGACCACATCCGGCGTCAGGTCAGCGGTTGAGCCGTTTAGACGCCCCTGACTGTGGGGAGGGCTAGCAGGTTTTCCTTCCTCACAGCCAAGTTGCCGAACTATTTCATCATCTGCCCCGACAACTGCAGTTGATCCCGCCCGCCTTTCTTGGCCATGTACAGAGCCTCATCGGTCGCGTTGATCAGATCATCCGGGTTGGAGCCATGCTCCGGCGCGGTGGCCAGGCCGGAAGAAAAGCGGACAACGAGATTCAGGTCGCCCATGGCCAGTTCCATGGGACTGCTCATGCGACGCCACGCGGCAATTCGCCGGTGCGCATCGGCCATTGAGAGCCCCGGCATCATGATCAGGAATTCCTCCCCGCCCCACCGACAAACCACGTCCTCCTTGCGCATGCCATGGGACAGCAGCCGACTGAACTCCACGAGCACCTGATCGCCCGCAGCATGGCCATGTTCGTCGTTCAGCTGTTTGAAGTGATCAAGATCCACCATCATCAGGGTGACCGGGTAGTGCTCACGCTGCGCCCTGCTCAGCTCGCGGTTGAGGCTCTCCAGGAGGTAGCGCCGGTTAAACAGATTGGTCAGCGGATCGCGGATAGCCTCTTCCTGCAGCTGCTGCTGGAGGCGACGATTTTCGGCCAGCTGAAGCTCCAGGGATTCGTTGGTCTTTTTCAGCGCCACTTCGGCATTGCGCCGGGCGGTTATGTCCCGGGAGATGCCGCAGATATATACCGTGCTGTCATCCTTGCCCAACAGCGGTGAAATACTGGTTTCGAAGATGGTCATTGGCGCAGAGTCGAAGCCTTCGGTGGTCTCTTCGTAACGGATCATGTGGCCGGCCGCAATGGCGCGGGTATAGTTATCAACAATCCGCTGATAAAGCTCTGAGTCTGGGATTATTTCATCCAGGAAACGACCGTGAAGCATTGCTTCGGCCTGGTTGATGAACTTGTCCATGGCGTCGTTGCAGTAGACAAGCCGGTATCGTTCACCCTCAAGCCGCAGCAGGAACACATGATCAGACATGGTATCCAGCATGCCCGTGAGGAGATGGATATCGGCTGGCTCAAATTCGTTGACCGGGGGTGTCACAGTATAAGGTCCCTGTTTTCCAAACACTGAATCAGGCCTGACTATAGCCTACCCTGTCACAACCGGTAACAGCCTGCTGGCAAATTCCTGTTGAGCAGCGGCGCACCAACCAGTAACCTGCTGATCAGACATCAGAGCCTGAGGCCCCATGAAGCCTGACTCCCATCAGCCGCCAGACAACGCCATCGACGCTCTGAGTTCGCAGTCGCCCTCAGAGACAACTGAGCGTGTTGCTGAGCTGATCCACCTTGTGGCGCGCAAAGACCGCCAGGCTTTCGCCCTCCTCTATCAGGCAACTGCCCCGAAACTTCTGGGCACCGTGTTGCGTATCCTCAGAGACAGAGGATGGGCAGACGATGTTATCCAGGACAGCTACCTCAAGATCTGGCAGAAAGCCGAGCAATTTCAGGACGGCAAATCCTCGCCGATCACCTGGCTGGTTTCCATTGCCCGCAACAGCGCTATTGATGAGCTGCGCAAGCACCCTGCCGGACGCACCATGACCAGCGATGAGCTGGATGAAATGCCGGGCAGACAGTCATCGGCCCAGGAACAGCTGGAAGACCAGCGGTCGGCAAATCAACTGAATTACTGCATCGACCAACTGGAGAAAGACCGACAGGACATGGTACGCCTTGCCTACCTTAATGGATGGTCCCGGGAAGACCTGGCAAGCCAGTTCGAGCAGCCGGTCAATACGGTGAAGACCTGGCTGCACCGCGCCCTGAAACAGATCAAAAGGTGCCTGGAATCATGACGGAACGCGACGACCTGGACATGCTGGTTGCAGAGTTCGTTCTGGGCACCCTGCCGGCCCGGGAGCGGGAGTATGTTGAAACCCGGCGCCGCGAGGATCCGGAGGTGGAGGCCCTGATTCTGCAGTGGGAAGAGCGATTGGGCAGGCTGGCTGAAGAAACCGAACCCGTGCAACCCTCGCCGGCGCTGTTCGCAAAAATCGAGAAGGCTCTGGACCGCATCGAATCGACACCCCGCGAGGCGGCCGAAACCTCTAACGTGGTTGCTCTGCACAGTCAGTTGAACCGTTGGCGCTGGAGTACGGCGATTGCCTCGGTGGCTGCCCTGGTGTTGATGGCCATTCTGGTGTTCCAGCCACAGCCCTCGCCACAAACGCAGTCGTTTGTAGCGGTGTTCCAGCATAACGATGAACAGCCGGCCTTCCTGCTCACAGTGGACCTGAAGGAGCAACGGCTCAATATCCGACCGGTGACCGCCGAGCCGAGACCCGGAAAATCCTATCAGTTGTGGATCAAGGCAGATGAGCTGGGACCAAACCCGCGTTCGGTTGGCGTTCTGGGCAACGATTTCACGCTTGATGAGGGGGCCTTGAGAAATTACGACCCGGCCCTGCTCAAGGAAGCCACGTTCGGCATCAGCGTCGAACCCGAAGGTGGTTCACCCACTGGCCAGCCCACCGGGCCGGCGATTCACGGATACCTCTACCCTACCGAAGAAGATAATCAGTAGGCGGCGCCAAAAAAATCACCGGTGCCTGAAACTTTGCGTACCCGCTCCCGTAGCTGCAGTTAACCCGCCCAATAACAACCCAACGGGCGGGAAACACTGAGACTTAGGAGAACGCAATGACCAAGCACGCAAAAACATCCGTACTGCTGGCCGCCCTGGTTTCCGGCGCTTTCGCAACCGGCTCGGCACTGGCCGCTGAGCATAAAGCCGGTGTCTGGACCAACGATCAGTCCGTCGCCAACGGCGTTGTATCCGCCAGAAAGGTGGTTGCCGAACAGAATGGCTGGCTGGTGGTTCATCGCACCGACGAATCCATGAAGCCCGGCCCTGTCGTTGCCCATGCACCGTTGCGCAAAGGCATGAACATGGATGTCGCGGCTATCCTTACGGAGGAAGTGCAATCCGGTGACATGCTGATGCTGATGGTTCACAGCGAAGACGGCGGAATGAAAACCGGAATTTTCGAGTACACCCTGGGCGCCAAGGAAGACGGCCCGATCAAGAAGGATGGCAAGCTGGTGATGTCCACTATCACAGCGAAATAACCGCCGTCGTTATTGCCGGCTGCTGCGCTGACTGGCGAATGCAGCCGGCAACTCAAACCGGCGTCTTAAACCGCGGTCATCGATGGCTGCCATCGCCTTTCACACCCAACCTGTCCAGATACAGGTGAAGCTCTGCCTCGCTCATGTCCA
>CAZFQI010000129.1:0-8284 GCA_964520755.1 uncultured Marinobacter sp. | reverse complement strand
GCAAACTCAAGGTACCGGCTCGCCGCCTGCCTCTTCTCGTCCTGACTATTGAGCATTTCCAGTCGCATCTTATCGATCAGCTTCAGGTAGTCGACGATGGGTGATTCAGGCTTGCCGGATTCTTTCGACTCTTCGATGAACGCTTTCTGCTTCTCGCGGATTTCGTTCAGCTTTTCAAGGGCCGAGCGGATGGCTTCCACCCGGGCTTCCACCAGACCACCGCTACCACCGCGATCTGCTGACCCACGGTCAGTACTCAGGACGGTCTCCACGGCCGGCGCGTCTGCGGCATCCTGTTCTGCAAGATCGATTTCTTCCAGGGTGCGGACCTCCCCGTCGGTGGTCAGATAGATGCCCGCTCCCTTGATCTGGCCCAGCGGCACGCCCTGGCTGTTGGCAAGGGTGAAGCGGTCTTCGACATTATCCACGTACAGGGCCTGAACCCCGACCTCCCCAAGGGATTTCAAAGCCTGCGAGCCGTCCGCGGTTTGAACCCACACGGACAGCGACTCAAAAATCTCATCATTGGCATCTACCCAGCGGTTGCCGTCATCGTCGAACCTGGCCAGTTCGCCGAAGCCAGAACCGCTCTGGGGACCGAAAAGCTCAGTGCCATCGTCCACCTTGCCGTTGCCATTGCGATCCAACACCAGATAGCCGCTGCCGCTGCCCAGGGAGGCGAACTGGCCGGTTTCCCCGTCGCCGCTCAGATCGAATTCGAACAGCGTGTCGGTCAGGCGCGCGGTGGCATTGCCGAAGTTGATTACCAGAGGATCGGTGAGCGGCCGCTCCTGGATCTGGACCAGCTCCGAGTACTCGTAGGTTCGGGACTGGGACTGTCGCAAAGAAATTGTGAAATCAATGGTTTCGCCGTTTTCGAGACTTATGGTGCCGGTGGAGGCAAAGCTTCTGGATTCGCTCTCGGAGTAGAACATGTAGCGCCCGGCTGAAACCGAGAGACTGCCGCCACCCTCGACGCCGGAATCACCGCCCAGCGCCGCACGGCTCACACTCAGCGCCTGCTGGCCCATCAGAAACAGATCCGTGGTTTTCTCGGCAAGCTGGGCACTGGTGAACACGCTCTGTTGACCGTTGCCGGTTACCGTGCTGCTGCCGCTGAAAGCGAGCTGCTCCTGGCTACTGTAACGGTAGGCAGCCTGGCGCAAAAGGGTCAGTTCTGATCCTCTTGCATTCTCATTAGCCTGGGGCGCCGCTGGTGACTGGCGGTTGATGCGCAGCTGTGTGCTGTCAAACGCCGATACCTGGCGGGAACTGTCCTGGAAAAGCGAAATCTGGCTGGAGGAAATCATGGCTTCGGGTACCTGTTATCACTACACAGGTGTATCGGCCGGTCGGCGCCAGACTTGAGCAGTTTTTAATCACTTCACATTCGGGAGGTCAGGTCAGATAGCGGACGATACCGGCAGCGGCGATGCCGGCTGCAATCGCTGGCAGGGGTTTGCGCAGAGCCAGCATGATCACCGCTGTGACGACCAGAGCGGCCACTGCCCCAAGGTCGCCACTGAACGCCATGGGAACGATAATGGCGATCAGAACCGAGCTGGCCATTGTGTTGATAAAGCTTTCGATTCGGGGGTTAATCTTTACGAACGACATGATGAAAGCCCCGCCGAAGCGGGTTACCAGAGTGACGACCGTCATGATGCCAATCAGGAACAGAATGCCAGCTGTGGTGGTTTCAATGGTCATGGGCGTTTCCGTCGACACCTGCTTCACCTGTCACCTCTGCGGCAGGCTTTCGCTCAAGCCAGAAGAACCCGATAGCACCGCCCGCCAGGGCACCGACCACCACATGGGTATTGGGCGGTAACCACTTCCAGGCCGCCAGCGAGGCCAATGCAGCCACTGTCCAGGCCACAAGCACCCTGGGTGATTTCTTGCCGCCAAGGGCCATGGCCAGCAGGAAGCATCCGAGGACCATGTCCAGCCCCAGGGATTTGGGATTCTGCAACAGCCCCCCAAAGTAGACACCCAGGCCCGTGCCGATGATCCAGGCCCCCCACAGGGCAAGGCCGCCCCCGAGAATAACCTCCAGGTTGCGCCGGCCACTCTGGTATTCCTGGGCGGAGACCGCCCAGTTGGCATCGGTCAAAAGCAGCAACAGGCTATATCGTTTACCAGGCGGGAGGTCCCTCAGCATGGGATACAAAGAGGCTCCCATCAAAAGATGGCGAGAATTAATGGCAAACACCACGGCCATCATCGGGAGAACAGAGACCTCCGCTCCCCACATATCAACGGCGGCAAACTGGGAAGCCCCGGCAAACACCGTGGCACTCATCAGAACAGCCTGGAGGGGCTCAAGACCTTTCTGGGTGGCCGCCAATCCAAAGGCAGCACCAAACGCCACCACGAACAATGAGATGGGAAGTAGCCGGAAGAACTCCAGGCGTACCCGGGCCGGCTGGAGCTGATAAGAATAGGAAGCGACAGACATCCGTGGAAGCTAGGCCAGTTTCGCCGGGACGCGTATAGGTAGTTTCCGAAGAAACTACCTTATCTTCGACTAATGGACGAGATGCACCCGATCGTCCCCTGCCGCAAAGGGGTTGTTGAAGCTGCTGCTCTCGCCCTGCAGTTTTGCTTCAGGGTGGTTCTTGGCCATCAGCTTTTTCATCTCGTCCAAATCCGACTTGGGCACATCAACCATGACCAGGTGACGCCCTGCCTCAATAGCCTGATGGAATTTGCGGATGCGGTAGTTCTCGGCGTTGATACCGCCGAAGCCGCCCAGCCAGCCCCCTGCGATGATGGCGAACGCGCCCATGGCGACAAAGGCGGCCAACGGCCAACCAAGACCACCCCAGGTAGCCAGGGGAACGACGAAAAACAGTGTGAACAGTGCCCCAATGATCATGCCACGCTCAACAAACCTTGGCAGGTCGGTCCTGTCCAGGACACTGGCAGAATGAAGGCGATGGGTGTAAAGACCGGCTTCATCCTTACTGACAATGTGAAAGCGCCAGTCTGTGATTCCCCGTTCGTGCAGGTCCTCGGAGATCTCCTCCAGGCTGCCAATGGAATCTACAAGATAAAAAAGCCGTTTCATGATTTACCTCCACTCAGAAATTCCGAGTTCGGATACATGACTCAATTATAAATTAACCAGATCCGGTAACCCCATGATTGCTGCAATCGTTTTACGATAAGCGAACACCTGATATGACGCTTGCATCTAATAGTTCACTTTTGCATGTTGACGTTAACGTCAATTGCCGCTAGTTTGTTTTTCGTCCAGCCCCAAAAGGGCACTTTTGATGGGTAACCCCCAACCGAAAAACGGACACCTGAAATCGGAACGCCGGCCACAAGCCGGTCGACAAGAACAAGATACCCGCTCATGCCGAGATCCGGCTCAGTGGGAGAGGATTTCACAATGCTATTCAGCCATCCCGAGTTCGATAACCACGAACATCTGTCCTTTTTCTGCGATCCCGAAACCGGCCTCAAGGCCATCGTTGCCATCCATAACACCTCCCGAGGTCCTGCACTGGGCGGCTGCCGGATGTTTCCCTATGCCTCGGATGAAGAGGCTGTACGCGATGTACTTCGACTGTCACGGGGCATGACCTACAAATCCGCCCTGGCCAACCTGGATCTCGGTGGCGGCAAATCCGTCATTATCGGTGACCCACGCAAACAGAAGACCGAGGCAATGATGGAAGCCATGGGGCGCCATCTTGAGAGCCTTGGCGGCCAATACATTGCCGCGGAAGACTCCGGCACCAGCGTACCCGACCTCAAGGTCATGGGCCGACATACCGGCCACGTCGCCGGAATCGCCTCGCGCACCGGATTCGACGGCAATCCCAGCAACGGCGACCCATCACCGGCAACTGCCTACGGCACCTTCATTGGCCTCAAAGCAGCAGTAAAACACAAACTCGGGCGGGATAACCTGAACGGTCTGAAGGTGGCCATTCAGGGCATCGGTAATGTCGGTTTCCGTCTGGCCCGGCACCTGAAGGACGCCGGCGCTGATCTCTGGGTGTATGACATTCACGAGGACAACATGCAGCAGGCGGTGGATCAGCTGGGAGCGAGACCGGCCGCCGCCGAGGACATTCTGTCCCTGCCGGTAGACGTGGTTGCGCCCTGCGCCATGGGCGCGGTACTGAACGACAACAGCATTCCCCAACTGCAGGCCCGCATTGTCGCCGGCGCCGCCAACAATCTGCTGGAACACCCGGAACACGATGCCATGCTTCGGGACCGGGGCATTCTCTACGCACCGGATTTTGCCATCAACGCCGGTGGCATCATCGATGTGTTCTACGAGCGCACCGGAGCCACACCGGAAACGGTTCGCGCCCACGTCGAGACCATCGGCGACACCCTGACCGAAATTTTCAACCGTTCCGACCGCTCGGGGCGCCCCACCGGGGAGATCGCCAACGAACTGGCGGAAGAACGGTTCAAAAAGCACACCGCCGGAGCCCGCCTGGCACCCGAGCGGTTGGCTCGCACCGGCTGAGCTGACACCGGCGCACACCTCAGGAAGCTGCAGATAACTGTAGCTTCCCTCTTAAACCCTGATACAAAAACAAATACTCCGGGAGATAGTTATGTCTGTCACTTCATCAGATGCCGCCAGCCATTCAGGAGCGCTTGAAGGTTCAAACGCCCAACGCGGGCTCTGGTCATCACGTCTTGCCTTTATTCTTGCCGCCACCGGCTCCGCCGTAGGCCTGGGTAATATCTGGAAATTCCCCTATGTGACCGGTGAGAACGGGGGCGGCGCCTTTGTTCTGGTTTATCTGCTGTGCATTGCGGTCGTCGGTATTCCGATCATGATGGCGGAAGTCATGATCGGCCGTCGCGGCGGTCGAAGCCCCGTCAAGAGCCTGAGCCTGATTGCCGAACGGGACCGCCTCAACCCCGCCTGGAAGCTGGTCGGTGCCATCGGCATTCTGGCGGGTTTCCTGATTCTCTCGTTCTACTCGGTCATTGGCGGTTGGGCGATTTCCTACGTGGGCACGACCGCCAGCGGCCAGATTGCCGGTCAGTCGGCAGATGCCATCGGCGCAATCTTCTCCGGCCTGCTCAGCGATCCCACCACCCTGCTCGCATGGCATACGCTGTTCATGGCCATGGTGATGGTTGTGGTTGTTCGGGGTGTTCGCTCGGGCCTTGAGCGGGCGGTCAGCATTCTGATGCCGGCCCTGTTCGTGCTCCTGTTGGTTGTTGTGGGCTATGCAATGACCACCGGACACTTCGGCCAGGCCGCGGCGTTCCTTTTCCAGCCGGATTTCTCCAAGCTCACAACGTCCGGAATCCTGGTGGCGCTGGGCCATGCATTCTTCACCCTGAGCCTGGGTATGGCCGTGATGATGGCCTACGGCTCCTACCTGCCCAAAAATATTTCCATCGCCAAGACTTCCATGACCGTGTCAGTCATCGACACCGGTGTGGCGCTGCTCGCGGGTCTGGCCATTTTCCCGATCGTGTTCGCCAACGGCCTTGAGCCGGGCGCCGGCCCGGGACTGATCTTCCAGACCCTGCCGCTGGCCTTCGGTCAGATGCCCATGGGTTCCCTGTTCGGCACCCTGTTCTTTGTCCTGCTGATCTTCGCCGCCTGGACATCCGGGATTTCACTGCTGGAGCCCATCGTCGAATGGCTTGAGGAGCGTAAAGGCATGAACCGCACCGTCAGCACACTGGGCGCAGGTTTTGTCTGCTGGGGACTGGGTATCGCCTCGATTCTGTCTCTGAACCTCTGGGCCGACTTTGCTCCCCTCGGCTTTGTGCCCATGCTGGAAGGCAAGACCATCTTCGATCTGCTGGACTTCTTCACCGCCAACATCATGCTGCCGCTGGGTGGTTTGCTGGTTGCCCTGTTTGCAGGCTGGGTGATGTCACGCCAGGCCATGGAGAAGGAACTGGCCCTGTCACCGGGCATGTTCAATCTTTGGCTGATCACCGTGCGCTTTGTGACTCCGGTAGCGGTGGCCGTGGTGTTTATCTACAACCTGATGTAACCACCGCTATAACTGATCGAGGGAGGCCTTCAGGGTCTCCCCGATCCTCGCATTCAGTTTCAGATCCACCAGATCCTCAGCCCGTGTACGCCCCAGATTCAGGGTGGCAATGGGCTTGTTCCACTCGTTGGCGTACCGGCAGAAACGGAAGCCGGAATACACCATCAACGACGAACCAATCACCAAGAGGCCATCGCTGGCCTTGAGCGTATCCAGAGCCGAGTAGACCCGGTCTTTCGGGACGAAATCCCCGAAAAACACGACATCCGGCTTCAGAATCCCCTGACACTTCGGGCAGTCCGCCAGCCGGAAATCCTCAAAATCCACATCCAGATCAGCATCGCCATCCGGCGCTGTGTCCGCCGTATATTTCCGAAATCCGGGGTTCAGGTCCGCGCAGCGGTCATGCACCTCGTCCCGCGCGCAACGATAGCCGCAGCTCATGCACACCACCTCATCCGCCCGGCCATGCAGATCGGTCACCGCCCGGGTACCGGCTTTCTGGTGCAGGCGGTCAACGTTCTGCGTGACCACAAGGCTGCTGTGGTTCAGCAATTCCAGATCAGAGATGTAATGATGGGAGGGATTGGGTGTGGCATTGCGCATCACCGGCCAGCCAATCAGGCTGCGGCCCCAGTAGCGTTGGCGGGTGTATATATCTTCCATGAAAGCCTTGTGCTGAACCGGCTGCTTGCGCTTCCAGGCGCCATCGCCATCCCGGTAATCCGGAATACCGGAATCCGTACTGACCCCGGCGCCGGTCAGAATCAGCAAGCGAGGGTGGCGATGGATAAACTCCGCCAGCATCGCGCCGGCCTCGTTCGGTTCATGCAGCACCGGCGGCTGATCCGGCTCGGGCAGACGCTGGCTGGAACTGAATGGTCGGCTGCGGTGCGTGGTTAAAGGCATACAGACTCCGGTTTCTCAACCCGGCTTGCGGGCCACATACACGGTGTTGAACGATTCCCTGTTCTGAAATGGATTGAAGAAGGATACGACATGGCAGGCCACATCGGAGAAAACCTCGTTGAGAACGGCCATGAATTCGTTATCCTCGCCCTCGTTCGACCACATGGCAAACACACCCCGGGGCTTCAGTTGCCGGGCCATCAGGCGCAGGTTGTTGGCGGTGTAGAAGCTGGCACTGGAATCGTGTAGAAGCGCCCGGGGTGAATGGTCAATGTCCAGGAGGATGGCATCGAACTGTTTGCCCGGATTCTCCGGATCGAAACCACCCTCCGCCGGATCGGCAATTGCCAGGTCAAAGAAACTGCCATGGACATAGCGGTTCCGGGGATCGGCGTTAAGATCTTTACCCAGGGGCACCAGCTCCTGCTGATGCCATCCGATAACGGGTTTCAGATACTCAACCACCAGTAGCTCGGCAACCCGCTCATGCCTGAGAGCCGCCACGGCGGTGTAACCCAGGCCCAGGCCACCGACAACCACACTGAGGTCGTTGCCCTCGGTTTCGCCAAGCCCGATATCAGAGAGCGCTACTTCGGCATCCACGAACATGCTGGACATCAGGAATTCCTCGCCCAGCTTCACCTCGTAGATATCCCGGTCACCAATGGCCGGAATCCGCCTCCTGCGCAACGTAATTTCACCAATAACCGACGGTTGGCTGTCGATTTGCTCGAAAAGCAATCCCATGTGTTCAGACCTTTCTGGTTGTTTCACCGAGACACGAATGCAGAATACTCCGCATTTTGTCCGAACCCAGTTCATTCATGAGCTCAATATTTCTCTCGGGAATGCCATCCACATCCGGATAACTATCAATCGCCGCTTCCAGACTGGCTTCCCGCAAAAGGTGCAGCATGGGAAATGGCGACCGATTGGTGTAGTTCTCCGCGGCATCGGGCTCGGTTTCAGCAAACTGATAATCAGGATGGAAACTGGCGATCTGGTACACGCCTTCCATATCCAGATATGCCAACAAACCATCGGCCGCATCCAGAAACTCATTGTAGGGCCCGAAATCCTGCAATACACCCGGATGGATCAAAAGCGTGGTTTCGATCTCCGGTTCGTCTTCCAACCGCTGAAGTTCCGAGTGCAATGCCTGCAGCAGCTCGTCCTCGGTTTTTGCTTCCGACACAACGAAACGAACCCGGTTCCGGACCAGTTCCCGTTTGGCAAACGGGCACAGGTTGTAGCCAACGACGACGTCCTCGACCCATTTGCGGGTTGCGCTGATAATCTCTGTCTCACCCATACTCTTGAGGTTTCCTTGATTCATTTGAAGGCCACTCAGAAGTACGAGCGGCCGGGCGGGGCTG
>CAZFQI010000128.1:0-8320 GCA_964520755.1 uncultured Marinobacter sp. | reverse complement strand
ACCAGATCCTGAGCCACGGTTGGCAGTTCCCAGTGGAAGAAGTACTGGGCCGCCTGCAGCTTGCCCTGGTAAAAGTTGCGCTCGTCATCGGTGTTGGCGGAACCCAGGGCATGGGCCGCAGCGTTGGCCTGGCGGAGCCACATCCAGGCCACCATGATGTGGCCGAAAAGGTGCAAGTAGCAGGAGGCGTTGGCCAGGGTTCTGTCGGGATCGCCTTCCATCAGGGACTTACCCAAACTCTGGGTGACCTTCACCGCCTGCTGCAAAGTTTCACTCAGGGACAGGGCCCACTGCTGGCAGCGATCGGTGGTGGCTGCCTGCAGATCCACCTGCATCTCCTGCATCAACAGTTGCAGACCGTGGCTCTGGTCCTGCCAGATTTTCCGGCCCAGCAGATCCAGGGCCTGGATGCCGTTGGTACCCTCATGAATCGGATTCAGGCGATTGTCCCGCCAGCACTGCTCCGCCGGATACTCCCGGGTATAGCCGGCGCCGCCGTAGACCTGAATGGCCAGATCGTTAGCTTTGGGACCGTATTCCGACGGCCAGGCCTTGATCACCGGGGTCAGCAGGTCTAGCAGTTTCCCGGATTCTGCGCGTTTCTGTTCGTCCGGATGGGTGTGCTGGTCATCCATCAGTCGGGCGCCATAGAGACACAGGGCCAGGCCGCCCTCGCTGTAGGCTTTCTGAGCCAGAAGCATGCGCCGAACGTCGGCGTGATCAATGATAGGCACCTGTGGTGATTCGGGATTTTTCTCGCTTGCCTTGCGGCCCTGTAGCCGGTCCTTGGCGTATTCCAGGCTGTGCATGTAACCCCGATAGCCGATTACGGCAGCGCCAAAACCGACACCAACCCGCGCCTCATTCATCATCTGGAACATGTACTTCAAGCCTTGATGAGGCTCGCCAACCAGATAGCCATGACAGGGGGCGTCGTCACCGAAACTGAGTGCGGTGGACGTGGTGCCCCGGTAGCCCAGCTTGTGGATCAGACCAGCCAGGTTGACGCCGTTGCGTTCAGTCGGATTGCCCGCGTCATCCACCAGGAACTTGGGCACGACGAACAGAGAGATGCCTTTAACGCCTGCCGGGGCACCTTTGATTTTGGCCAGCACCATGTGAACGATGTTGTCGGTGATGGACTGTTCGCCGCCGGAAATATAAATCTTGGCGCCCTTGATCAGGTAGTGGCCTTCATCGGTGGGAGACGCCGAGGTCCGGATATCCGCCAGTGAGGAGCCGGCGTGGGGCTCGGTCAACGCCATGGTGCCGCTGAAACGGCCGCTGAGCATGTTCGGCAGGAAGGTGCTTTTCTGCTGGTCGTTGCCGAAAACCCGGATCAGATTGGCAGCGGCTGTGGTCAGGAACGGATAACCGGCGGTGCCCGGGTTGGCAGCGGTGAAGAAACCGTTGCAGGCGGCCATGACCGATTCGGGCAATTGCATGCCACCGAGCTCATAGTCGTAACGTCCTGCGATGAAGCCGGCCTGAGCATAGGCGTCGAAGGCTTCCTTTACCTGCGGCAGCATCTCGACCTGGCCGTTGACGAACTTTGGTTCGTCTTTGTCGGCAGCGCTGTTATGGGTCGCGAATTTTTCCCGGGCCATCTTGTCAGCGGTTTCGATGACGGCATCGAAGGTGTCGCGATTGTGTTCGCTGAAGCGCTCGCGGGTGGTGAGGTTTTCGGTATCGAGAACTTCGTAGAGCTGGAACGCCAGGTCGCGGCGGTCGATCAGGGTGTCGGTCATGCTTGGTCTCCTGTTTGTTGTCGACAGCCTCTCACAACTGGTTTTTTCTGGGAACCGGCGTTTATGACATAATTATGGTCAATATTGCCACCCCACTCCTCTGGAGCACTGAACGGACGTTTGGCGGCCGGCCGCCAGCGGGGCATTCCCTCCCGGGACACGCTGTGAATACGTCCATGTAAGCTTGACTGCAGCATCCATGCTGCAGACAGTCCCGGGAGGGAATGCCCCGCTGGCGCCCTACGTTGGAGTTTGTATGCGAACCGTTTCTGTTATCGGGTTTGATGGAGCACTTGCCAGTGCTATCACCGGGATTATTGATCTCTTCCGTCTTGCCGGCGTTACCTGGGCGCGGATTAACGGTGAAACGCCAGAACCCCAGTTCACAACGCGACTTCTGACAAAGGATGGAGCACCGTGCCGCTGCATAAACGGGCTGACCATTCAGCCGGATGGAGCCTGGAATGATCTGCTGCCAGGTGGCGACGACAGCGATCTGGTTGTGATCCCGACGATTGGTGGTCCGATCGAGGTTGTTCTGGCCGGGAATTCGGAACTTATTGAGTGGCTGAGCAGATTTCGGTCGTCAGACGCCGGCCAGGTCCGGGTAGCCAGTAACTGTACCGGTGCATTCATGCTTGCCGAAGCGGGGCTGCTGGACGGGCGTCAGGCGACGACACATTGGGGTTTTAGTCATCAGTTCCGGCAGCGTTTCCCGGCGGTGAATCTGCAACCGGACAAGCTGGTTACGGTGGACGGCGACATTGCCTGTGCCGGGGGCGGGATGGCCTGGTGGGATCTGGGAATTTACCTGGTGGAACGTTACGCCGGAGCTCAGGTAGCGCGGGAGCTGGCGAAGGCGTTTGTAATTGATGCGGGGCGGACCAGTCAGGCGCCTTATAGCGCCCTGCAGGCTCGCCGTTACCATTCCGACGCGGCCATTCTTAAACTACAGGATTGGCTGGATGGCCATTACAGTGAACCCATAACCCTCCAACGCCTGGCCTCATTAGGCGGACTAACGGAGCGCTCTATGATTCGCCGATTCAAGGCTGCAACCGGCGACACGCCCACCGGATACCTGCAGCTTCTTCGGATTGAGGTGGCCCGTCAGCATTTGGAGAAATCGCGTTTGCCAATTGATGAAATCACCCAGTTGGTAGGGTACGAAGACGTGAGTTCTTTTACTCGGCTGTTCCGCAAACATACCGGGCTTTCTCCGGGCGCCTACCGCTCGCGTTTTGTCAGGTAATGTTCGCCATGCCTTGGCTGGCCCGGGTTATGCATCTGTTTTCAATGAAGGCCATTACCCGGTCTGAAACGTAAAGAATACCGACAGGTGTCACTATGGGGAGGTTCGCCATGAACGCACCGATCAGACAAAGCCAGGCAGAGATTCTGAGCAAACTGTACGACATGAAGCGCAAGCAGATCGAGCAGGCACTGCACCAGGGAAACAGCCTTCGTAGTCAGGTACTTGAAGCTGAAGCCGAGGCAATTTCCAATGCCTTGAAAGCCGCCCGCTAACCCGCTCAACCTCCTTCTATCCGGAGCCATACTTCTTCAGGCGACGGCTCCAGCGCTGCTTCGCATACCGGCGGAGGTTAGAGACATTATCGGTTTCATCCATGATTTCCGTGCCCAAAAGTGTCTCCAGTATGTCCTCCAGCGTCACTATTCCCAGCCAAGTTCCCAGTTCGTCATAGACCACGGCCAGGTGTTGCCGCTCTCGCAGCATGTCCGAGAACAGGAATTCGATGTTTGTGTTGCCTTTAACTCGCTTTATTTTCCGCATGTGCTCCAGCAAGTCGACGTCGGCATCGAGGTTGATCAGATCTGCCCGATGCAGATATCCGAGCGCTTCGCCCTCTTCATCGATTACTGGATAGCGGGAGAACGGTGATTTTCTGACCTGTTCCCGGAACTGTTCGCAGGTGATATCCGGATCAACGTATTTGCAGACCGTCCGTGGTGTCATCACGGAACTGACCTTGATCTCGTGGAATCGAAGAACGTTGTGAATCATCCGCCGCTCGTCTTCGTCCAGGGCCTGCTGATCCTTCCCTATCTCCGCCAGGGCACTGATCTCCGCACGGATATCAACGTCCGCCTCACCGGACCCGATTCGGCGGGTGACCTGTTTGGACAACCAGATGAACGGCAGCAGCGCCTTGATCATAAAACCCAGAATGGCTGGCAGCCGTGGCGCAATGCTCCGCCAGTACTTGGCGCCAATGGTTTTAGGAATAATTTCCGAGAGGATCAGAATGGCCAGGGTCATCACCGCAGAGGCAAGTCCGAGCCAGGCTTCCCCAAAAACCACCGTTACCTGGGCTCCGACGCCGGTCGCGCCCACCGTGTGGGCAACGGTGTTCAGTGTAAGGATTGCGGACAGCGGATCATCGACGTCGTCTTTCAGTTTGCGCAACCGGGCGAACAGCTGCGGCCTCTCTTTCTTCAATGAGGCGATGTAGCTCGGAGTCACCGAAAGCAGAGCCGCTTCAAGAATGGAGCACAAAAAGGAAAAGCCAATCGAAAGCACTGCGAAGGCAATAAGTAATGTCATAGTTTGGCTGCGACTTCCGTTCCCTGCCGAATGGCTCGTTTTGCATCCAGTTCTTCGGCAACGTCTGCGCCACCGATCAGATGTGCGTTCACCCCAGAGTCCGACAACTGGTCAAAAAGTTCCCGGAACGGTTCCTGACCGGCGCAAATAATCACGTTATCCACAGCCAATACCCGGTTTTCCGTCACTTTACCGTCTTTGTCGGTCACGGAAATATGCAGCCCCTGGTCGTCAATCCGCTCATAGCGACACCCCCTGAGCATTTCGACTTCGCGATGCTTCAGGCTGTTGCGGTGAACCCAGCCCGAGGTCTTGCCCAGGCCTCCGCCTACTTTGCCGGTTTTTCGCTGCATCAGGTAGATCTTGCGGGGAGAAGGAGTCGGCTGGCGCTCGGCCAGCCCTCCAGGGCCATCAAAGTCCGGGTTGACGCCCCACTCCGCCTGCCAGTCAGCAACGCTGACCTGTTCGCCTTCCGCATGATGACTGAAGTCGTGGGTGAGGAATTCGCTGACATCGAAGCCGATACCGCCGGCACCAATGACCGCCACGTTCTCGCCCACCGGTTTGTTATGACGAAGCACATCGAGGTAACCGAGCACCTTGGGGTGATCAATACCTTCGATTTTTGGTGTTCTTGGTTTCACGCCGGTGGCGATCACCACATCATCAAAACCCTGCGCCTTCAGCGATTCTGCGTCCACGCGAGTGCCCAACTTGACGTCAATTTCCAGCAGTTCGATCTGGCGCTGGAAGTAGCGAAGGGTTTCGTAAAACTCTTCCTTACCCGGGATGCGCTTGGCGTAGTTGAACTGGCCGCCGATCTGGTCATCCGCTTCGAAAAGCGTCACTTTGTGGCCCCGTTTCGCGGCTGTTGTCGCTGCCGCCAGCCCCGCAGGTCCGGCGCCTACCACGGCAACACGGCGCACAACGGGCGCCACCGTCAATACCAGCTCGGTTTCGTGGCAGGCTCGCGGGTTCACCAGGCAGGAGGCCCGCTTGGCCTGGAAAGCATGATCCAGGCAGGCCTGGTTACAGGCAATGCAGGTGTTGATTTCATCACTGCGACCCTGCTCGGCCTTACGCACGAACTCGCTGTCTGCCAACAAAGGCCGCGCCATGGAAACCATATCGGCCTTACCCGAGGCGAGGATTTCCTCCCCTTTTTCCGGGGTGTTGATGCGGTTGGTGGTACACACCGGGATATCCACTTCGCCATAAAACTTGGCGGTAACATCGGCAAAGCCGCCACGAGGCACAGAGGTGACAATGGTGGGAACTCGCGCTTCGTGCCAGCCAATGCCAGTGTTGATGATGGTGGCACCGGCCTGTTCAATGGCCTTGCCCAGGGTCACGATCTGATCCCAGGTCTGACCACCTTCTACCAGGTCCAGCATGGACAGCCGGTAGATAATGATGAAGTCCGGCCCCACGGCTTCGCGCATACGCTGGACAATCTGCACCGGCAGGCGCATACGGTTCTCGTAGGGCCCGCCCCATTTGTCCGTGCGTTTATTGGTGCGCTCACACAGGAACTGGTTGATGAAATAGCCCTCGGAGCCCATCACTTCAACACCATCATAGCCGGCGAACTTTGCGAGTTTCGCGGCACTGACGAAATCGTTGATCTGCCGTTCAACGCCCTTGGTCGAGAGCGCGCGAGCCTTGAAAGGGCTGATCGGGGCTTTGGTTGCCGAGGCCGAGACAATCAACGGCTGATAACCATAACGCCCTGCATGCAGAAGCTGCAGACAGATCTTCCCGCCTGCTTCATGCACAGCGCCAGTTACATGGCGGTGCAACAGGGCCGTGGCCCGATTGTTCATGGTCGAGGCAAGCGGGGCCAACTGCCCCACCAGATTGGGCGAAAAGCCGCCCGTTACCATGAGCCCCACACCACCTTCGGCCCGCTCAGCGAAGTAGCGGGCAAGCTTGTGAATGTTCCAGAACCGGTCTTCGAGGCCTGTGTGCATGGACCCCATCAGCACCCGGTTCTTGAGTTCGGTGAAGCCGAGATCCAGCGGTTTCAAAAGGTTGGGATAGGTGTCACTCATGGGGCTCTCTCATGGAATATTTATCGGGAGTATACACTTGATCAATGGCAAGTTGACTTGACCTTCGGGACGGGGCACGTATCATCGGCAATCAAGTTTGACTGACGGAGCAACCATGACCGCAAGGTCCTTCGGCTGCACAAGAGTTACCCGCCCACCTGTTACCGCTGACATCGCGCGGCACCGGGGACGTTTACCGTACTTCCCGGACCCGCCTGTTTTCTGCTGATCCACCCCACCTTCCATGCCGTAATGGCATCGGTGCTCAATGTGCAGGGTGGCCGGCCGGAGACTAGACTCAGGCAAACATGCCTTCAATACTCACGTAAAAGAAAACCAATAACGAGGTTGCGATGTCGCTACCGCTGGTTGTTTTACTGCCTTTTCTGGGTGCTATAGCCGCACCCCTGTTCGCCCAGGGCGGCAGAACGGCGATTGCCGTTGCATCTTCAGTACCCGCACTCATTGCACTGGCAGCCCTTTTCCCCCATTGGGAAACGCTGGCCGATGGCGGCGTAGTGCTGCACAGCTACGAATGGCTGCCGGCTCTTGGCCTCTCCTTCAGTTTTCGGCTGGACGGCCTGTCTCTGCTGTTCGCCCTGTTGATCCTGATTATCGGACTGCTGATTATTCTCTATGCCCGCTATTATCTGAAGGCATACGAGAACGTTGGCAAGTTCTACGCCCTGTTGCTCTGCTTCAAGGGTTCCATGCTGGGCATCGTGCTCTCCAGCAACCTGCTACTGATGATGATTTTCTGGGAACTGACCAGTCTGACGTCGTTCTTGCTGATCAGCTTCTGGACCCACAAACAGGACGCCCGACGGGGCGCCCGGATGGCGCTCGCAGTAACCGGTGGCGGCGGCCTTGCACTGCTTGCCGGCGTACTGATCATAGGCAACATTGTCGGCAGTTTCGAGCTTGATGATGTGTTGGCAGCCGGTGACCAGATCAAGGCACATGCTATGTACCCGGTTGCCCTGACCCTGGTGTTGCTTGGCGCCTTCACCAAGTCAGCCCAGTTCCCGTTTCACTTCTGGTTACCCCACGCCATGCAGGCGCCAACCCCGGTATCGGCCTACCTGCACTCGGCGACCATGGTTAAAGCCGGCATATTCCTCATGGCTCGCCTGTATCCAGCGCTTGCAGGCACTGAGCAATGGTTCTATATGGTCAGCTTTACGGGCATGGCGACACTGCTCATTGGTGCCTACGTCGCCATGTTCAAGCATGACCTCAAAGGGCTGCTGGCCCACTCAACGGTGAGCCACCTGGGCCTGATCACCCTTTTGTTTGGCATGGGTACACAGCTTGCGGCCGTGGCAGCAGTCTTCCACGTGATCAACCATGCCATCTTTAAGGCTTCCCTGTTTATGGCCGCTGGTATTATCGATCACGAAACTGGCACCCGGGACATGCGCCGCATCAATGGCCTGTGGCGCTACATGCCCCACACCGCCACCCTGGCCATGGTGGCCGCTTCATCCATGGCCGGTGTTCCACTGCTGAACGGCTTCCTGAGCAAGGAAATGTTCTTCGCCGAATCTCTGGAACTGAATCTCCCTGGACTTATAGCCTGGCTGCCACCGATTGTCGCGACCCTGGCGGGGATATTCGCAGTGGCGTATTCCGCCCGTTTTATCCATGATGTTTTCTTCAACGGCAAACCGGTGGATCTCCCCATTTACCCACCCCATGAGCCGCCGCGCTACATGAAGATTCCGGTGGAAATCCTGGTGTTCGCCTGCATTATGGTTGGCCTTTTCCCCGCAGTGGCTGTTGGCCCGCTACTCTTCCTGGCGGCCTCGGCAACCCTTGGTGGTGAGGTTCCCGAATACACCCTTGCCATCTTCCATGGCTTCAATCTTCCCCTGTTCATGAGTTTTGTCGCGTTCTTTGGCGGACTCCTCATGTACAGCCAACGCCAGCGCTTTTTCGATTTTCACGCCCGCTTC
>CAZFQI010000127.1:0-8588 GCA_964520755.1 uncultured Marinobacter sp. | reverse complement strand
GCCCGCTCCAACTCCAAAACTACAGGCTCACCGAACGTCTCGATTTTTTCCTGGCAGAGTATGACCTGACTGCAGACCGCTTTACCCTGGAAATCACTGAAAATCTCTTGATGGGCCAACAACAGGAAACCTATCAGCAGATGCAAGCCTTGCGGCAGCGGGGATTTCGGTTCGCAATTGATGATTTTGGCACCGGCTATTCATCTCTAGCGTATCTGCATCGTCTGGACGTGGACCAGTTAAAAATCGACAAAAGTTTTATCCGCGAACTGGGTGAAACAGTTGCCGGAGAAGCCATCGTCGATTCCGTGGCTGCACTATCAAGAAGCCTCAACTTCGAAGTTATTGCCGAGGGTGTAGAAACTGAGCTCCAGGCTCGCATACTTCACGACAAGCCTTTGACTGGTCTGCAGGGATATCTGTATGCCCGCCCCATGAACAGCGCCGATTTGATGGACTACGTGGCCTCGCTACCACGAAACCCTGGCTCAGCATAACACCTACTGAGAGGCCAGGGGGGTGAGCCGGCCCGATCAGCAAGTCGTTGATTAGTGTCTTGTTTACAAGGGGTGAAATGCGCTTTGGAAAAGGTCTGCTTCCAAATGAATGCTGAACGTTTTCGTGAATGATGCTTCCCTCTGTCATCTCAAAATGCCGCCTCCGATCTATCAATCAGTTGGCCAACATAAAACAGCCCTTTCAGAAGCGGACCGTACTGTAAGTATGTGTCGCTAGCTGATCAGGGTGGCCGTTATGTCCTTATGGCCTTTGAGGAAGGTCTGATTAACACCCAGTTTTCCATCGGCAAGGCGCCTCGCATGCTGCGACTGCGCCTCCGAAAAAGCTGAAAAGGCTTTAGGTAGGGACCTCAAAACGGAAAAAGCAGCGGCGTAAGCCAGATTACCACGCCCATGGCAAGCAGCTGCAGGGGCACCCCTACCTTGGCAAAATCGATGAAACGGTAGTTTCCCGGCGCAAGCACCAGGGTGTTGACCGGCGAGGCAATGGGAGTGGCAAAGGCGGTGGACGCCGCCATGGCTACGGTCATCAGCACCGGTTCGGGACTGACCCCCATTTGCTGCGCAGTGGCAATGGCAATGGGGGCCACCAACACGGTGGTAGCGGTATTGGAGATAAACTGGCTGAACACGGATGTCAGCAAAAACAGGCTGACGCAGAGTGCACGGGGACCAGCATCGCCAAGGCCCGCCACAAGCTGGTCGACAATCAGTGCCAGGGCACCGCTTCGCTCCATCGCCAGCGCCAGCGGTAACAGTCCGGCAATCAGGACCAGGCTGGTGGCATTGAGGGATCGATAGGCTTCCGGCAGCGTCAGGCAGCCACTGCCGATCATCGCCATCGCAGCCAGCAGAACAGCGGTCAGGTTCGATGTCAGGCCGCTGACCATCAGCACCAGCATCCCGAGCATAATCGCCAGCGCCAGCGGGGCACGCTGGCCGTGGCTGGGCACTTCTTCCATTTCCTCGGGCGTGTCCAACAGCACAAAATCACGCTCCTGCTGCAACTCACGAAGCCGGTTCCAGCCACCGACCAGCAACAGCGCGTCGTTTTCTTCCAGGCGGGTGGCGCCAAAGCGCGTGGCTAAAGCCTGTCCCGACCGCCGCACACCAATAACACTGAGCCGGAACCGTTCACGAAAGCGCCCCTCCTTGAGGGTCTTCCCGATCAGTGAAGATCCGCGTCTCAGTGCCACTTCTGCCACTCCGAACTCCTTCTTGACCCGCTCCATTTCACCCTCAGGAAAACCCAGGGACGACAGGCGCTGTGTCAGACACAACTGTTCAACGGCTTCGGGTGAACCGTACACCAGCAGTCGGTCGCCTGCCTCCACGCGGGTTTCAGCCAGAACCGGCACCAGAGTGGAAAGCAATCGCCCCGCCCGTCGGATGCCAAAAAGCGTGACTTCGTAGTGTGTGCGCAGGGCGGCCTCGGCCGCCGTTTTGCCGGCCAGCCCCGAGCCTGCCGGCACGGCCAGCAGGTGCAGCTGATCGGCAATGTCGTAGCGTTGGGCAAATTCTGCCAGGGGAGGATGGGCTGCACCGCGTTTCTCCACGGTGCGGGTGGGCAACAGGTGCCGGGCAACGAAAATGAGGTAAAACCCCGCCACCAGCAGTACCACCAGACCAATTGGCGTGAAGTCAAAAAATCCGAAAGGGGTCATGCCCGCTTCGCGCATCTGGCTGGCAACCACCAGATTGGGCGGGGTTCCGATGAGCGTCAGCATGCCTCCTACCAGGGAAGCATAGGCCAGCGGAATCAGCAGGCGGGCCGGGTTCATGCCTGAACGTCGGGCCATGCTAAGTACTACAGGCAGCAATAGCGCTACGGCGCCAGTTGAGCTCATGAAGGCTGAGAGCAGTGCAATGAGCGGAATGAGAAAAGCCAGCAGGCGGGTCTCGTCAGATCCACCTACCCGCAGCAGCCACTGTCCTGCAGCTGCAGCAACACCGGTCCGGAAAAGTCCTTCTCCCACCACAAACAGGGCAGCAATCATCACCACCAGCGGGTTACCGAAACCGGAGACCGCCTCGGCGGGTGAGATCAAGCCGGACAGGGCAAGCACAGTAACTACCAGCAGCGCGACCATATCCATACGGATTCTGTCGATCAGAAAAAGACCGACAGTGGCCGCCAGCAGCGTGAGGACGAAAACAATCTCGGCGTTCACAGGCAGTTTCCTTGAGCGGACAAAAAACGGAATAGGGAATCACGGATAAGTTGTCCTTAACTCAGCAGATGAGTCAAGGGGTGTCCCTGCTGGCTCGCACCATAGCCTGAATTGTCTATAATCGGGTACCACCCATAAGGAACCGTTCGATGCCCGCTTTGCCCCGCTCCGCCGCATGCCATCCCTTGAATCACCACCATGGCCACGGCGCCTGCCAGTGCGGCTCGCCGATGCTGTCCCAGTTCCATGAGCGCATGATGGCGGATATCAGCCGCAGGCAGTTCATTGGGGGGGCTGCCGGCGTTATGGCGATGTTCGCGGGATTACGCGCCCCTAGAGTTCTGAGCCAGCAGCCCTCGGACCAAAACCGCCCGATTCTGCTTAAAAACCTGAGGCTTTTCGATGGTAGCGGCGGACCGCTGCGTGAAGGCGTCGCTATCCGCATTGAGGACGGTCGCATTCAGGCCCTGCTTGCCAACGGTGCAGACTTCGGTGATGCGGAAGTTGTGGATTGTGGCGGCCGAGTGGTGATGCCGGGCCTCATTGACGCCCACTGGCACACCACATTGGCCGGAATCAGCCAGCTTGAAGCCATGACAGCGGACCCGGGATATGTGCATCTGGTCGCAGCTAAAGAAGCGGAACGTACGCTAATGCGTGGCGTCACTTCGGTTCGAGATGTTGGTGGTCCTTCCTTTGCCCTCAAGCGCGCGATCGACAAGGGCATTGTTGATGGCCCGAGGGTGTTCCCCGCCGGTGCCATGATTTCGCAAACCTCCGGCCATGGTGATTTCCGCATGCGGCACGAGGTGCCTCGGAGTGCTGCCTCGCCCTTGAGCGAGCAGGAAAAGCAGGGGGTCGCTGTCATTGCCGATGGTGAAGCCGAGGTGCTCCGCCGCACCCGTGAGCAATTGATGTTGGGGGCCTCCCAGATCAAACTGATGGCCGGCGGTGGTGTGGCCTCCACTTATGATCCGCTGGATAGCACTCAGTTTACCGAACGGGAATTACGCGCAGCCGTAGACGCCGCAGAGGACTGGGGTACTTACGTTGCAGTTCATGTTTACACGCCCAGGGGTATTCAGCGGAGTCTGCGGGCGGGTGTGAAGTCCATCGAACACGGTCAACTGGCAGATGAAGAAAGCGTTCGTATGATGGCAGGCGAGGGCGCCTGGTGGAGCTTGCAGCCGTTCCTCCAGGATGAGGACTCCAATGTTTATCCTGATGCCGCGCGCCGGGAGTCGCAACGCATGGTGGCGGAGGGAACGGTGCGGGCTTACGAGATGGCGCAGCATTTTGATGTCAAAACAGCCTGGGGCACGGATATTCTGTTCAGTCCCCAGAACACCCAGAACCAGTTGCGCCACCTCGCCAAAGTCACACGTTTCTACGATTCGCTCACCACGCTGGCGATGGCGACTGGTCGCAATGGTGAGCTCCTGGGTATGTCTGGCCTTCGAAGCCCCTACCAGGGCAAGCTCGGTACCATAGAGTCTGGCGCTTTGGCCGACCTTTTAGTTGTGGATGGAAACCCGGAGCGGGGACTGGACTTTTTGAGTGACCCGCAGGCCAACCTTCGGCTCATAATGAAAGGAGGTCGAGTCTACAAAAACACCCTTTAGCGAACCCGTCCGGGGCTGCTCAAACCTGAATTATTCACGCAGATCAACGGTTTCCACGACCGCTGCTGCGATGTCCTCTTCTTTAAAAAGAATCGGGCGCCACTCCAGGTCACTGTATAGCTCTGTCTGATCTTTGAAGTGTTCGGCTTCGGGATCGTGATCCTGACTATAGCTAAGGAACATATCAGCCTTAGGGCCTTCATCTGTGTACTGAAGCGCCATCACAAAGCTGGAGCCATAGTTTATTCGGTAAGCCAATTCATCCTGACCATCACCGTCTTCGTCCAGTGCGAACAGAGGGCTGTCTTCAGTCGGCTGCCCTGTCAGAGTGTTCGCCAAATCAGAAGTGCTTCGGGAACTGGCTTTGGTTTCGGCCATGTTGAACACGCCCTCGAACGAATAACCTCCGGAGACAGGAATGGGCTGCTCGCCTTCAGCTTTGAGGACATACTGCAGCGAACCCAAAGAGGCATTCAGAGAAAGGCCATTGTCCTCTAGCCTTGCCGCCGCAGCCGCCAGCGCCTGAAGTACCGGATCATTGGTCGCGTCTGCCGGGTCAATCGGCGTCAGACCGGATGGCGTTGTTGCCGGCGCATCGGGATCAAAGCCTGAGGCAAACAGGTCGTCGTTCAGTTCACGGTGGCTCGATACACGGAACGCTGCAAGGAACTCCCGCATCAGGTGCGCACCCGTGCTATTGATATTGTAGCGGCCATCCCAGTTGATCAAGACCTGACAGGCAGCGGTAAGGTCAAATGCTGCGCTCTGATAGGTAACCGTCGGGTAATTGGTGCAACGCTGGGTTAGAGCGTTTTTCCACTCACCACCGAACAGCGAGCCGTTGTGGGTCATCACACTCTTAAGCTCCTCCAGAGAGAAAAGGCCGTCCGAACCGGCCAGCCCGGAACTGCTGGTGTCAGTAATCAGCTGAGCATTGAAGCGCGTGCGTGTGCTGCGAATGGTTTGTTCCGGCCCGTAGAGAATACTGAAACCTTCCAGCGGTTCATCAAGATTTGAGAGCCAGTGGCTGCTGTTGGCATTGAAGACATAGTCGTTGCGGGTCTGTTGCGGCGCCTTGCTGAAAGGCACCAATCCTGGCGACAAGGTTTCACCGGTATCCAGCCACTCAAAAATGGAACTGTTTCCGGGCAGCAGGACACTGCCGGCACCATCCTGCCAGATTGGCGCCAATTGCGGAGACTTCGATGCGGCCCGCCAGTATTGCTCGGCCTGTGGAGTGAGGTTGGGTACCAGTGTACCGTCAACATAATTGGCGGTACCCTCCTTGTCGATCATCAGGGTGTTTACCCAGGGAATGCCCTGATTTTCTTCAAATGCCTGGAAGAAAACCTCACGACTTTCAGCCTTGGCCATCGCAAGCCACTGATCCAGCATCCGAGTATTGCCCAGATTGGCGTCCCGGAAAGCGACAGCAGAGTCCTCTGTCCAAGCCAAAGCTGGCGACAACGAAGCCAGATTCACGACGGGGCCGTGGTGACTGAAATAGACTGATTGACTGTAATCAGTAAGGCTACCGTCCGGCTGCTTGACCGTTATTTCCACGGTTTTGGTCGCCATATCACGGTAGCTACCATCGAATGCGTAACGAGTTGCATCAGCCGGATCGAGTTCTAGTTGATACAGGGTAAATCGCTTGGATTGGGAGACTGTGTGAGTCCATCCCAGATGGTTATTAAATCCAATCACTACTGCAGGCAAACCAATCATCGTGACACCGGTCACGTCCAGTTCGCCCGGAATTGTCAGATGGTTTTGGTAAAAACGCAGCTCGCCATCCCAGGGAAAATGCGGATTACCCAACAGCATACTATTGGCACCGTCTGCTTTTTCATTCCCCAACGCCCAGCCATTGCTACCAATACCTTCTGATGTAAACACCTTGGCAGGATCCAGCTGCACATTGAACCCGGCTATATTGGAAGTGGGCGGCCGCGCGGCCGCGATCGCTTCGAGGAAATTCCGGGCACTGGCCAGACCCGCAAGATCCAGCTGGTAGGCGAGCAAATCCTGAGCGGTTATCGGCTCAACCCACTCGGCACCGCGGCAGGGTGATGGATAGTCCCCGGGACCCTGACGTTCCGCAAGAGAGCGATTGAAGCCTGCGGCGTAACCCTTCAAAAGTTCGCTGGACGTGGGAGACAGTTCTTTAAATAATTCAGCGGCCTGGGCCGGATAATCAAGAGCCTTGTAGCCAACGTCCGTCAGCAGGTTTCCGTTCTGCTCGCCAGGCCCGAAGTAACGGGATTTCTGGGATTTCAATTTGACCAATTGTTCGGACAGTGTGCACAGATTGTTTCTGGCATGATCGTAACCAACACCGTAGCCGAGAGAGCCATAATCATTTGCGGTAATGTGAGGCACCCCATACTCGGTGTAACGAATATCAGCTTGATAGGACGGAGCCTGATCCGATGGTGACGAAGAACTTGCGTTACCCGACCCACCGTTGCAGCCTGATAAAATAATCGTGCCAAGTACGAGAAGGGCAGTGCTTGATCGAATTTCCATAGAGGAGTCCTCGTTGTTTTTGTGTTTCTGCGAGGTCTATTTAACGGCATCCGTTGGACTGGGTCGTCCGCATCGATAGATTCGAATAATTTTTTATTTAACGTGTAAAAACAAAAGCCTGTGAGTTCGAATCGATCGATTCGCACGTGGAGACGAGATGAATTACTGGACGGGAACCGTCGCACTAGTGTGCCTTTGCATCGGAGTCATTCTGCTTTTCGCCAGTTTGAGCTGGTTTGTAAACAGGCAGCAGGACAGGCTTCCAATGGCATACCTTCTTGCTCTGGTGTGCCTCGTTATCCTTCAGTCTCTGGAATTCATGTACCAGGCCAGCGATTTGATGGAACGGTTTCCGTTCTTTCTCAAGCTGTTCGACCCGCTAATCGTGATGATGCCGTTCTGTATCTATGGCTACATTCGAGCGATTCAGGGCGATAACGCGTTGAACAAGGCAAAAGATTGGTGGTTACATGCCGCTCCGATGATTGTGGTTGCGCTGCTTGCAATACCTTTCTGGAGCATGCCGGGGGAACTCAAGGTTTATTGGATGTTTCAGGGCAGAATTGCTGAATCGCTCTGGCAACCGATCACGCTTTATGGCAATTCCTATTTAGCCGTTATCGGTGCTTCCAGTCTCTTTTATTGGTGGCTGCAACGAAAAAAGGGCATCAATACTCGCAAGGCAGCCGTACGTGAATGGGTGAGACATCTTCAACTCATTCAATTGATTATCGCTGCCAGTATGGCTGCCAGAATCATTGTCTACTTTGTCTTTGGTGAAAGCTTTTCCGTCGCCTTTGTCCTGGCGCCTACCACGGCCTATCTTACCTACCTGCTGTTGACCCACGCCAATCCACCTATGCACGTACAGCGAACGGCCCCTGTCCCGTTAGCATCACAGGAATCAAGCGAGCAGAGCAATCCAGCGCTGTTTGACGAGACCGACTTAACTCTTTTCAAAGAACTTGGGCAAGCCATGGAAAAAGGGCTCTTCAGAGAAAATACACTGACCCTTAGAGCTCTCGCCGAAGCTTGTGGCACCACAACTCATCAGGCGTCGGCTGCAATCAACCTCTGTTCCGGTGTGAATTTCTATGAATGGGTCAATGGTTATCGTATCAAAGCGGCCTGCGAAGCCCTGAGCGAGACACCTCAGAGCGTTTCTGAGATCTGTTACTTGGTGGGGTTCAACTCGAAATCAACATTCAATACCGCTTTTCGCAGGCAATTGGGCTGCACACCAACCGAATATCGCAAGAGGCATGCGCAAGAGTGAAAGTTGCAATAGTACTGACTACTCCATTACGTGTTCAGCAGATAGGTTTAGAGCCTGATCCTGTTTGAGAAACGCTCGCTGTCAGACGAATCCGGAGTTGGTTCCCGACCAATCGCCGGTACTTTGTTGGTTTTCACTTACCAAAGATATTAAATCCGTCGAAATGCGGTCTCCATCGGACGCTTTTCCCAAGGCGCCGTATGGCATTATCCCAAACGTTAACGTTCGCTTTGCGACCTTTCCGTACACACCCTTTTCTTCCATTTGTAACGGGCGCAGGCCAAAGGTACCTAGCGCCGTTTGATTGCCGAATAGGCAGATACCATCCAGGCTTTTTCTCTTACCAGTCCTTACTTGCTATTCCAAGTTTGTCCATCTTCGTCCGTCAGTGGCTTTAGAGAGGTTTGAAAAATTGTAATCCGGCCCGCTCCAACTCCCGAAAAATTCTTTGTTGAACGAATTTCCCGATATT
>CAZFQI010000126.1:0-8644 GCA_964520755.1 uncultured Marinobacter sp. | reverse complement strand
TAAAAGGGGAACAACCAGTATGAGAACTGAAATGGAGCTTGGCCTGCTTGGCGCCCCACCCTTTTATTCCCTTAACCCATCCCCACAGAGTTCTTTAAGGCATCTACCTGAGACCATGTCGATTCTCGTTAACCGGGTGGAGAGGATTGATGCAAAAAACCATCGTGAGCCTTTCATCGCTGATCGTCAGCATTATCCTGCTCATCATGGGCAACGCCTTCCTGATGACCCTGCTTGGCCTGCGGCTCAGTCTCGAAGAGTTCAGTGCCAGTGTGATCGGCTGGATTCTGGCGTTCTATTCCATTGGCTTCGTGGCAGGCACGCTTTACGCGGGCCGAATTATTGAAAAGGTCGGCCACATCCGGGCGTTTGCCTTCTTTGCCGCCGCGCTTTCCGCCTCGATACTGATCTACCCCATGGCCATTGAAGCGAACCTCTGGGGCGGACTTCGCGCTGTGGGCGGCTTTGCCATGGCAGGCCTGATGATCGTCATGGAAAGCTGGTTCAGCAGCAAGGCCGACAACCGCAACCGGGCAAGCCTGTTTGCCGTTTACCAGATTATCTTTTTCCTCTCCACGGCCGGTGGCCAGGTACTGATTCGTGTCGCCGATCCAGCAGGCTTCATTCCCTTTTCCCTTGCAGCTATCCTGGTTGTGCTGGCACTCACGCCCCTCTCACTGACCCGGCGGGAATCACCCAGCATCACCGAGACCGAACGACTGTCATTGACCAGCCTATACCGTAAGTCGCCAGCGGGGACTCTGGGCGCTCTCATTGCAGGCCTGCTGATCAGCGCGTTCTACGCCATGGGCCCGGTTTACGCCGATCGGATTGGGCTGGAGCTTGACCAGCTTTCCAACTTCATGGCCTCGGCCATCGTGGCCGCCATGATACTGGCCTGGCCCATTGGTCAGGTTTGCGATCGTTTTGATCGTTACCGTGTCATGCTGGTTGTCGCGATTATTGCTGCCGTGTCCAGCATCATCGCAGCCACCATCAGCGGCGGCAACATGGTTTTGCTGGTGTTTTTCGTTGGCCTTTACATGGGACTTAGCGCCGCTATCTATCCAATTGCCGTTGCTATCACCAACGACCTGATGGAAAGCCACCAGATCACCTCGGCCAGCACTGCTCTGCTACTGAGTTATGGACTGGGAAGTATCATCGGCCCGCTCGTCAGCGCCATGTTCATGGAATTTCTGGGAGCGCGCGGCCTGTTCGTCAGCAACGCCCTGATTCTGGCCGGCCTGATTCTGTTCATGGTGGTGGGGCCGGGGCGCAGCCATCCCACGATCAAACGGCAGGAGCATTACTACACCACCACCCCGGAAGCGGCGCTGGGTGTCTCTGAGCTTGACCCACGCAATACCGAGTTCGAAGAGCACAGTACAACAGGGACTGATGAAGAAACCGAACCACGCTAAGGTGTTGAGCTATTAGAAATGGTCACTCATCAATGCTCACGGCCCTGCAATCTTTCAATGATGATGGCCGCCCGGCCCATGAGCGTGACCGTGCGATAGCTCTTCCGGACTAGCGTCGCGGACTTCGATGATCTCAATGTCAAAGGTCAGGGTTCGCCCCGCCATCGGATGGTTGGTGTCGACATCGGCAAACTTGTGACCAACCTTGGCAACAACCACATGGCGTGGGCCCTGTTCGGTTTGAACCTGGGCGACCATGCCCGCCTTCCAGCGTTTGGCGCCCATCAGATGCTTGATCGGCACCCGCTGTATGGCATCGGGCTTGCGCGGCCCGTAGGCTTTATCCGGAGTGACTGTGGCGCTGAACGTATCGCCGGCATCGCGACCTTCCAGGGCTTCTTCCAGGCCCTTGATGATGCCGCCATGGCCATGCAGGTAGGCATTAGGTTCGCCGCCATGGGAGTCTTCAACAACGTTGTCTTGCTCATCACGAACGCTGTAGTGGAAGAGGACGACCTGATTCTTTTCGATTGGCATAAGCTTCTCTATGACGTTTAAAGACACGCCATTATAACCGGCAGCGGCTCTAACTTCAGGGGAAGAAAAGTGGCTTTCATCTCCCAGACGACGACCATCACTGGATGATGAACTCTCGAAACAGTTCAACTCTGCCAATACTCCTTACTCTGCTCATCCATCGGAAAGAAATGTTCAATGCGCAGGTTCTGGGCGGTGACATCCAGAGGCGTGCCGATGGTTGCGATAGTGGAGAAGATCCTGAGCTGCTGATCCCCAAGATTCAGTGTCAAAGGAATCGCCGGGTAGTCCAAGTGTTCCACCACATGGCTTTTCCAGTTCTGAGGAACGCCGGGTACGGTCAAAGCCTGCTCCAGCAGCCGGTTGGGCTGATCCCGGAAGGGGCCAGCAAGATGCTCATGGTAGACGCGTTGTAGCATGTGGCAGGCAATATACTCCCAATCACCTACGAAGGGTTTCATGCCGTGCTCATCCAGCAGAGACAGCAAGAAGTTCGGCCGGGCCGGAAACTGGGCCCCCAGCTCGATCATCCTCGCCATCATCGCCTGCATGGCCTGGTTGGCCATCACCAGATAATACTCGTGATCGAACACCACCGCTGGGTACGGCAGGTGTCCCTGTAACAGGTGCCCAAGTGCCTCCCTGATCATGGTCATGCGAGGCGCGTTCAGATCCTGATCGGAGTAGACCTGGCTGTATCCCGCCGCCGAAAGGAGACGATTGGTTCCGGCCAGGTCCGCCTGCAGCATCTGCGCTAAATGCATAACCATGCCTTTGCTGGGCTTGCTGCGGCCGGTTTCCAGAAAGCTGATGTGCTTTGGCGACACCTCACACGCAAGGGCAAAATCCATCTGGCTCAGGCGCTTGCCCTGCCGCATTTCTCTGAACAGCGTACCGAAGGCGCTCATTGGGTTTCCCGTAAATTCCGAGTGTTCAGCCATTATCGTAGCCAAGAGTAGGCGGAACCATTACCTCACAGGTAATTGAGTCGATCACCGCCCGGGTAGAAGCTTTGCAGTGTAGTCCAACACTTTGCGAAACCCGATTGAGGTGATCCTATGAAAAACTTAATCCGTCGATTCAGCGTGAAGCAAATCCTTCTGAGCGATGTCTTCCTCTCCACGCCCCTGGCGCTGGCTCTCATTCTGGCCGCTGAGCCGATTGCCCAGTGGGCGGGTGGCCCCGGCGCAACCTTCTATATGGTAGTCGGCATCGTGATGCTGCTGTGGTGCGTGGATATGGCCGCCATGGCCATTAACGAGCGGTGGCAGGAAAAATACCTGAACGTGGTGATTGCCGCCGATGTGGCCTGGAGCCTGATGGCCCTAGCCCTGATGATCTGGTTTGCCGCAAGCCTGCAACCTCTGGGCTGGGCGCTGTTCGCCCTGAATGTACTGGTTCCGCTGGACATGGCGTGGATGAAGCGGGTTGCGGGCAGCAAGCCTCAACAGCCTGCATTCGGATGATGGCTCATCACTCCGGACACTACCCATATTGGGTAATTTCTTACCCAATATGGGTTTTCACAAGATCACGGGCTTTAATGGCACACCCCGTAGCAAGTTCCAAAAAGTCCGACGTTTAATACGCCTTACGATGACGCCCCCTATAATCAAAAACTCGTTCCTGCACCTGCCAATAATGCTTCTGCTTGCGGGCGATCACAAAATCCGGCGCTGGCAACAGCGCCTGCAATTCAAACACCTCATCCGCTGAACTGAACGCTTTCGGAGCCTGGCCATTCGCGAAACGGCGGCCAAAGATTCTGTTGAAAACAGCGCGCTGGCCCGCCTTACCAAGGTCGAACAGTTCGTTGAGTTCCTCCCCATCCTCACCGTGATAGGTGATTCTCAGTTTGCTGCCATCCACCGTCAGCGATATCCCGGCGCAGCGGATTACCATGGCATCCTTGAGTTTCAGGGCATCCCTGAGCTGATCGTCCGGGTCGATGATGGCTTTCTGGCACTCATGGCAGTTGCGGGCCGCAATATCGTTCTCGGCCCCGCAGTGCGGGCACTCCTTAAAACGGAAACGGTAATCGCACTGTTGCGGGCGTCCTTTAGGCTCCGCAGACTCACCCCCTTCCGAAGGCTCCAGCAGCCCCTGACACCGGCGCCCGAAGTGCTCGATCACCCGGCCGTCACTGTCGGTTTTGCCCCAGAAGATATTGGCAAACCCACAACCCGGGCAAAATACCTGCACCGGCTCGCTGTCGGGATTCGGTTTCGGCTCCCCTACCTCCGGGTGGTGCAGATTTACATGGTTACCGGCGTAATCGATCACCAGGCAATTCTGCTTGCCCTCATCCAGCCGCAGACCGCGGCCTACGATCTGCTGATACAGGCTGACTGACTGCGTGGGCCGAAGAATGGCGATGAAGTCCACATGAGGTGCATCAAAGCCCGTGGTAAGCACGGAGACGTTCACCAGATACTTCAACTGCCGCTGCTTGAAGCGCTGAATCAGCGAGTCCCGATCCTTCTGATCGGTCGCGCCGGTTATCAGTGCTGTTTCACGTTCCGGCAAATAGTCCGTGACTTCCCGCGCATGGTCCACGGTGGCCGCAAAGATCATCACCCCATGTCGCTCAGCAGCCAACTCCACAACCTGCTCAATGATCGACCGGGTCACACGTTTGTGTTTGCTTAGCAGCTGGTTCACGTCCTGCTCAGCGTATTCCCCAAAGCGGTCCCGAGGCAGCGCCGAGAAATCGTATTGCGCCACGGCGGCGTTCACCAGCTCCGGCCGGGTGAGATACCCCCGGTTGATCATGTAACTCAGCGGCAGCTCGTAAATGCAGTGCTGAAAAGGCTTGCCATCCTCACCCCGGACAAAGCCCCGGTAGTGATAGCGATAGATCCAGCCCATGGCCAGACGATATGGCGTGGCAGTCAGCCCGAGCACTTTCAGGGAATCATTCTGCTCGCGCAACAGCTCAATGATTTTTTGATACTGACTGGTGTCATCCCCGCTGACCCGATGACACTCATCAATAATCACCAGCGAGTATTCATCCCGGAACTGATCCAGATTCGCCGACACCGACTGCACACTGGCAAAGGTTACCTGGTGGTGGCTTTCCTTCCGCTTCAGCCCGGCGGAGAAAATTCCGCCGGTTAACCCGTAACTCTCGTACTTGGCGTGATTCTGCTCCACCAGCTCCTTTACATGGGTCAGCACCAGGATTTTCCGCTTGGCAAGGCGAGCCAACTCAGCAATCACCAGACTTTTGCCAGCACCGGTGGGCAGCACGATAACCGCGGCCTCATCGGACTTTCTGAAATGGTCCAGCGTGGCATCAACCGCCTCCTGCTGGTAAGGCCGCAGCTTGAAATGTGCATTCATATGCAGTGCTTAATCGCGCATGGGATGAAAAGTTAGCCATACTAGCAGATGCCATTATCGTTACCCGTAAACGAACACCAGATCACCCCCGATTTTCCGGCACGGCCCGATAACGACCATGCACACTGCAGCTCCAGAGCGACCCATCATGTCCGATCCTGCTGACAACGGACTCTCCCAGCAAGAAGCCAGTGCCCGGCTGGAGCAATTCGGTTACAACCGGCTGCCCGCCCCTCCCATGCCGGGTGTCGTGGCGCTTTTTGCACGGCAATTCCTCAGCCCTTTCATTTACATCCTGCTGGTCGCTTCCGCGGTTTCATTTGCACTCGGCCAGACCCCTAGCGGGGTTTTCATCCTGATCGTGCTGCTGATCAATGCAGTTATCGGCACGGTCCAGGAGTTTTCGGCCCAGAAGGCGGCCGCCGCCTTAAAGCAAATGATGAAAGGCACAGCGCACGCGCTGCGGGACGGCCAGATTGTCACCATAGACGTCGAAGAGATCGTTCCCGGCGATATTGTTCTGCTTTCCTCCGGCGACAAGGTGCCGGCTGATATTCAGTTGCTCAGCGCCAGCAGCCTGGCGGTGGATGAGTCCATGCTGACGGGGGAATCCCTGGCGGTTGCCAAGAATGCCGGCACAACCAGCGACGACAGCGCGCCGCTCACAGAGCGCGTTGACCAGTGCTTTGCAGGCAGCATCATCACCCACGGTCGCGGGCGCGGCAGAGTGAAAGCCACCGCCTCGGATACCCAGCTTGGCAAGATTGCCCAGGGAGTCACCGGCAAAACATCTGCTGAACCGCCACTGATGATCCGGATCCGCAAGTTCACCTACCAGGTTGCCTTCGGCATTCTGGCGGCCATTGCCGCCCTGGCAGGCCTGATGGTGCTGGATGGCGGTTATTCCATCGAAGACATGATTCTCATGACCATCGGCCTGGCAGTTTCGGTGATTCCCGAGGGCCTGCCTGCCGCGCTTACCGTTGCCCTCGCCATCGGGATGAGCCGCATGGCAAAGCGCAATGTCATCATTCGCAAGCTCGTGGCTGTGGAAGCCCTCGGCTCCTGCACCCTTATCTGCTCCGACAAGACCGGCACCCTGACCGTCAACGAACTCACGATTCGCAAGGTGATGCTGCCCGATGGCCGCCAGTTCGAGGTCACCGGCGAAGGTGTAGCCCCGGGCGGGGAGATCACAGGCCATGCCGGACCCCAGGTGGATACGGCAGGCCAGGATACACTCAGAGAGCTCTGTGTCGCCGGCGTCCTCGCCAATGAAAGCCATCTGGACTACAGCGGCGGCGAGTGGGTGTCCCAGGGTGATATCGTGGACATCGCCTTCCTGGTGATGGCCAAGAAGCTGGGAATGTCCATCAGTGACCTGCGAACCCGGCAGGAGCAGATCGCTCTGATCCCCTACGAATCGGAAAAAGCCTACAGCGGGGTGGTCAACCGGATTGGCGATAAAACCGTCATCTATGCCAAAGGCAGCCCCGAAAAAATGCTGTCCATGTGCAACCGGATGGCCACCACGGACGGCTCCACAGCAATCGACAAACCAGCTCTCGAAAGCCAGTTCACCGAACTCGCGTCCCGAGGCTATCGGATTATCGCCCTGGCGAAGAAAACCACGTCACCCGGCGATCATGAGATGGCCGATATGATCTTTCTCGGTATGGTCGCCATGATCGACCCGTTGCGCCATGAAGCGTTCGAGGCCATCGAAAAGTGCCGCACCGGCGGTATCGAGGTGGCCATGGTCACGGGCGACCACCCTGCGACCGCAAAATCAATCGCCCTGGAGCTGGGCCTGTGTGATGCCGACGCAACGGTTGTTACCGGCCCCATGCTTGATGAAGCCAGCACCAGGGGCCAGGAGGCTGTCGACCAGCTTACTCGCCAGGCCCGGGTATTCGCCCGCATCGAACCCGCCAGAAAAGCCCAGATTGTGGACAGCTTCATGCGGGACGGGCATTTTGTCGCGGTCACCGGCGATGGCGTCAACGATGCACCGGCCATGCGGCAGGCCCATGCGGGAATCGCCATGGGCAAGCGCGGCACGGATGTGGCCAAGGAAACGGCGGACCTGATCGTTACCGATGACAACTTTTCTTCCATTGTCGCCGGCATCGAGCAGGGGCGGGTCGTCTATAACAACATCCGCAAGGTGATCGGGCTGCTGGTTGCCACCGGTTTCTCGGCAATCCTGCTCTTCTTCCTGTGCGTACTGGCCGGCCTGCCAATGCCCATGATCGCGGTACAGTTACTCTGGCTTAACCTGGTTGCGAACGGCTTCCAGGACGTGGCCCTGGCCTTCGAGCCGAAGGAAGGCGGCGAATTGTCCGTAAAGCCGCGTTCACCTCACGAACCCGTGTTCGATAAACACATCATTGAGCATGTTCTGGTGGTGGGAACGTGGATGGGATTGATCGCATTCCTCAATTTCCAGTGGACGCTCGGCCAGGGCCAAAGCATCGAGGAAGCCCGAAACCTCACGCTGATGCTGATGGTGCTCTTCGGGAACATCCATGCGCTGAACAGCCGCTCGGAGTTCCGCTCCCTTTTCAGCATCCCCCTGCTCCGCAACCCGTTCCTGATGCTGGCTGTCCCCCTCGCGCAACTGGCCCACATTGGCGCCATGTATGTCCCGGGACTCTCCGATGTCCTGCAGATTCAGCCGATATCAGTTCAGGAATGGCTGCAGTTGCTCGCGCTCGCCATGAGCCTTCTCGTTGTGGAGGAACTGCATAAGATACTGATCAGGAGGCGGCGAGCCCGTGCCAGCTAAGCTTACTCTTCCATCTCTAAAATCCACTTCACGAGCTTTTCAGCGTCTTCTTCGCTGACGTCCATGCGAACACCCATGTCGGGCATTTCTTCCTTGCCCCAGTGATCCTGTCCGCCAGTCAATACAACCTGGACCAGCCGATCATATTCATCCATTGAGTATCTCTGCGCGATACTCTGGAAAGATGGCACTATCGACATGGCTTCGCTTTCGTCTATGGCATGGCAAGACGTGCACTTCTTCTCTTCAGCCAGTTCCATACTGGTCATACCATGGGAGTCGGCAAATGCTACTCCAACGCCCGTGCAGAGCAGACACGCGATCATGGCGGGTAGTGTTTTAGAGTTCATAGCAATCCCTCTCTGTTAGCCCTGATTGATTCAGGCGAGATGACTGCGACCGGTTTTGGAAATTCCCGACACCTCAGTTTGAAACGTAGACCAGGAATGAAGACCACACAAAGTGTCCGGATAAAATAAACCGGAGAGTCAATGGTCCAGGTAAAGGTAATGCTGCCAACTCAACATCCTGAGAAGGATCTTGCGCATGA
>CAZFQI010000125.1:0-8702 GCA_964520755.1 uncultured Marinobacter sp. | reverse complement strand
CCCCTTGCTACCAGTATTAATAAAGCCCGTCTCGCAAGAGTCGGGCTTTTTTAATACCTGAAAGATCGGAGGGTTACGATTCGCGTCGTAGCCCTTTTTCGTTGGTTAACTATAAATTGCCTACGCTGTGGTCTATTCGCCGAATTCCCAACCAAGCGGATGATCCACACTGCACTTGTCGACCGAGGCAGTCAGCCTGGAAGCTAGCCCATCGTCGTCGGTATCACTGGAGAGATAAAACGAAACTGGGAGAACGCCCGCCGGCTTCTGAAAGACGTTGACCACGCCGGGACCGAAAACGCTCTCCACCATGAGCTGAGGCAGAACGGCCACGTCTATCCGACCGAATTTCAGCATAGCTGCAAGCTGTGACCAATCCCCGACTTCAGCAACCTGGGCATTCCCCTCCGGGATAAACTCGGCACCAATAAAGCCCCGGGGAATGGCGTAACGAAGACCCTGCATGGCCTGCACTGGTGGGATCGGCTTTAAGGAAACATAAACATAGTTGCCCGAAAACAGCTCACCACCAAATAAGCCAACGTTGTCTCTCGATTCGCTCTGGGCGAGGGGCAACAACACATCAATCTCACCCCGGTGCAAATAGTTAAAGCCCCTCTTCAGAGGAAGCTCAATGAATCGCGTTTCAACTCCGGACCTTCTGAAAACACAATTGTACAAAGGCGCCAGATCCCCAGAGAGCCTACCGTCTGAAAAGCTGATCGCGTTCAACATGCGGGAGCCCACACCTACGGTGATAGATTCTGCCGCTTGAGCAGGAGCTGCTAACACCGAAAATATCGAAAGCAGCAACCTCTGAAAAACTTTGGGCAAGAAACCTGGCGAAGCAAACAGAATAACCATGCGACTCAAACCTGAAAATAGACCACTTCACGAAAGGTAGTTAATGGCAGGCTCTTTTTTCAATGGTGGGACTGAGAATCGCTAGTCAATTTTCGAATTTGAAAAGATTTAACAGTTCTGCTGGTTTTATGGCCCACAGGTTTACTCCGTTGACCATTTACTACGAACCCGCCGTCCGTCTATGAACAGATTAACAGGCCAGAATGTCGGTTGCCCCCTTGCCTACCAACATGTACTTTATTGGCCGCTAACAGCTGAACAGAAAACTGGGGACGACCCCATCCTTTCCGGACAGTGAACGCGGGACGACCCGCCTTCGTAGACCGTCTGCTATGAGATCAACCAAAGATAGAGTTCGCCAGGCCATTTCCTTTGAGGCCATCGGCCTACTTCTCTCCGTGCCACTTGCCGCCTTCACCTTCGGTTTTGACATGGCGAAGACCGGGGTACTCGGCGTGGTGGGCGCCACCATCGCAACCATCTGGAACTATGTCTTTAACCTGGGGTTTGATCACGGGCTGAAGCACTTCACCGGATCAACCCGTAAATCCCTGCGTATGCGCTTCCTCCACGCTGTCAGTTTCGAGCTGGGCCTGATGCTGATTTTCCTGCCGATCATTGCCTGGTGGATGGGAATCGGCCTGCTGGAAGCCCTGATTGTGGATGTCGCGTTCGTGGTGTTCTACCTGATATATGCGTTTGTGTTCACCTGGTGCTACGACACCATATTTCCTGACACGGACGCCAAAAAAACCAACGCCACTTAAACAAACTTTGACAATCTTAAAGCGCGGATTCAGATACGATAAAAGCTTCTTCCGGATGCGTTTGAAGGCTGTATCGCATTATGAAATCCCGTCACGCCCTCACGGTTTTCCTGGCCGTTGTTCTTGTGCCGATTGCACTCGGGTTTGCTGGCGCGAGCATCAAAGCGGCAGCCCTGTCCATCAGCGTGTTCTGGGGCTGCCTCGGGATCTTTTTTTACCCGTCCATTAGCGATTATCTCAGGTCCGAAAAACGACAGCGCGACGAATAGCGCCGGATCCTCCCGCCGTTTCAGTTCAGTTTCGCCTTATCCCGGATTGGAGCGATCCTCTCCTGCCAAACTCTATGGCATACTCACGGGCTGAAACCCACAAAGAACAACACACCAGCAAGGACCGTTGACATGAAACCGGAAACCCTCGCTCTGCACGCAGGCTTCAAAAGCGATCCCACTACCCGGGCGGCGACCACGCCAATTTACCAGACCACGTCCTACACCTTCGACGACACCCAACACGGTGCCGATCTGTTTGATCTGAAGGTTCAGGGCAACATCTACACCCGCATCATGAACCCGACCAACGCGGTTCTGGAAGAGCGGATGGCTGAGCTGGAAGGCGGTGTTGGCGCCCTGGCCGTGGCCTCTGGCATGGCTGCCATCACCTACGCCCTGCAGACCATCTGCAAGGTGGGCAACAACATCGTCAGTACCAGCCAGCTTTACGGCGGCACCTACAACCTGTTTGCCCACTCCCTGCCGAACCAGGGCATTGAGTGCAAGATGGTACGCCATGACGATTTCGACGCCGTGGAAAAGGCCATTGATGAAAACACCCGGGCGCTGTTCTGCGAATCCATCGGCAACCCGGCGGGCAACGTGGTCGACATCCAGCGCTGGGCCGAGATCGCCCACAAGCATGGCATTCCGCTGATGGTGGACAATACCGTTGCCACACCGTTCCTGTGCCGCCCCATCGAGCACGGTGCCGATATCGTGATCCACTCGCTCACCAAGTACATTGGCGGGCATGGCACTACCGTCGCTGGCGTGGTGGTGGACTCCGGCAAATTCGACTGGAAAGCCAGCGCCGACAAGTTCCCGATGCTGAACGAGCCGGACCCGTCCTACCACGGCGTGGTCTACACCGAGGCCCTTGGCCCTGCAGCCTTCATCGGCCGCTGCCGCGTGGTACCGCTGCGCAACACCGGCGCTGCCCTGGCGCCGTTCAATGCCTTCCTGATCATGCAGGGTCTGGAAACCCTGGCGCTGCGTATGGAACGTCATTGTGAGAACGCAGAGAAAGTCGCCAACTTCCTGCAGGATCATCCGTCCGTGGAGTGGGTCAATTACGCGACCCTGGCCAACAGCCCCTACAAGGCCACCTGCGACAAGATTTGCGGCGGCAAGGCCTCTGGCATTCTGAGCTTCGGCATCAAGGGTGGCCGGGAAACCGGGGCAAAGTTCATTGATGCTCTGGAGCTGATTCTGCGCCTGGTGAACATCGGTGACGCAAAGTCCCTGGCCTGTCATCCCGCTACCACAACCCATCGCCAGCTGAACCCTGAGGAACTTAAGAGTGCCGGGGTGAGCGAAGATCTGGTGCGGCTGTCCATCGGCATCGAACATGTTGACGACCTCATTGCCGACATCACCCAGGCTCTGGACAAAGCCCAGGCTTGATAACAGTCAGCCGGGTACGACCAATGTCGTGCCCGGCATCCCCGTGATTGCCCCTACCTGTCTTGTAACTCCCCCGCCAGCCCATTACTCTTTAGAGTTCTCCACACCCGAATCGAGAGTCCGGTTGCAATGAGCGACAGCGCAAACACCCGCATAACCAGTGGTTCCAAATTCCGCAATGAACATGGCTTCTCGGCCATCAAGGATGGCGTCAAGCGGTCATCAAAGCAGGAAGCCACAACAGCGGAGAAGCCTGAGCGGAAGCCCAAATGGCTGCGCGCACGCATGCCCGGAGGCGAGCGCTATGAGGCGGTGCGCAAGAACGTGAGTGAGCACCGATTGAGCACCGTTTGCCAGGAATCCCATTGCCCCAACATCGGTGAGTGCTGGACCGCCGGCACGGCCACCATCATGGTGATGGGCTCTGTATGCACCCGTGCCTGCAAATTCTGTGCAGTAGACACCGGCAATCCGAAAGGCTGGCTGGATCATGAAGAGCCGGAGAACACTGCCAAGTCCGTAGAGCTCATGGGCCTTCGCTACATTGTGCTTACCTCGGTAGACCGTGACGACCTCGACGACGGCGGTGCCGCCCACTATGCCGCCTGCGTCTCTGCCATCAAACAGCGCACTCCCGAAGTCGCCGTTGAGGCGCTAACACCGGATTTTGATGCCGTCATGTCTGACGTCGAGAAGGTTGTGGATTCCGGGCTGGACGTTTTCGCCCAGAACGTGGAAACCGTCAAACGGCTGACCAGCCGGGTACGGGATCCGCGCGCCGGTTATGAGAAAACTCTGCAGGTTCTGGAACATGCCAAGAAACACCGTCCGGATGTGCTCACCAAGACCAGCCTGATGCTGGGCCTGGGTGAAACGGAAGAGGAAATCCTGGAGACCATGGACGACCTGCGCGCCATCGGTGTGGATATCCTGACCCTGGGCCAGTATCTGCGCCCCACCCCGAATCACCTGCCGGTGGAACGCTACGTCACCCCGGAAGAGTTCAACCGTTACCGGGAAATCGGCCTGGAGAAGGGCTTCATGGAAGTGCCGTCCGGCCCTATGGTCCGCTCGAGCTACCGGGCCGATAAGGTATTCGATAAAAACAACCTTGGTCTCGCCGTTCCCGAGGTCCCCCAGGCCTCCAATGCCATGCAGATTCCGGTGAAGGCCATCGACTGAGAACATCCATGCTGACACTGCTGCGAAATGCCCGGCTGAAGTACAAGTTCTGGTTGCTGAACATTGTCGTTTTTGCAGTTCTCTGCTTGCTCGTTCTTTACGCCATGCACACCATTGCCGGGCAGACTGGCAAAACTTTCGATCAGGTCTTTGCCGATACCGCGCCCGGCTTTGCCCTCGTAGTCGCCGTGCTCATGGCGCTGGAGATGGCCGGCTCCCAGCTGCTGATCTCGTTTATTGAGCGCCACGTGAACCGTCTGAAAGACACCATGGTCGACGTACAGGCCTCAGGCAACCTGAGCCAGCGTGCCGTGGTGGACTCCACCGACGAAATTGGTGAAATGGCCAGCGCCTTCAACGCCATGCAGGACCGCACCGTTGGGGTGGTCCGAAGCATGAAGGAAGCCATTGAACGACTACACAGCGAAGTTCAGGAACTGACCTCGGCCGCCGAAGCCCGCCGGGATGACCTGAGCCGCCAGCAGGCTGGCGCCGACCGCTCCGCAGAAGTCATCGAGACCATGCTGCAAAGCTTTACCGGCATTGCCGAACAGGCCGGTATCGCCAAGACTTTATCCCACGAAGCCAGCGATGCGGCGCGGGACGGCAGCCAACGTGTCGGCCAGAGCGCCGACAGCATCCGCAAGCTTGCCGATGTGGTGCGTAATTCCGCCAGCAGCGTCGAAGCCCTGGCCGAGAACAGCCATGAAATCAGCCACGCCATCACCGAGATCCGGGGTATTGCCGAACAGACCAATTTGCTGGCCCTGAACGCGGCCATCGAGGCGGCCCGGGCCGGCGAACAGGGCCGCGGCTTTGCCGTGGTGGCCGATGAAGTGCGTAAACTGGCCCAACGGGTCCAGGACTCCACCGATCAGATTCAGGGCACCATCGATCGCCTGCTCAATGCCATGAATACTGCCGTGAACCAGATGACCGGCAGCTCCGAGGATGCCACCCGCTGCGTTGAGGAATCCGAAGAAGGTCGCCGTGCCCTGGAAGCCATCAATGAAGTGGTCAGCCGGATCGATCATACCAACCAGGAAATTGCCAACGTTTCTGCGGAACAGACCGCCGGCACCGACGACGTGCTGGCCAACGTACAGGGCATTCGCGAAACCACCCAGAACATGGTGACCCAACTTGCCGAGAGCGCAGACATGAGTCGCCGCCTGAAAAAGCTGATCGATTCACTGGAAGAAGCCTCGTCAAAGGTCACGGTTCACTGAGGTTTATGGCACACTCTGCACTCGTTTGAACTGGCAGAGTAGTTGTTCATGAATCGTCTTCGCGCCCTGTATGACCGCCTGATTTTTCCGCATCCCGTTATTATCCTCGCGGCTTTTGCCCTGTTGCTGGCCCTCGCCGCCTTCAAATTTGGCGAATTCCGTCTGGACGCTTCCGCCGAATCCCTGGTGCTGGAAAACGACCGCTCCCTCGAACAATACCGCCAGGTAAACCGCCGCTTCACCACCTCCGACGATTTCCTGATCGTCACCTATACCCCCGAAGGTGAACTGTTCTCTGAAGAGGGCCTGGCCAGGCTGGGCGAGTTGCGGGACGAACTGCAAAGCCTGGAAGCCGTAGGCTCCACCAACAGCATCCTGAACGTTCCCCTGCTCCACAGCCCGGGCCTGACACTGGATACCGTGGACAGCGAGATCAAGACCCTGGACGAACACGATGTGGCGCCGGATACGGCGCGCCAGGCGCTGCTGAACAACCCGCTCTACCCCAACCTGCTGATCAGTGAGGACGGACGCACCACAGCAATTCAGGTCAACCTGCCCACGCCGGACCGGTATTTCGAGCTGTTGCGAAAACGCAACGAGCTGAGAGACAAGGCCGACGCCGGCAACGCCTCGGAGTCCGAGCTGGCCGAACTGGAACAGGTTAAACAGCAGTTTATCGACTTCACCGAAACCCTCGGTGTCGAGCGCGATGCCACCATCCGCACCGTTCGCTCCATCCTCGGCAACTACCGGGATGGCGCCGAGATTCACCTTGGCGGCGTGCCCATGATTGTGGCGGACATGATTCGCTTCATCGAAAACGACCTGTCGACTTTCGGGCTCGGCGTGCTCGCCTTTCTGCTTCTGACCCTGGCCATCATCTTCCGGCAGTGGCGCTGGGTGCTGGTGCCACTGCTGTGCTGTGGCTTCACCGTCTGGCTGATGATCGGTTTCCTGGGCTGGGCCCAGTGGCCGGTGACCGTGATCTCGTCCAACTTCATTTCCCTGTTGCTGATCATGACCCTGTCGCTCACCATCCACCTGATCGTGCGCTACCGTGAATTCCAGCATGACGAGCCCGGGGCCAGCCCGAAAGACACCCTGCGCAACACCGTGATGGCGATGATCAAGCCCTGCTTCTACATGGCTATCACCACCATCGTCGCCTTCGGCTCTCTCACCTTCAGCGGCATACGCCCGGTGATCGACTTTGGCTGGATGATGACCCTGGGTCTGACGGTGGCCTTCCTGATTACTTTTATAATCTTCCCGGCCCTTCTGACCCTTTTGCCACCGCCCCTGGACAGCCGGGTTACCTCTGACAGGATTCCCTTCACCGATGCCTTCGCCCGGTTCACCGAACACTTCGGCAAAACGGTATTGGTGGGGTCCGGAGTGCTTGCGGTGCTCTGCGTTGTCGGCCTGAGCAAACTGACGGTGGAAAACAGCTTTATCGACTATTTCAAATCCTCCACCGAAATCCATCAGGGTATGATCACCATCGACAACCGCCTGGGCGGCACCACGCCACTGGACGTGGTCATCACCGACGATCCGCCACCGGAAGGCGCCGGCACCGGCGACCCGTTTGCCAGCGACTGTGACCCGTTCGTGGAGGACTGTGGTGCCGGCGAGGAGTACCGGGACACCTGGTACACCTACCAGAAAATGGAAGAACTGGAAGCCGTTCACGAGTACCTGGACGGATTACCGGAAACCGGCAAGGTGCTGTCAATCAACACCACGCTGGAGATCCTCGCCAAGATCAACCAGGGCGAGCCACTGGATGCCCTGGAGCTCGCGTTCGTTCCGGCTGCCGTCCCGGATGACCTGAAGGATACCCTGCTGACGCCCTACATCTCGGAGGAACATGACCAGGCCCGATTCAGCATCCGCATCCTCGAAACCATGCCCGAACTGCGTCGACAGGAGCTGTTGAACCGCATCCATAATCACCTGACCACTGAACTGGGCTACTCGGAAGACCAGGTGCTCTTTGCCGGCATGACCGTGATGTATAACAACATGCTGCAGAGCCTGTTCGATTCCCAGATCAAGACCATCGGCGTAGTCTTCGCGGCCATCATGGTGATGTTCCTGATCCTGTTCCGCTCCCTGAAACTGGCCCTGATAGGCATCGCCCCCAACCTGATCGCCGCAGGCTCCGTGCTCGGCCTGATGGGCTGGCTCGGGATTCCCCTGGATATGATGACCATCACCGTGGCCGCCATCACCGTCGGCATCGCCGTCGATGACACCATCCACTACATCCACCGATTCAAAACCGAGTTCCGCAAAGACGGTGACTACATCGCCACCATGCACCGTTGCCACCGAAGCATCGGCCAGGCCATGTTCTTCACCTCGCTGACCATCATCTCCGGGTTTTCGATACTGGTGCTATCCAACTTCATCCCGACCATCTACTTCGGGTTGTTTACGGGGTTTGCCATGTTCATGGCTCTGGTGGGGGCGCTTACCCTGCTTCCCCGGCTCATTGTTCTCGTTAAGCCCTTTGGCTTGGGTGGGGCTTCGGGCTTGGGCTCCTAGCCTTCTGGTTTCAGAGGAGGAACAGGGGTGTTGCCCCCTCCCAAAAAACGCTACGAGCACATCCATGTGCGCTTGGCTGTGGCCATCCTTGGCCACAGACATTTTTGGGAGGGGGCAACACCCCTGTTCTTCAAGATGTTCAGTAATCGCAAACCGTCAAAAAGCACGCTTAGATTAGAGCCCAAGGTGACTTCCTATAACTCCGATTTCTGAAGCTTGGCGGGTGTGGGCCTTTGCCAGAATGTCGGCGGCCATGGATGGCCGACGCCAAGCGCACATGGATGTGCTCGTAGCGGTTCTGGCAAAGGCCCACACCCGCCAAGCCCCACCAGAACTCGCAGGCTAGGGGCACAAAAAAAGGGCCACACCCAAGGATGCGGCCCTTCTCCAACAAAGTCAGAGGGAAAGCAGGATCACTGCATGCCCTG
>CAZFQI010000124.1:0-8713 GCA_964520755.1 uncultured Marinobacter sp. | reverse complement strand
AAATCCCCTTCCTTGACCGCACCCTGATTTACCAGTTCAGATACCGCCAACGCATTGGTCCGCTCATTCGGAATCTTGGCAGAATCAAAAGGAACCGTCTGAACGCCCCGGAACATCACAACCCTGTGCTGTGTGGAGTGGTGGCGCGAGAACGCAAAGATCGGCAGGCTCGATTTGATGCGCGACATCAGCCTCGGCGTCGCGCCGGTTTCGGTCATGCAGATGATGGCTGAGACGCCTTCAAGATGGTTGGCCGCGTACATGGCCGACAGGGCAATAGCCTCGTCTACCGCTTCCATGCTCTCGTGAATCCGGTGTTTGGACTGGTGCATGGACGGATGCTTCTCCGCACCCAGGCAGATCCGAACCATGGCTTCCACGGCTTCCTTCGGATAATCACCCACAGCGGTTTCGGCCGACAGCATCACCGCATCGGTGTAGTCCATCACCGCGTTGGCAACGTCTGAGACTTCGGCACGCGTTGGCATCGGACTGGTGATCATCGACTCCATCATTTGCGTGGCCGTGATCACCGCACGGTTAAGAACGCGGGCCCGGGAAATGATGTGCTTCTGTACGCCTACCAGCTGAGCGTCGCCGATTTCCACGGCCAGGTCGCCCCGGGCAACCATGACGGCATCGGATGCTTCAATGACCGCGTCCAATGCTTCCACATCGTCGGCAAGTTCCGCCCGTTCGATTTTCGCGACCAGGCCCGCGTCAGAGCCTGCCTCTTTGAGCAGGCGCCGGGCGATATGCATATCCTCGGCGGTACGGACAAACGAGACCGCCACGTAATCCGCGCCCAGTTTGGCGGCCGTCACGATGTCCTGCTTGTCCTTTTCCGTCAGTGCTTCAGCGGACAGGCCGCCGCCGCGCTTGTTCAGGCCCTTGTTATTGGAGAGCGGGCCGCCGATCAGAACGGTGGAGGTGATGCTGTGGTCATTGACGGACTGCACTTCCATCTCGATGCGCCCGTCATCGAGAACCAGAATGTCGCCTGGTTCCACATCTTCGATCAGTTGCTCGTAATCGATACCGACTCTTTCTTCAGTGCCCGCTTCCTTGTCCATGGCGGCATCCAGGATAAACGTCTGGCCTGCCTTGAGGGTGACCTTGTTTTCCGAAAACCGGGCAATGCGGAGCTTGGGGCCCTGCAAATCGGCCAGCAGTGCGACGAACCGGCCCTGGGACGCTGCAGCTTCGCGAACGCGGCGGGCTCGTCCGATGTGTTCTTCGGCGCTGCCGTGGGAAAAGTTAAGTCGGGTAACGTCTACACCGGCGGCGATAATGGCCGCGAGGGATTCCGGTGAGTCGGTGGCGGGGCCGAGGGTGGCGACAATCTTGGTACGCCTGAGCATGGTTGGTGTCCTTTGGTTCTTCAAAATGGTCTCGAACAGAGTAGCGGAATCAGCCGGAACGGCCAGAGTTACTGGCCGGCCTTGATCAGCGCGAGGGCATTATCCAGCATGCGGTTCGAGAAACCCCATTCATTGTCGTACCAGGCCATGACTTTTACGTGACGACCCAGAACCCGTGTGTGGTTGGCGTCATAAATGCTGGAGAGCGCATTGTGATTAAAGTCCACGCTCACCAGTTTCTCGACATTATAGCCAAGAACCGGATTTTGCTCGGCGGCTGCTTTGACTGCTTCGTTTACCTCGTCTGCGGTTGTTTCCCGGCTGGCAATGAAGCCGAAATCCACCAGTGATACGTTAATGGTGGGTACCCGAACCGCCAGGCCATCAAGTTTGCCCTCGAGCTCCGGAATAACCTTGCCAATGGCGGCGGCAGCGCCGGTCTTGGTTGGAATCATCGACTGGGTGGCAGAGCGTGCCCGATACAGATCGGAATGGTAAACGTCGCTCAGCTTCTGATCGTTGGTGTAGGAGTGGATCGTGGTCATCAGGCCACTCTCGATGCCAATGGTCTTTTGCAGGGCTTCAACAACCGGTGCCAGGCAGTTCGTGGTGCAGGACGCGTTGGAAATGATGTCGTGGTCGGCGGTCAGTGTTTCGTGGTTCACGCCGTAAACTATCATTGCATCCGCATCGGGGCTGGGCGCCGAGATGATGACCTTGCGGGCGCCGGCCTTCAGGTGTGCCGCTGCCTTGTCGCGTTTGGTAAAAAGGCCGGTACACTCGAAAACAACATCCACATGATGATCTTTCCAGGGCAGTTCCTCGGGATTGCGGAGAGCGGTAATGGCAATCCTGTCCCCGTTGACGGTCAGGGATTCGGCGTCGTGGCTGACGTCAGCATTAAATCGGCCATGAACGCTGTCATACTTGAGCAAATGGGCGTTGGTCTCGGCGTCGCCAAGGTCGTTGATGGCAACAACCTGGAGCTGGCTCCGGTAGTTATTTTCATACAATGCTCTGAGAACATTGCGGCCGATGCGGCCAAAACCGTTGATTGCGATGCGGATTGTCATCGTCTGACTCCTTGGGTGGTCGTTTTTTGTTCGTTTAACCTCAGTAATGTAGTAAATATAACAACAAAAAAAGAAGAAATGAACGATTCAACGGTGGAAATGACAAAAAAAGGAAGTAAAATTACGTCTAAAAACGACCACTCTAATAAATTATGCAATGGAGCCCACCATGCACCCGACCGTAGACAAGGTTACCCAGAGAATTATCGAGCGCAGTCGCTCAACGCGGCAGGACTACCTGGACCGCATGAATGCTCTCAAAGCCCAATCCCCGCACCGGAGTTCTCTGTCCTGCGGCAATCTGGCCCACGGTTTTGCGGCCTGTAATCAGGGCGACAAAGACACCCTGAAGTTCATGAACAAGGCCAACGTGGCCATGGTGACGGCCTATAACGATATGCTTTCGGCCCACCAACCCTACGAAAAGTTCCCGGATTTTATTCGGGATGCGGCCCGGGGCATGGGATCCGTGGCTCAGGTGGCCGGTGGCACGCCCGCCATGTGTGATGGTGTAACCCAGGGCCAGCCGGGTATGGAGCTGAGCCTGTTTTCCCGGGACACCATCGCCATGAGTACCGCCGTGGCCCTGAGTCACAACATGTTCGATGCCACGCTGCTCCTGGGTATCTGTGACAAGATTGTGCCGGGCCTTCTTATTGGCTCGCTGAGCTTTGGCTACCTTCCCACCATCCTGGTTCCTGCAGGCCCCATGCCTTCAGGGCTGCCGAACAAGGAAAAACAGCGGATTCGCCAGCTTTACGCCGAGGGCAAGGTTGGCAAGGACGAACTGCTGGAAGCCGAGAGCAAGTCCTATCACAGCCCGGGCACCTGTACGTTTTACGGCACGGCCAACAGCAACCAGTTGTTGGTTGAAGTCATGGGGCTGCACATGCCGGGGTCGGCGTTTGTCAATCCCAATACGCCGCTGCGCGATCAGCTCACCCGGGCGGCAACCGAGCAGGTGATCAAACTGTCGAAGCCTCACGGCGGCGAGCTCGGCCTGGGCGACATGGTGGATGAAAAGAGTATCGTCAATGCCCTGGTGGCATTGCTGGTTACCGGTGGTTCCACCAACCACACCATTCACTGGATCGCTATTGCCCGTGCGGCGGGGATCATTATCGACTGGAACGATTATGCCGAGCTTTCTTCGGTGGTTCCGTCCATGACCCGGATCTACCCCAACGGGCAGGAAGACGTAAATGCCTTCCACGAGGCAGGCGGTACCCCGTTCCTGATCAGAGAGCTGCTGAGCGGTGGCTTCCTGCACAATGACGTGAACACCGTGGTGGGCTTTGGCCTGGAGCGATACACCGAAATGCCGGAGCTGGTGGATGAAAAGCTGGTTTGGAAGCCGGCGCCAGAAAAAAGCCTGCGCCCGGATGTGCTTAGCCCGGTTGCGGAACCGTTTGCACCGGATGGTGGGCTGCGAGTGCTTGACGGCAACCTTGGTCGAGGCGTCATCAAGGTATCTGCCGTTGCCCAGGAACACCGGAAAATTGAAGCGCCGGCCGTGGTGTTCAACGACCAGAACGAACTCAAGGCAGCCTTTGAGGCTGGCGACCTGGACAAGGATTGCATTGTGATCGTCCGTTTCCAGGGGCCCAAAAGTAATGGCATGCCGGAACTGCACAAGCTCACCCCCTACCTTGGGGTATTGCAGGATCGCGGGTTCAAGGTGGGCCTGGTGACCGATGGCCGTATGTCCGGTGCGTCCGGCAAGGTGCCCGCGGCGATCCATGTGTATCCGGAAGCTCTGGATGGAGGGCCCCTGGCCAAGGTCAAAAACGGTGATCCGATCTGTCTGGATGCCGAAAAAGGTGTTCTTGCCATCCGGGTGGATGAGCGGGAATTCGCTGACCGGGAATCTGAAAAAGCGGACCTGACCGGGTATCATCACGGCTACGGTCGGGAGTTGTTCGGCTGGATGCGTCGCGCCGCCAGTACTCCCGAGGAGGGGGCCAGCTTTTTCTGGAATCATGAGGCATGACAGCAACACATTATTCACTGGTCGGTGATATTGGCGGCACCAATGCGCGTTTCGCCCTGGTAGAGCAGGGCACCGTGCAGCCCCGGGCCATCGAGATTCTACCCTGTGGGGAATACACAAATCTTGATGACGCCGTGCGGGATTACCTGGCCCGGGTTGGGGTTTCGGAGGTCGATGGTGCCTGTCTGGCCGTTGCCTCGCCGGTTCGAGGTACCCAGGTTCGGATGACCAACAACCATTGGCGCTTTGACACCGAAGAAGTCCGGTCACAGTTTGGCTGGTCCGCGTTCAAGGTGATCAATGATTTTACCGCCATGGCCCTGGGCGTTCCCCACGTTGCGGACGAGCATCTGGTGCATGTTTGTGGCGGCCCGGGTGACAGTCGTCGACCCCGACTGGTAATGGGGCCTGGAACCGGGCTCGGTGTTTCAGGCCTGGTGCCCATTGAGCATGGCTGGGTGCCGCTAATGACCGAGGGCGGCCACGTGGATTTTGCTCCCACGGACGATACCGAAATGGCTGTGCTGCAGATTCTCAAGGCCCGGTTTGGCCGTGTTTCCGTAGAGCGAATTCTGTGTGGCCAGGGCCTGCTGAACCTGTATCAGGCCCATGCCGAAATTCAGGGCGTGGCCGCCCCACTGGATGCGCCGGAGAAAATCACCGCGGCTGCGGTAGAAAACTCCGATAGCCTGGCTCGACACACGCTTCGTCACTTCTGTGAAATCCTCGGTCGGGTAGCCGGCAATGGGGTTCTGACCCTGGGGAGCACCGGCGGTGTTTACCTGTGCGGCGGAATCCTGCCCCGTTTCCTCGAGTTCTTTCTGGAAAGTCCATTCCGAAATGGCTTTGAGGATAAAGGAAGAATGCGTCCGCTGCTGGAGTTCACACCGGTCTATGTGGTCACCGAGCCCTACACCGGTCTGCTGGGCGCCGCCGAGGCACTGGGCAACCCGGAGGTATGACGCCGGATTGCCGCCCAGTGATCAGAGGTAATGCACCAGTTGGCTCTGGTCAAAACGGTACTGGCGGTTATACACGCCGTTTTCTGCCCGTCGGCCAGCTGCCAGTACCATGGTCACCAGTCCTTTTCCGGGCAGGTTGAGCAGCTTCTTGACACGAAACTCGTCAAAACCCTCCATGGGGCAGGAGTCATAGCCATGGGCCCGGAGCGCAAGCATCAGGTTCTGGGCCGCCAGGGCTGTGGATTTGGTGGCCCAGATTTTCATCTCGCAGGTGGAGTAGGGGCCCCGGGGCACGGGCCGGGTGATTCCCACTGCAAGGCCCGCCGCTTTCTTTGCTAACCCCAGAATACCGAAGGGGCCCTGGTTGTAATGAATGGGGGCGACTTTACGGTAGTACTTTTCAACGATGGGCGGCATTTTTTCTTCCGGCCAGTCCTCCAGGGCTTGCCGTGCATGAGCTCGCCAGGTATCGGGTCGGGCAACCACCACGATCAGCGCGGCGGCGGTTTTCGCGGCATTCTGGCCAAGGCAGGCGTGAGCAAGTTTTCCCTTCAGCTCCGGAGTGCGTACAACGAAAAATTCCCAGGGCTGAAGATTGCTGGAATTAGGGGCCAGGGTGGCCAGCTCCAGGCAATCGTCAAGCACCGTCTCGGGAATAGACTCATCGGTGAAGCGTCTGATGGAACGGCGCGTGCGAACGACTTTCCGGAACTCTTCGATATCGATTTCCGGGAGCGGGAGAGAGCCTGCTTTGGCATTCATGATGTGTCCTTCGAGACTTGTTGTGTCGTGATTGTGCCTCTATCGTTACGGGAAATCCCTGTTTATGCAATCACCCTGAAGACGGAACACTCATGACTGAGGATCTTTGCCGGCTTCCCTTCGACGACCTGGTTCGACGCGTGCGGGCCTGTACGATTTGCGCCGACGTTCTGCCCCGTGGGCCAAGGCCGGTCATACAGATATCCGAAAGCGCCAGAATTCTGGTGGTCGGGCAGGCCCCGGGCAGGCGAGTGCACGAAACCGGGCTGCCCTTCAATGATCCCAGCGGCGATCGGCTTCGACAATGGATGGGGATAACCCGGGATACCTTCTATGACGAGCAGAAGCTCGCCATCCTGCCCATGGGGTTTTGTTATCCGGGTACCGGCAAGTCCGGAGATCTTCCACCGCGGCCAGAGTGCGCGCCAGCCTGGCGCAACTTGTTGCTGGATCGTCTGCGGCATATCGGGTTGACTCTGGTTATCGGCCAATATGCCCACGCCTGGCATCTTCCCGACTGTCGTAAGTCCGTAACAGCCAATGTTCAACACTGGCGGGAGTATTGGCCAGAGGTCCTCCCCATGCCCCATCCCAGCCCTAGAAATAATCTGTGGCTGCGTCGCAACCCCTGGTTCGAAAGTGACGTTGTACCCGAACTTCAGCGCCGGGTGGCTCGTCTTCTCGAACCGGAGTACATATAACTGGCGTTCACAGCCGACATGTTCGCAGGAGTCTCCGGCTGAACCGGTTTTCATTTCGCAGCAAGGCCCTTAACCAGCTCTTCTTCGGCCATTTTCGGGCCGCAATGCCCGGACAGGAAATCCCGCTCAATAACCGACAGGGTCGAATCCGGAAATTGGTCCTGGATCAGCGCGCGGATGAGCGATCGCTTTTCATCGGACAGCGAGTCGAAGAGGGGGCCGGCGATTGCCGGGCGGCTAATCACCAGCATCAAGCCGATAAACAGCAGAAATGTTTTCATGATCGTCTCTTGTTTTTGTTGCTTTTCGTACAATTACGATCTTATGACTAGATAAAAGGTTCGTCAACGAAAAATATTTTAATCAATTTCCAACGATTTAAAGTCGATAAAAACAATAGTTTAAGTAATTTAATTGAGGTTTTTGCCTTTCTGAAGGTTGTCCAAACGAAAATTTTTTCGATCATAAACTTTTCATTTGCGATTTTCGGCGTTAGATTTGTTCTGTTTCGAACTGTTGTGTCTTAAAACGAAAAGCGGGCAGTTCGTCAACGCAGTTAGCCACCCATGGCTATGTCCTTTGAAAGACATTTTGGGTGGCTGACGATTGTTCAGCGCTAACAAAAACAGGAAGCTAACATGATCGAAAATAACAATGTTCCAACGTCGTCCAACAACCACTCGTTCCGGAAGGCTCCTCTGGCAGCCGCGCTCTTACTGGCGGCAGGCGTTTCTTCGCCAGCCCTGGCGGAAGTGTCTTTTGAGTCTGATAACGGGTGGAAAGCCGGTTTTAACGGGCATATTCCGATCTTTGCGGTGTTCGGAAACTATGACCAGCCAACCGATGAGGATTCATTTACCATCACAACCGGCTTCAATCCGGCAACGCTGCAAACCAACATCTATGCACCGACCCAGAATGGCCTGGAAGTCTCTGGCCACTTCCAGATGAACGCCAACATTGCGCCCGGCGATGCCAACGCGGAGTTCCGCAGCCGGGTTTCCGAGATTGCCGTGGCCGGCGATTTCGGCAAGGTCAATATTGGTAAAGGCTTCGGTATCTACGGGGTTCCCGCCATTGGCGATAACGGCAGCGCACTGGGTGTCGGCCTGATCGGCGGGCCAGATCAGGTGGCGGCCACCGCCGGGCGCATCGGTAACGGCTACTTCTACGCCGACTTCACACCCCGCGTGATGTACACCTCCAACAGCCTGGGCGGCCTGCAGTTCAAGGTTGGTTTGTTCAGCCCCTCTAAAGTGAATGAGGCGGATTTTCCACTGGCGGCAGATGCCGAATACACTATGCCTCGTATCGAGGCGAACGTAGTCTATTCGGGCAACAATTTCTCCTTATGGTCGAGTGGTTTCACGCAAGACGTGGACTCCAAAACCGGTGCGTTTGATAACTACACCATGTCCGGTATTGACTTCGGTGGTTCCGTCTCAGTGGGTGGTCTGTCTGTTCGTGGTAACTACGGGATGACCCAGGGTACCGGCAATGGCGTGTTTGCGGCCCGCCTGGACCCGAACGAGGAAGATGCCAGTCAGTGGTATGTTGAAACCACTTACCAGATCAACCGAACCACGCTGGGTGTCAGCTATGGTGAAGGCGAGGACGATATCGTCGCTGGTGACAGCAACGACACAGATCTGACCATGCTCTTTGCTCGCTACGCGGCAACCGACCACCTGACCCTGATGGCGGAATACACCACGTTGGGTACTGGTGACGGGCAGGGCGAATATGATGCGATCATCTTTGGTTCACAGCTGACGTTCTGATTGTCTCAAACAGAGGCAAGCACCCTCGGAAGTCGGTGCTCAAAAGGTTGAGGTTAATTCCTCAACCTTTTTTATTGTCCGAG
>CAZFQI010000123.1:0-8735 GCA_964520755.1 uncultured Marinobacter sp. | reverse complement strand
CGGCTGAACTTGATCCGCAAACCCGGTATCCGTTCCTCTACCAACCTGACCAGCTCCACGGCCGCGCCGGGATTCTCCAGAACCTTTTCGGTGTCACCCATGTAGTAGGGGAACTGGGTTTTATCCTCATAGGCAACATGCAGCACAGTTTCGGCAACCGCAGGCGGGGACGCAGCCAGGAACAGGCAGAGAGGGAGCAGTGCGAGGTAAGACTGCACACGCGCTTTCATGGCAGAGTCCAGCAGATTGCAATAACAGGGTTATCTTAAACCGCCCCGCCTAGTTCTGCATGCGAATGTCGTCTTTCCAGCGAAAGCCCACGCCGCCGGCTTGCCACACGCCGTCTTTATTGAACGGGTGAGGGCCGGCCATGTTGATGTACTGCGGCAGGCCAAAGTGGGGCGCGAGGTTCCGCGGGGCCTTGATGGTTACCCGATCCATAATGCGCAGGCCCTGTTGCTCTGCTGGCATGTGGGCTTCCGGTGAGGCGCGGTGGGCGACAGCCCAGTTGTCGATAAACAGCAGATCGCCGGTATCGTATTCGTAGCGAATGCCGTAGCCATCCCTGAAGGAGTCGTTCAGCAGGTCATTGTAATCGTTGAACAGTTCTTTCATGGCGGCTTCGTCCAGCAACCGGAAGCTGTCGGCGTGTGCGGGCAGGGTCTTCAACTGGTCGACAGTCAGCCCGTCGTCCGGCAGACGTTCGATCACAGCGCCGGTCATGCCCAGGTGCAGCCACACGCTTTTGCGGCCGGAAATCGGGTGGGTATGAACCACGGGGTGGGTCACGCTGGATGCGGAGTTCACCGAGACCAGTCGCTCCCAGAGATCCTGCTTTTCCGGCGGCAGTGAATCAAACGCGGCGCCCTGGTGCGCGAAGTGGGTGCCGCCGCCGTTTTCCGGTGCGCGGGCCATGTAGTAGGCGCTGTGGGAGAAGGTGGCGGCTTCGAAACTGCCGTCGTTGTGCCACTGGGGGCCAACGCCGAGAATGCCCTGGCGGCCATCGTTGGAGCAGCGGAAGATGTGCCGGTTGCGGCCAGGCGTTGCGGGGTGAACCCCGTGGGTGGAGTGGATTTCACGGCCGCCCCACCACTTGCAGGCATTAATCAGTTCGTCAGGCGAGAGTCCGGGCTGGTGCTTGAAGACAATGAACCCACGGTTGGCCATTTCCGCTTCCAGGGCCTTTATCGCCGGCTCTGGCAACTGGTTGCGCACGTCTGCGCCGTAGATTTCAACGCCGATAGGGTCCAGCGGCTTGAGCGACAAGCCTTCCTGTTTGAGGAGGGCCACATTCTCCGGGTTCAGGGGCGCTACGGTGGAGGTCGGTTCGCGGGGTGTTTCCAGGGGCTGTGCCATAGTGATCGACTACCATGCTGCTCGTTTTTTAGACAGCCTAACCCGGCGGGCTTTTGGAACTCAAACCGGATGTGTCGATGGATACATGTTCAATCAGTCGCCAGGCAAGTTTGCAGGGGCAAGACCAATTAGCGTTTGCCATCGTAGATGCGCCCTCTAGACTGATATAGGTAACTAAAAAACCAGAGGAATGGCCGTGACTCCCAAATCCCTTTTTCGCCGCACAGCGGCATTGATAGCGTTGGTAATGTCCGGATCGGTATTGGCTGCGGATCCGGTGGTGGTGTCGTCGAAGATTGATACCGAAGGCTCGGTGCTGGGGCAGATGGTGTTGCAGTCTCTGGAAGAGGCCGGCATTCCAGTTGAAAACCGGCTCCAGCTTGGGGGCACCAGCATTGTCCGCAATGCCATAAAGGCCGGAGAAATCGATATCTACCCGGAATACACCGGCAATGCCGCGTTTTTCCACGACCAGGCCGACCGGGATATCTGGAAGGATGCCGACAAGGCTTACCAGGAGGCTGCTCGCCTGGATAAAGAGGCGCACAACATTGTCTGGCTGGAGCCGGCAGAGGCCAACAACACCTGGGCCATGAGCGTGCGGGGGGATCTGGCGCGTGAGAACAACCTGGCCACGCTTGAGGACCTGGCCCGCTATATCAATGAAGGCGGTGCCTTCAAGTTTGCGGCCAGCGCCGAGTTTGTGGAGTCTGCCAGTGCCCTGCCAGCATTCCAGGAGGCCTATGGCTTCGAGCTTGAATCCGACCAGCTGTTGATTCTTTCCGGTGGTAACACGGCCGCCACCCTCCGTGCGGCGGCGTTGAACAACAACGATGTAAACGGCGCGATGACCTATGGCACCGACGGCGGCCTGGATGCCCTGGACCTGAAGGTGATGGAAGATACCGCCGGCGTTCAGCCGGTTTATCAGCCTGCGCCCATCGTGCGTGGCGAGGTGTTGGAAACCTATCCGCAGATTCGGGAGGTATTGACCCCCATCTTCGAGTCGCTGGATCTCGAAACGCTGCAGCGCCTGAATGGCCAGGTGGCCGTGAACGGTGTGCCGGCGGATACCGTCGCCCGGGATTACCTGGATTCCCTGGCTCAGGACTGAGGTTTGTCGATTTTCAGCTCCGTTTCCCCGAACTCCATGCCGAACCGTGTCCTGCCCGTGCTGGGGTTGCTCGCCCTGGCACTGGTCTGGCTTCTGGATCTGGGCGTTATTCAACCCAACCGGATCGTTCCGGGTACCGGGCACGGTCTTTGGTCGGCGGTAGGCGGAGCAGGGGCTGGGCTGGTCTCACTGATTCTGGCGGGCTGCGTTGTGCTGTCTCTTCTGCCGGTGCGCCGTCGGTACCTGCCGCTCCTGGCTCTGGTGGGCCTCTCTCTGGCATTGATGCCACTGCTGCTTGAGGTCTTTGCAGGCCGGCATCTGCCGGATGACGCCCCCTATGCCCGATCGTCCATCGGAGCCGGTTTCTGGTGCCTGCTGTTTTTGTTGTCCCTGATGCTGATCGAAATCCTGGGGCGCCTTGGCAGTGGGCGAGGGCTGCAATTGCTGATCCTGGCGGTTATCAGTGGAAGCTGGCTGTGGTTCCTGCGGGGTGACGGCCTGGAGAGTCTGTCTCTGGTTCGTGAGTTCAACGCCCGGCCGGATAAGTTTGAGCAGGCCTTCTGGACTCACATGGCACTGGCTTTCGGTGCGGTCGGCATCAGCGCCTGTCTGGCCTTTTTGCTGGCGCTGAAGATGATTCGCAGTGTGGCCTGGCGCAGGCCCATTCTCGGCGCCGTCAGTTTTCTCCAGACCATTCCCAGCCTCGCGGTGTTCGGTTTGCTGATCGCACCGCTCAGCGCGCTGGCGGCTGCTTTCCCCGCGCTTCAGGCGATGGGCATCCGGGGTATTGGCTGGGCGCCGGCCTTGCTGGCGCTCGTGGCCTACAGTCTTCTGCCCATGGTGCGTAACACCTTTGTGGCGCTTACCGAAGTGCCCGAGAACCTGGCGGATGCCGGGCGGGGCATGGGAATGAACGAGCGGCAGCTGTTTTTCAAGCTCAAGCTGCCGTTGGCACTGCCGGTGATGGTGGAGGGCGTTCGCATTACCACGATTCAGGCCATCGGCCTGACCGCGGTTGCCGCGCTGATCGGCGCCGGCGGTTTTGGCAGCTTTATCTTTCAGGGCCTGGGGCAGGCGGCGATGGACCTGGTATTGCTGGGCGCCTTGCCGACGATTGCACTGGCGCTGCTGGCAGATGCTCTGCTCACTATGCTGGCGGCCAGTCTCAAGCCGACACCGGCGACGGCCTGACAGGAAAAGGATAAGCCCGGATGATCGAACTGAAAAACGTAACCTGCCGCTTCGGCGATGCCGTGGCCGTGGACCGGATCAACCTGACGGTCGAAACCGGAGAAGTTTGCGTGCTGGTGGGCAGTTCTGGCTGCGGCAAGTCCACCACCCTGCGGATGATCAACCAGCTGTTGCCCCAGAGCGAGGGCGAGATTCTGGTGGACGGTAAGGATGTTACCGCCATGAACCCGGAGCAGCTGCGGTTGAACATGGGCTATGTGATCCAGGGCACGGGCCTGTTTCCGCACTGGACGGTGGCCCGCAATATCGCCATGGTGCCCCAGCTTCTGAAATGGCCCCGCGAGCGTATCGATAAGCGCGTTCACGAACTGCTGACGCTGCTGGATCTCGACCCGGCCACACACGCCAATAAATATCCCCAGCAACTGTCCGGCGGCCAGGCCCAGCGGGTGGGCGTTGCCCGGGCGCTGGCGGCCAACCCCAATATTCTGCTGATGGACGAACCCTTCGGCGCGCTGGATGCCATCACGCGGGAGAACCTGCAGCTGGAGATGCTGCGGATCCAGAGGCAGGTGCGCAAAACCACGGTGTTCGTGACCCACGATATCGACGAAGCCCTGAGGCTGGCGACCCGGATTGCCGTGATGGACCAGGGCCGCATCATCCAGCACGACACGCCGGAGAACATTCTCCGACGGCCGGCCTCCGAGTTTGTGGAGAATCTTGTGGGCAAGCAGGACCGGGGCCTGAAGCTGATGAGCCTGCGCACCGTGCGTGACCTGATGCAGAGTTACCCTCAGCCGAGGCAACCGGAACCCGGCAGCGACGGCCTCAAGGAAAACGACAGCCTGAGAGTGGCGCTGTCGATCATGCTCTGGCAGGACCGCAACCAGGTGCCGGTGTTCAATGCCGAGGGCCAGGAAACCGGGACCATCACCCGCGAACGCATTATCCAGGAAGGTGCCTGATGCGGATCTGGCTGCCGCCTGTAGCGCTGACCGCGCTTCTGTGTGCCCTGAGCGCCGGCATGCCGGCTCTGGAGCCGCTGTTCGAGTGGGTCCAGCCGGATAAACAGAACGTGATCTACGAGCGGGAGAGTTTCCTGTTTCTGCTTCAGAACCATCTGACGCTGGTGGTGATGTCCGCCTTTGTGGGAACCGTTGCGGCGGTTGCGGGTGGTGTTTTTGTCACCCGCCCCTCTGGCCGGGATTTTCTGCCGCTGGTGAGCCAGATTGCGTCCATTGGCCAGACCTTTCCACCGGTGGCGGTTCTCGCCCTGGCCGTGCCGGTGCTCGGATTTGGCGAGGCGCCGATTCTGGTGGCGTTGATTCTGTATGGCTTGCTGCCCATTCTCCGCAACACCCTGGCGGGCCTTGAGGGTGTGGATGCCACGGTAAGGCAGGCAGCGCTGGGCATGGGCATGTCGCCTTTCCAAGTGCTGTGGCAGGTGGAGCTGCCGCTGGCGGGCCGGGTGATCCTGGCAGGCATCCGAACGTCAGTCACCATTAATATTGCCACGGCTGCCATCGGCTCAACCATCGGTGCCCGAACCCTCGGTGATCCGGTGATCGCCGGGCTGGTGAACGGCAATACGGCCTATGTATTGCAGGGCGCGATTCTGATTGGCCTGCTGGCTCTCACGGTGGATAGCCTGTTTGAAGCCACTGAGCGGCTATGGGATCGACGGTTTCTGCCCCAGACTGCAGGCTGATAGCCGCGCCCCGGATGCCCGGTGCTTTAAATACCTTGCTTTGATGTCTAGGCTGATGGGGATGCACAGCGCAAAGAGCACAACCGAATGAAGTTTCCTTCGAGCACGTCATTTGCACTCCTGGGCGCCGCACTGATCGCGATCAGCTACGGGCTGGCGCGCTTTGCGTTTGGTTTGTTCGTTCCCCCGATCCGGGAAGACCTGGGGCTGGCGCCGGATGTGATCGGTGTGATCGGTGCTCTGCCACTGATCAGTTTCGTATTCGCTACCCTGATTGCGCCGCTCTCGGCAGATCGGCTCGGTGCCCGAAACACCGCCATGGCGTCCGGTATTTTTGGTGTTGTCGGCCTGGCGCTGATCAGCCAGGCCGTGGGGGCCGTTTCCCTCGGTGTTGGTGTTGTCCTCTGTGGCATCTGTACCGGCCTGATGATGCCGGCGCTCACGGCAGCCATGCAGGCGCTGGTGAGGCGCTCTCTGCATGGCCGGGTCAGCTCTGTGATGAACGCGGGCACCAGTATTGGTGTGGTAGTTGCTGTGCCAACAATTCTGTTCCTGGCCGGGGCCTGGCGCTATGCCTACGCTTCCTTTGCGGTTCTGGCCGTCATCGGAGTGATTGCCACCTGGTTCTTAATTCCCTCCGTGTCACGTGTTGTGCCCGCGAATGCGGCTCCGGCTCAGCCCATCAGTGCCGATCAGTGGTGGCGCCTGCTCAGGCTCTCGCTGTTCGCTTTCATGATGGGCTTTGTCTCGGCGGCCTACTGGATCTTCGCGCCCGACCTGGTGGTCAATCTGGGCGCCATGCCATCCGACGCCACCGGTTGGCTGTGGTTGGGGGTTGGCATCGCCGGTCTGGGCGGCGCGGTGGTGGCCGATCTGGCCGACCGCAACAATCCGCCGATCACCCAGGCCCTGATGCTGATGATGCTCGCGGCCAGCCTGGCGTTGCTGGCCGCGAGCCCGGACAACCTGTTGATTTCTGGCTTCTCGGCGCTGGTCTTTGGCCTGGCCTACATGAGTCTGACCGGGCTGTACCTCATGACCGGCATCCGGCTGCTGCCTGGGCGGCTCTCCATGGGGCCGGTACTGCCATTTATGGCGGTGTCCCTTGGTCAGGCGGCGGGCTCACCCGTGGTCGGTGTGCTGGTAAGCGAGGTTGGTTATGCCGATGCGTTTGCCATGTTCTGCACAATCGGCATTGTGGTGGCCATGCTGTCTCCGCTTTATCCACGGTATCTGGAATACGAGCCGGAGGAAGAAACGGAAGAAGATACCGGTCTGCAGGCTGCCTACGACTATCAGTTGCAGGATGAGGAAGGAGAGCCGCTGTCGCCGATCGCAGGCAAGATCGACAGTTACTAGGGCGTATAACCGAGGGCGTTATTACTCTGGTTTATCGGTCGGCGCCGCCCAGCTGGTGTAGCCCAGGTCCATCACCCGGGCGACCTCCTCATCGGGTATCGCCGAGAGGTCGCCCAACTCCAGCGTGTCGTAGTGGAATGCGTACAGTCTGGAAGTGAACTCGGCCACAGGCAGGGAGGCTTCGCCGCGAACTTCGCCATTGCCGTAGGTTGAGCAGGTAATACCCTGGCCCCAATCCTGGCCGCTGTCGTTATTCGGGTTGAAAAAATAAACCCGCATCTCGTTCTTCGGGCTCAGGGCAACCCGCAGTATGTTGATGGCGTGGCGGCCCACGAAACGTGCGGCGCTGTCCGTCACGGCAATGCCCGCTGGCTGGGCGTGAATCACCGGGATGTTGCCGTTGTAGAACGGGTGGTAGCTGGCATAGAAATGCCGGATAAAGCCTTCATAGTCCTGCACCTCCCCGGTTTTCACATCGGCCACCACGCGGAAGCCGTGGCTGACCCACCAGCCATAGAACTCCGGGTTGATCCAGCGGTGGGCGTCATCATCCCGGTTTTCACATCGGCGCCACATTTCGCCGTAGATGCGATCCAGATGGGGAATGAGAACCAGCGATACCGGGTCCACGTCTACCGGTGTGCCTTTCACCAGCCCCGGTTCCAGATTCCTTGAGGACACCTCCTGGCCTTCGAACCGGCTCAGCACCTCATTGTCCCTTGCAGCCCAGGTCAGTACCTGAAGCAGGTAGTCGGCCTCGTTCGACGCCCACATTGAAAGACCAATGGCAGACTGGCAGGTGGGGTTGTTGCCCTGGCCAACACCCAATGGCTGACCCAGCAGATTGATAACCCCGGCAAGCAGGAAAACCCTCGGCGGGCGCGCATCGCCGAATGATTCGATGAGCGTCTGTTCGGTTTCCGCAGAAGGGCGAAGCTTGATCTGCCGCCACAGGGCCTGGGCAACGGAGGGGGTAAACAGCGACCCGCGCTCCAGCATCATGGTAAGGCCGTACACGGCCTGGCAGGTTTCCGGGTAGATGGCTTCGTCAATCAGGGCATGAACGAGCTCGGTGTAACAGTAGAGATCGTCCAGGCCGGTCATGGTCAGGCCCAGTGTATTGGGTATCAGATCGTCCTGGCCGGTGCTGCGCAGGAACCGGAGCATCACCGCATGATAGGGCGAAGCCAGACCGGTATCGAACATGCTTCGGGCAAAGTAGGTGGCCTCTGAGGAGAGTGCCACGTCGTCCATGTCTTTCAGGCGTTGTTCATAGACGGCAAGCCCCGGATCCTCGGAGCTGGCGGGTGTGGGAGCAAAGAGAGCCTTTACCAGCCGGGTGGCGTCGGAATTGCGTCTGGTTCTGATGGTCGGGTCGTAGAGACACTTGGCGATCTGCCCGATCATCTCGCAGATACTGTCCACTTGAACCGGACCCTGATCCAGCAAACGCCACACTTCGGCCACCAGGCTGTCCAGCAGGCTTTCGTATCCCAGGTGGGAGATCAGATACCGGTAGAGTTCCTGAACAATCATCCCGAGCTGTTTCGGGCGTTCCCGGTCGGCTTCGGTGAGCTGACCTGAAAGCAGGTCCAGGTTCAGCGCCATCACCTGGGTGAGGAAGTGTCGTGCCTGCTCGGCGGAAATGCCGGGATGGAAATAATCGCCACGGGTCACGGCCAGCATGCGCAGCTCGCTGATGGCCTCCACGATGGTGGTGACCGCACCGGCTTCCCGCAAGGAGTGCTTGGCCAGGGCCGGCTGCAGGATGGCCGGTTGAGCCCAGTCGCTGGTGCCGAAAATGCCCGCGGATTCCAGAGAGCGGACTCGCCGGTACAGGGCATCGAAGCCCCCGGGCAGGGTCATCAGCATCCGTGCACGCTCCAGAAGCGCCAGGCTGGATGCTTTTGGATCAGAGCGACGGGCGCGGGCGAACTCCGCCAGCGCCATATCAAACTGCATCAATGCCGGCTTGAGCGCGGGATCTGCGTCTTGGCGCTCCAT
>CAZFQI010000122.1:7158-8746 GCA_964520755.1 uncultured Marinobacter sp. | reverse complement strand
AGTTCATCCTTCTACTTACCAGTGCGGGAGAACCACTATGCCGGACTACGAACTCTATTACTGGGACCTACCCTTTCGCGGTAATTTTATTCAGCTTTTTCTGGAAGAGGTCCGGGCGGATTATCAGAAACTGGATGCCAGCGAGCTCTATCCTGACAGGAACCTGAACCTCCATTACCCCGGCATGGCGCCACCGTATCTATACGACCGCAGGGCCCAGGTCTGGTTCGCGCAGATGCCGGCGATTCTCATGCATCTGGCGAAGGCGTATGAATATCTTCCCGACGCACCTGAACAACAGACCCTGGCCCTGAAGGTGATTCTGGATTGCGACGATGTACTCATGGAGATCACCAACCACAATGGCATGATGATGTGGGATCAGGAATCATGGAACGATTTCCGGGCCCATCGTCTGGCCAACTGGATGACCCTCTTTGAGAGAACCGGCCAGTCGCATTCCCTTAAGACGGATGCGGGCTATTTACTTGGCCCCAGACTTACGGTCGCCGATATCGCGACTGTCGCCCTGTTTGGCACCCTGGTCCACAGCTTTCCGGAACTCGCCAGGGATCTGGAGCACAACGCACCCCGGGTGGCGAATCTCTGCCAACGAGTGGAAGGCCGCCCGGCTATCGCAGCTTTTCTTGACGATCAGCGCCGGGAATTGGGTAACGGTTACTGTGGTGGCCAGATTGAGCAGTCTCTACGGGACGTCATAGGGTAGGCACGACGAACGAAAACCGGCACAGATATTTGATCCCGATCATGTGCACCCTGGAGCTACCTTTGGCTTGGCTTATGCGCTTTTCAGGTCAAACTCAGCCAGCTTGAATCTGTGCCAGTCCGGTATCTATATCCTCGCGGTTGTCAGGGCGCACCAGGCGGGTGATTTCCTGCCCATCCTTCAAAAAGATCAGTGTCGGCCAAAGTTTCACCCCAAACGTCCGGCCCAGCCGGCGCCCTTTTCCATCCTCGATCTTCACGTGTTCAACGCCGGGATAGCGCTCCATTGCGGTCTTTACATGCGGCTGCACTGCCTTGCAGAAGCCACACCAGTTTGTGCCGAACTCCAGCAACAAGGGGCCCTGGCTATGGGCTACCTCCTCCGGTGTTATGGATTCAGGTGTATATTGATTGTCATACGGCATGATGTTTCCTCGGCAAGTGGCAGGCAACATTTGAGCATAAAGACTCAAGCGATATCTTTTATGAACCTAGTCATCCAGAAGTCGGTTGGTCAACTATCACAGGGCGCTATGGCAGGCGGATGGTCCCGTGATGGCGCAGTTCAGGATCAGATTGACGCAAGCGTTGAGGATGAGGTTCAGTGAGCCTGCAGCCAATTGAAAGGAGTTCAGGCAATGAACGACTGGGAGCTTTCACACTCTTATGACTACCAGGGCCGGCAAGTCCGTTATGGCCGTCTGGGCGAAGGCCCGCCAATGGTTTTGGTTCATGGCACCCCCTGGTCATCCTTCAACCTGCGACATCTGATTCGGAAGCTGTCCGAAAGCTACACCGTCTACTTTTTTGACTTGCTGGGCTACGGCCAGTCGTGCACCACGGAAGGCGACGTATCCCTGGG
>CAZFQI010000122.1:0-7058 GCA_964520755.1 uncultured Marinobacter sp. | reverse complement strand
TCCCTGGGGCACGGCTTTTTTCCGCCATGTAAACCAGCACGTGGCTGCTTTTACGGGGCTACCCGATTATATTCACGAGGCTCTCGTCCGGGCCTATGTGCAAACCGCTGCTTTCAAGCCACTCGACGATGCAACACTGGAGGGAATCGTTTCACCGTGGACGGGTGAGCAAGGCAAAACAGCTTTGTATCGCCAAATGGCTCAAGCAGACTCCAGGTATACCGATGAGGTACAGCCGCTTTATCCTACGATTACTACCCCTACCCTGATCCTGTGGGGGCGAGAGGACAGCTGGATACCACTGAAGCAGGGCCAGGAGCTCCACGCCATGATTCCGGGATCGGTTCTTCGTGTGATTGATGATTCAGGCCACCTCGTGATTGAAGAGAAGCCTGATGAATTGGTTAAGGAAATTCTGGATTTTGTTGAGGCTTAGGCCAATAGGAGAACCTTCTAACTGAACCGAGACATCCATTGGCCAGCCGGCGACTATGCGAGCAGTGTAATCTGGCTTGTTACCATTTTGCTTTGACCTGACAATAGATCACACCATTCGACCCAGCGAGTCCTGAGTAATGCTCGAAAGCATCGCCATCATTCCCGAAAATTTTGCATTTCCGGACGCCATCTGGCGATTGCTGATCAGCACCTTTCTGCTAATGATGGCTATTGTGATTCTGCGGACGTTGACGGCCCGCTTTATTCGCAAGAACGTGGTTTCATCAGAGTTGCGGGGCCGGCTTCTGGTCAATTTCCGCAACGGCTTTCTGCTGTTAGGAGTGCTGGGGCTGGCCTTGATATGGGGCGATCAGATCCGCTCCCTCGCGTTGTCCATTGTGGCCATTGCCGTCGCTTTTGTGGTCGCCACGAAGGAGCTTATCCTCTGTATCTCTGGCGCGATACTCAAAGGCAGTGCCGGCTCTTTCAATCTGGGTGACCGCGTCCAGGTGAAGGATTTCCGGGGCGATGTCATTGACCAGACCCTGCTGGCAACAACCGTTCTTGAGGTTGGCCCAGGCAAGACCGGGCACCAGCGTACCGGGCGAGTGATCGTGATACCGAATTCATTGTTTGTATCCGAGCCGGTCACCAACGAAAGCTTTACTGACCACTGGGATTTTCACGTATTCACCGTGCCTTTCAAACGGGAAGACGACTGGCATTCCGCCCAGACAGCCCTGTTGGCGGCTGCCACTCGCCACTGCGCACCCTATTTGGAAACCGTGCGAAAATACATGAACAAAGTTGGTGCTACACGGGGTCTGGAAGTACCGTCTGTGGACCCACGCGTAACCATTCAGGCCCCGGCTGCCAGCGAGATACACCTGACTGTAAGGTTGCCTGTCAAGTCAGGCCAGCGTAGCTATATCGAGCAGGCGATACTGGCGGAGGTATTTGCAGACACCGATTACTCCGCCAAAAAGCCTTGAACACCCGCTTGCGGAAAATCGGGGCCAGTTAAGACCTATTTTCTGGAGCAAACTCTGGATTTGTTGAGGCTCAGGAGCTTACGTTTACGGAGCTGAAAACGGTTCTTTTTGTGTGGCAGCTATACTGTCTGGTGCACAAGAAAGGGCTACTGGTATGAGACAGCGGATTGGTTTCTGCACCACAACGGATGATGTACGCATCGCCTACGCAACTGCCGGGCGGGGACGGCCGTTGCTGCGCGTGGGCGGTTGGATGACCCATATCGAGCATGATTTGGACAGTCCGGTATGGGGGCACTGGCTTCGAGAGTTGACGCGCGATCACACGCTGGCGCGTTTCGACATTCGTGGTTCCGGCCTGTCCGACAGGGACGTGAATGGGCAGACCCTGGAAGCCTGGGTGCGAGACGTGGAGGCGGTGGTGGACAGCCTCGGCTGGCGGCGATTCCCGATGCTCGGCGTCTGCCAGGGCGCGGCCATCGCTGTGCTCTATGCGGTGCGGCATCCGGAAAGAGTCACGCATCTGGTGCTTTACAATCCCTATGCACACGGAGCATTTACAGAGGGTATGGCCGGCTATCGCGTGGAGGAGGCCGAAACACTGGCACGTATGATAGAAATCGGGTGGGCTCGTAGAACCGGCGCCTTTCGGGAAGTGTTCGCGCGCCTGTTGTCTCCGTCTGATGCAGAGGATCAAATTACCTGGTGGGATGAACTGCAGCGCCTGACGGCGGATCGGACCACGGCGGCGCGGCTGTGGCGCGGATTTCACAAGATCGATATCCGCGATCTGCTTCCGCAGGTGCACTGCCCGACCCTGGTGGCACACGTCAAGGGCGACTCCATGGTGCCATTTGAGGCCGGGCGCGACCTGGCCGGGCGGATTCCCCATTGCCGGTTTCTACCGCTGGAGGGCCGGAACCATATTCTCCAACCCCGGGACCCGGGGTGGCGCATGTTCATCGAGGAAGTGCGCCGGTTCCTTGCCGATGAACCTGGCGAAGGCGTGCCATCGGTCGCGGGTTTTCATGAGCTGACCCGCCGCGAGCGGGTCGTACTGGATCACGTTGCCCGGGGTCAATCGAATACGACCATTGCCAACAGTCTGTCGCTGGCACCGAAAACCGTACGCAACCATGTCAGCAATATCTGCGCGAAATTGGCCGTCTCCAGTCGTCCCGAACTGGTCATTGAAGCCCGGAACGCCGGCTTCGGCATAGAGTAATCTCCAAGAAACCCGTCAGCTTGTTTCCCCGGGACATTCGTCCCGCTTTTCGTCATTTCCTTCAGGCCAATCGGGACACTCATCTCATGAATGGGAGCCCTCTCCTGCCTATGCTGATCCTGTAGACAAGTCAGCAGAGGAGCAGGAGCTATGTTGGTAGCGAATGAAACATCCATTGTAGAACGCCAGCAGTCCCTGGGACGGCATTACGTGGAGGCACCAGACGATGCCTGGATTACCGACCACGCCCGGGCGCTGCCTGATAACCACAAAGACGCGATTCACGGAGCGGTGGAACCCGCAAACAGCGATGGCGTGCGACAGCCGTACGGAATCCACCGCGCGGTGGGCGGCGACCATGACGCCCCCAGCCCGGGTGACCTTCTGAGCGCGGCCCTGGCCGCCTGCCTGCACTCAACACTGCGCATGGTCGCCGAGCGGCTTGAGGTGACGTTGCTCGACAGCGAAGTAATGGTCACGGCCCGTGCCGACGTTCGCGGTGCACTCATGGTGGATATGACGGTCCCCGTAGGCTTTCAGCGCATGCACTGCGACGTGCGGCTGGAAGTCCCCGCGGAAACGGACCAGAGGACGATCAAAACACTGATGGTCGGTGCAGAGGGCTGTTGCGTGGTGTTCCAAACCCTCAAGGGCGGCACCAGGGTGACAACCGACTGGCGAATCGACCAGGTGGCCTGAAACCGGCCACGTCGCATCACAGGCCGAACAGCGGCGTAGTTAAAGCGCTCGACGGTCCGTGAGTCTGTTTTCAACAAAAGCGAACGGGAGATGTTCTTATGATCCGTATACTGAGCGTACCCACATTTGCCATGGCCCTTGCGGCCATGATTCTAACCGCCACCGTAAAGGCAGGTGAACCAAAACCCATAGCGGCGGAGCCACTGACCCAGCGGCACGCCTTCGACGGTGATGTCTCGATCAGGATCACCCAGGACCTGGAGGGGCTGCCGGAACAGGCGATCTCCTTTGACGATGCATCGCATCTCACGGTGGTGCGATTCACCATTCAGCCAGGCGCCGTGTTCCCCTGGCACACCCACCCCGGGACGGTTCTGATCACGGTCACCAAGGGAGAATTCGTGTTCACCTTCGCGGAGGACTGTCTGGATCGCGAATACGGCCCCGGGGACGCGCTGGTGGACCCGGGCGACACCGTACACACGGCACTCAACCCGAGCCGCAACCAGGAAACCGAGGTGGTTGCCGTGCTCCTCGGTGCGCCCGCTGAGGGTGCACTGACCATTCCGGTTGATGAGGAGACGAACGCCGCCCTGGACGCAAAGTGCGGTATCGAGCGCAACGCTGGCTGAGACGGGCCGCCGGGCATGGTTTTCCGACCGTGCCCGGCGGCTGCACCTTGAGTTTGTCTCTGGCTGGGACTTACTCCTCCATTGTGATTCCAGATCCACCGATGTCTTCGGGAGTATCCCGGAACTTTGGCAAGCCGTCGTATACTCTCAGCACCTTTTCCTGGTAGTACACATGCACACCGGGCTTAAACGGCAATTCCGGCAGGATGGCCGCGTAAACGTCGGTCAAGCCAAGTTCCGGATGCTCTGTCAGAATGTGGCCACCGCAGGTCCTACACCATTTGCGGTAGCTTTTCGGCGTCTTGTGATACGAAATAATGTTGTCCGCGCCCCTTGTGACTTTGACTGCCTCCGGCTTCCACAGGGTAAAGGCGTTCACAGGCCCAGCGGACCAATGCCTGCATGAATCGCAATGACAATAGCCCATAGCCTCGGGCTCGCCGCTGACATTCAGTTCAACCGCTCCGCAGAAGCAGCTTCCTTTGTAGGTAGTCGTGCTCATGATCTGCACCTCCTGACGTCTGTAAATCACGCCCTTTCGCGAACTGGCTCCTCGATGCGTCATCAGGAGCACCATGTAAAGTATTTGCTATTCGCACCTTTTCGCGTAGTGGCGGCTGCGCCACAATAAAGGGACATTTCGGACTTCCGAGGTGCAGGATGATTGATGTCACCGTCGTTCTGGTTGAGGGTGGAATGCCGTCGACGGCCGTTGCTCCAGTAGAGGTGTTCAGCACAGCCGGCGTGCTTTGGAACTCCATGCGAGGCCTGCCGGTCGAACCGCATTTCAGGGTGCGCACCGTTTCGCAGGATGGCAAAAAGGTGTCCACCGCCGTAAACCTGAACCTGGAACCCGGCTGCAGGCTCGACGAGGTGGACTCCACGGATCTCATAATCGTCTCCGCCGTGGGCACAGACCTGGAGTCTGCTTGCCTTGCAAACAGACCACTCTACCCCTGGCTGCGCAAATGGCATGCGAGAGGGGTCAGAATTGCTGGCGTTTGTGCCGGCGTTTCGCTGCTCGCCGAAGCCGGCCTTCTGGATAATCGGCCCGCGACAACCCACTGGGGCGTTGTCGATGCCTGTCGTCGTCGGTATCCCGGGGTTCTCTGGCAACCGGAGCGTTTTCTAACGGAAAGTGACAATCTGCTCTGCAGCGGCGGCGTCTACGCTTCTGTAGATCTCAGCCTTTACCTGGTCGAAAAACTCTGCGGCCACAGGGTCGCCATCGAGACCGCCAGGGCCTTACTGCTTGAGACGCCCCGCGTCTGGCAGGTTGGGTACGCGGCCGATCCTCCGGCGACAAACCATGAGGATCGGCTGGTCCGACGAGCCCAGCAATGGCTGTTCGAACACTACAATGGGCCAGTCCGTATAAGCGATCTGGCAGAGTCCGTGGCCATGAGCCCGCGTAATTTCGCCCGGCGTTTCAAGGTCGCGACCGGAGAAACACCCACCGATTATCTCCACCGCTTACGAATCAATGCCGCCCGGCATTTGCTGGAAAACGAGCAGCAAACAGTCCAACAGGTTAGCCGCGCCGTTGGCTACGATGACCTGGCTTTTTTTCGGAGGCTGTTCAGACGTTACGTGGGCTCTTCTCCCAAACACTACCGAGAGGGTTTCACTGTCGGCGCGTCCGAAAATGTTGCGATCACCGGGCGCAGCCCTCATCGATGAAGCTGCCAGCCATTAAACCGGCCCAGGCTGGTAAAGCAACGATTGAAAGGAACGATTGAAAGCAACGATTGATTGAAACCAGGAACAGCTCTACTTTGTGATAATCGTCCACAAGCAAGATCCAACAATGAGGAGAGGCCGAACGTGAGCCATTCCCTGACCGACGACACTGACAAAACCTTTCTCCAGCAGGCCGTGCAACTGGCCATGGAATCGGTCGAGAAAGGCGGAGCCCCTTTTGGCGCTTTGGTGGTTCATAATGGCAAGGTTATTGCGCGGGCCGGTAACCGGGCAAAGCAGGATTGCGACCCCACCGCCCACGCCGAGGTAGCGGCCATACGCATGGCCGGCAAGATGCTGGGGAACGCGCATATGCCGCAGGCAACCTTGTACGCCAGTTGCGAGCCCTGCCCCATGTGCCTGGCTGCCACTCACTGGGCTCGTATTCCCCGCACTGTGTTTGCCGCACCTCAGGAAACTGCAAACCGCGCCGGCTTTGCCGACGGCAATATTGCAGAGCAGCTCTACGGTCAGACTCACCCCGCCAGGCCCGAACAGTTGGGGTTGACCCAGATCGAACTCGAGGACTCGGCGGCGCCTTTTCGGGCCTGGCTGATAAAACAAGAGCAGCAGCCATATTAGCAAGGCCGAGGGATAACCGGGCCGGATCTGTTTCATTCAGATTCTTGAGGAACAGCGACCAGTCCCAAGAGATAAAAAGCAATCAATTTAGCTTCTGCTATCGTTAGTGTTGACAAGATTAGAAAATATTTACGCTAGCAAAGCCGAGGACTGCTTATGACTCTCGTAATTGCCGGTCGTTTCGATGACCAGGACAAAGCGGAGGAGCTCACTGAAGCGCTCCAGCAAGCCGGTATTTCAAAAGAAAAGGTTTCGGTCTTTTTTGTCAATCCTGAAGGACAGCACCACGTGCTGCCTTTCGGCGGCGATGAGAATCACTCTCCCGGGACATCAGAGGCGGGCAAAGGCGCGTGGATCGGCGCCGGCGCTGGTGCGGCCGCGGGAGCTGCCGTCGGATCCACAGGCGGCCCGGTCGGTGCCGTTATCGGCGCTGGGGTCGGCGCGTATACCGGCTCATTAGCCGGGGCCGTTACCAAAACAGACGATAAGCCGGAATCCGACTCAGATACCGCGGAAGCGGAAGGGCCGGTTACTGACCGAAGATCCGGGCTGCACGTCGCCGCAGAGCTCAATCGCGAGCAAAAGGACAAGGTAGCTGAGTTGATCCGTGATCATGGAGGTAAGGACGTCGAGCAAGCAGACGGCAAAATTGAGGACAGTCACTGGATTGACTTCGATCCTACAAAACCCGTCAGGCTCGTATCCTGAAAGCCAGAGGCCTTTGGGGTCCGGCAGAGCATGTGGCTAATT
>CAZFQI010000121.1:0-8763 GCA_964520755.1 uncultured Marinobacter sp. | reverse complement strand
CAGTTGACCTTTACGTGCCGGAAGTCGTTTCAGGCCAGAGCGGTGAAATACAGATGTGCGCTCTTTTTACTGAAATTGAGGACCTCACCGTTGTCGAAGTGCACTTCGAAAGAGCTTTCATCCTCGGCAACCACCGAGCCGGGGCCAAAGATCGCGTGGCTAAGACGCTTCTGATGCCAGAGCGGTTCCATCGAACTTGCCGATGTTGCCGCCTGGCCTTCCAGAATAACGCTCTCCCGGTCGGCATAGCGCTGGCTGACCGGTGTCAGGGGCGCGGTCAAACGGATGGTTGAAGTCTCGGCCGGGATTCGTTCATCCAGCCAGCGTCCGAACTCCTCGGCCAGGGAGAAGCAGAATTCCTCCACAAACCGGCTTGGGCCCAGATCGCCGTCCAGATGCGGTTGCTTGCTGGCCGGCCGGGTAATCAGATGCAGTTGCTGGCGTGTTCGCGTCATGGCGACATACAGCAGCCGCCGTTCACTCTCCAGAAACCCTCGGGCATCGTCCTGGGGCCGCGGGCTGTAGGGCAGGTATTTCTCCTGCAGGCCAGGAATGATCACGGTCGGCCATTCCAGCCCTTTGGTGCGGTGAATGGTCGACAGCAGCACGCCTCCCTGTCGGTTTTCACCCGCTTGCTGCTTCAGGGCTTTCAAATGGTCCAGAGCGCCCTCGGCCGTGACATCCAGGCTTTTCAGGTACTGCCGGAAGCCCTGCACGGTATCAATCCGCTCCTCGGCGCTCTCATGGGTCAGGGCCAGGCTCCGGATGCCCTCGTAGAGATCGGTATGTTCGGCATAGACACTGATCAACCCGGCCACCGGACCCCCGTAGCTGCGAAGTTGGGCAAGCACCTCGCCCAGTTTCCGCAACTTACGGGCCGCCATTGGTGCCAGGGCGTCGAAATCCATGGCCAACAACCGCTCGTGCCAGCCGCCGGAAAACCCGGCCAGGAACCGTGCCAGCTGCTCCAGCTCGGGCTCTTTCAAGCCGACGTGGGGGAAACGTAACAACTGCCGAGCCAGTTCCAGCCGGTCCTCGTCTGGCAGATTTTCAAGCTTGCCGGTCACCACCATCAGCAACGCGGTGATGGCCTGCACCTCCCGGCTGAACAGGGCGCCCTTGCCGGCATCAATCCGGTAGGGAATCTGCCTGGCCAGCAATTTCAGCTCGATGGGAACACTCTGGCTCCAGACCCGGAAAAGGATCGCCGTTCCGGCCAGAGCAGGCTCTGACTGGCCCTGCAGAATCTGCAGTACCGTATCGGCATCGCTTTCTGCCCGATGCAAGGTAATTTCTGTGCCGGGTGTCGAGGGATGGGAATGGCAAAGCACGTCTTTGCGGCCGGTGTTGTGACAGATCAGATGGTTTGCCAGCAGGGCAACTCGATGGCCATAACGGAAAGTGAAACTCAGCGTCTGCTCCAGCGGACTTTCGAACTCATCGCTGAACCGTTTGAGAATAAACTCGGGCTTCGCGCCCCGGAATTCATAGATTGTCTGGTCCGGATCCCCCACCACCGTCACCCGGGCCCGATCCCCGGCCACGTAGCGCAAGAGCAGATGCTGAATCTCATTGGTATCCTGGTACTCATCGACCAGAATCAGATCCATCTTGTTGCCGACCAGTCGCTGTAAAGGCGGATTCTGATGAATCGCCATCACCGGCTCATACAGCATATCCGCGTAACTGATACGCCCCTGGCCCTTACGCCACTGCTCAAAGCTGTGGAACAGATCGATGAGGTATTTGTGCTTGTCCGAATACCCCAACTCCTCAAACACGATCTCCGCCGGCGACAGCGTTGTTTTCACCAGATCAATGAACCCCGTCGCCGTCTCCACAAAATCCTTCTTGTTGCGCCGGATCTCATCCGCCAGATCCTCCGGCGCCAGCCGACGCGTTAACTGCCAGGCCTGAAAACTGATCTCCTGCTCGGTCAGAATCTTGTCTGAAAACCCCGGCAGATAGCCCTCTCGCACAAACCGTTTGTACAGCCGCAAGCCCATGGCGTGATAGGTCCGGATCTCCGGCAGCGCCAACCCACTCTGAGCACACACCTCCTGCAGTTTGCGCTCGAAATCCACCCGGGCGCTGCGGTTGAACATCAACACCAGCATCCGGTCCGGATCATGCCCCTGTTCCAGCAGATACCGGATCCGCCACGCCAGCGTCGACGTCTTGCCACTACCGGCCACGGCAGTAATTACCGAATGCTCATAGCCGGCGGTAATAATCGCCCGCTGTTCATCGGTGAGGTAATCCGGAAGGTTGGTGGTATCAGAAATTTGGGGTTCGGTCGGCATGGCCGGTATTGTAACGGCCTGCTGGTAGAGCGGATACCGCTGCCGCATAATTGCGATCAAAACGTGAAAGCTACAAGGGTCAGAAAAATGGAAATGTCCGAATCGGTAAACGTACTGGGCGAAAAACTGGAAACCTGCGGCAAAGACCCGATTACCGGCTTCTACCGCGATGGCTGCTGCAATGTAGGCCCCGATGACTTTGGCCTGCACGCCGTCTGCGCCGTAGTCACTGCCGAATTCCTCGAATTCTCCAAAGCCCAGGGCAACGACCTCAGCACCCCCAGGCCCGAATTTGGCTTTGAGGGACTGAAGCCGGGCGACAGCTGGTGCCTGTGCGCCGCCCGCTGGCAGGAAGCGTTTGAAGCCGGCAGCGCGCCACGAGTGCGCTTGCGTGCCACCCACCAGGCGGCCCTGGAAAAGTGCGCCCTCGACGACCTCAAATCCCACGGTGCCGACCTTAGCTGATGAGCCAGCCCGTACCCGATGCTGAGCCGGATATGACGGTCTGGCGAGCCCTGCAGGCCAGTCTTGCCGCCAACGGCGAACGACGGCTGGTCCTGCTTGAGGGCAATCGGGAAAACAACCTCCAGTGGCTCTCTGGTCTGTTACCTGAGCTCGAACTCCACACCGGCCTCTGGACCGGACCGGCAGACCAGAGCCCCGATCCGCGGCTGACCCCCATTGCGGTCTCCGAGGCCCGACAATGGCTGGGGCGAGAAGTTTCCATGATTATCTGGGACGGCTGGCATGGAAACCCACCGGATGCCTTTGCGGCACTCTCAGGGGCATTGACCGCTGGCGGCCTGCTGTTCTGGTTGATGCCGTCGCTGGCTGAGTGGCACCGGTTTGCAGACCCGGATTATCCGAGAACCGGTCTGGACCATGGCGAGGAACATCCCTTTGCGGCCCGCATGGCTGAGATTCTTGCCGATCATGAAGCTGTGATCCGAATTTCACCGGGCAGTGCGACACCGCCCTTGCCCGCCATCCCAGCTTTGCCGGAAAAAAGCTTCCGAATCGGAACAACCCGCGACCAGGAACAGCTGATCCAGCGCCTGGTCCGCTTTGGTCTCGGCCGAAGGCGCCGGCCACTGGTTGTTACGGCGGACAGGGGGCGGGGCAAGACCGCCGCTCTGGGCATGGCGGCAGCGGAACTACTGGAGAAAGGCAGGCAGGAAATCGTTGTTACTGCGCCATCGCAACAGAATGTAGACACCCTGTTCCGCCATGCCCGCGAAGCCCTGGCAGATCAACTGGATGAGGTGAGCGCCGGGACGCTGACAATCCGATCGGGAGGGCGTCTGAGGTTTGTTCCGGTTCGTAGGTTACTGGCCTCGCGTCCTGAAGCGGAGGTGGTCCTTGTGGACGAGGCTGCCGCCATTCCCGCACCCCTGTTGAAGTCAGTTCTACTAGGTTGGCCCAGAGTGGCGTTCTCAACCACGGTCCATGGCTATGAAGGCGCCGGACGTGGCTTCGCCATTCGCTTCCGACAGGTGCTGGAGCAGTCAACGCCCCACTGGCAGTCGGTGCCACTGACCGAGCCGATAAGATGGGCGAACAACGATCCCCTGGAAGCTCTGGTTTCCCAACTTTTTCTGCTGGCCGCCGATAGCGGTGGTTCAGCCCGAAAAACCGAACCCACCGGCGGGCAGCTGGTCATCGAACCCTGGCAGCCGGCAACCGCCGGTGATGAGGCGCTGTTAAACGCCTTTGGCTTGCTGGTGGATGCTCATTACCGGACCAGCCCGACTGATCTCCGGCAATGGCTGGACGACCCGGCCGCCCGCAGCTGGCGGGCGCGGATTGGCGATAGGACAGTCGGGGTCCTCTGGTGCGCGCACGAGGGTGGCCTTTCGCCGGAGCTGGCTGATCAGGTTAGCCTGGGCACCCGTCGAATTCGCGGCCATCTGCTGCCGCAATCGCTGGCCAGCCACAGCGGCTATCCGAAAGCCGCTGTCCTGAGTGGCCTCCGGGTTGTTCGCATTGCGGTGTCAGACGACGCGAGGCGGTTGGGAATCGGTCATAGCCTGGTGGAGGCTGCACGGACGTACACTGTCGAGCAGGGTGTTGATTACCTGGGAACCAGTTTTGGTGGCAGCGCTGACCTGCTGGCGTTCTGGCAGAGCTGCGGTCTGCATGTGGTTCGGGTCGGCCTGCAACAGGAAGCCTCCAGTGGCGAATATCCGTTGCAGATGATCACTGGAGTATCGCAGGCGGGCCTGGAGCTGGAAGGGCGTATCCGCAACCGGCTGGCCTGCCACTGGCTTACCCTGGTGCCCGATAACTGGCATGGTTTGGAACCGGAAATGCTCGCGGAGATAACGGCTGATCTGCCTTCCGGACCGGCGCTGGATGCTGATGATCTGCGGGATCTTCGTAATTTCGCCAACGGCCACCGGGGTTTTCAGGTCATGGTGCCAGTGTTGCGGAAGCTGAGCCAGGCGCCGGGAATCGTGGCCTGGCTAAGGGATCAGGATGTGCTGACCTTGTGGTGCCGTAGGGTGCTGCAGGGCCGCCCATGGTCCTCGCTTCAGGCGGAGAAACTGTGCCTGGGGCAAAGAGAGGGTGAGGATCACCTGCGGCAGCTGGTTCGCGATCTGTTGGAAGACGGCCCGGGTTTGTGACCCGCTCGATTTAATTTCCGGCGGTGTCTGCCCAGAATGGGCCCAGCGATTCTTCCACCCCTTCACAGAGACTGTTTGTTATGGCCAAGGGAACCGGCGCCCTCCGTTTTCTGCTGATCTTGCTCCCGCTGCTTGCCTTCCTGTCTGCCTGCGCTTCCAAAAGCCAGCCGGTTGCCCTCAGCCCCAAGGCCCTGGCCGAGGCAGATGCGCTTCTGATTACAGCGGCCGGGGACGGTGAAAAAAGGCGCGTGCAGCTGTTGTTGTCCGCGGGCGCCGATGTCAATACCAGCGACCGCGAAGGCTATACCCCGGTAATGCGGGCGGCAGAGAACGGCCACCTCTCGGTGGTCAAGGTGTTACTGGCGGCCGGTGCCAACGTCAATGTCAGCCAGGGGGGAGAATCCCTGCTGATGAAAATAGTGGCCAATGGTGACTTGCTGACCGCGGAAAGGCTGGTGGCCGCCGGGGCCGATGTGAATTACCGGGGCAGTCACGGCCAGAGCGCGCTGGACATCGCCCGCGCCACCAACAACCGGGATCTGGAAATGTTGCTGGTGCAGGCGGGCGCCCAGCTCTAACGCACCAGACGTTATTCCAGACCCATCGGGTCGGTTTCGTCGTCCCACTCCGGCATGAAATGGGCCTCGACGACCTCCTCCGGTACATCAGCAACCGCCAGGTAACTCCATTTCGGCTGGCGATCCTTGTCGATGGCCAGAGCCCTGATTCCTTCTGCCAGATCGGGACGCCGGATGCATTCCGAGACCATGGCCAGTTCCATCCGGAAAATATCCTTCAGGGACATCTGCTGGGCTTTTTTCAACTGCGTCCACACCAGCCAGGCCGACACCGGACATCCGGTTCTCAGTGTGTTCATGCACGCATGCCACCAGTCGCAGTCCACTTCGGCTGTCAGCAATTGATCGACAATCTCCGGCAGTTCATCACCGGCGCTCAGCCGGGCAATCCGCTGTTCGTGCGTAGCAAGATTGCTGGGCGGAAGAGCCCGGTAATCCGGTGTCTGGATCTGATTGAGCAGGCGGAACAGGCGGTTGTCATCGGCAGCGGTCTGCCCGGTCCAGCGCTCCGACGCCAGGCGGTCGAGCAAGCGTTCCCGGTCTTCCTGCAGAATGGCCATATCCGCGAGGCCAACCCGAAGAGTATCGCTCACGTTCAGGCGGGCGCCGGTCAAACCCATGAACAACCCCAGTCGGCCGGGCAGCCGATTCAGAAACCAGCTGGCGCCCACGTCGGGGAACAGGCCGATGGCGATCTCGGGCATGGCCAGGGTGACATCCGGTGTCACGAGCCGATAGCGGCAGCCGGCAAACACGCCAAGCCCACCGCCCATCACTACGCCGTGGGCAATGCCAAGCACAGGTTTGGGAAAGCGGTGAATGCTGTAATCCATCCGGTATTCGCGGTTGAAAACGCTGACTGATTTGTCCGGGTCCTCGGACTTGAGCATGGCATCGTAAAGTTCCCGGATATCACCGCCGGCGCAGAAGGCTCTCTCCCCCGCCCCCTGAATCACCACGATGCAGATCCGGTCGTCGTCGGCCCAGCGGTCAAGGATTTCCTGGATCTGCTCGATCATGCGCTCGGAAAGTGCGTTGAGCGTGCCTGGGGAGTTCAGCGTCAGAACACCAATGTGGCCTTCCTGGCAGGCAATTTCCTGGGCCTCTACAGACATTGAGGTTATCTCCGGAGAATAAAATCAATCTTTGATACGGAATCGAACGTACTTTCACCCTAATAGCCAGAACAGAAAAGAGGACGAACGTCGAAAGGAAGTCCTTGACCTATCGCATTTGAGGTTGCCCGGCTCTGTGCTATAAGTGCTAGTCAGTTTACTGTCCGGCTTCCGAACCGGCCTGAAAATCTTGAAAACGATGATGAGAGGGTAATGACAATGAATCTGAAACACTACGCTGTTGCGGGAATTTTTGCGCTTGGCGCTGCTGTGCCTGCTGTAGTTTCTGCTGGCGACCCTGAAGCCGGCAAAGCCAAGGCGGCTGTTTGTGCTGCTTGCCATGGCCAGAACGGTATCGCCCAGATTCCGACCTATCCGAATCTGGCGGGCCAGAACGAGCAATACCTGGTGTCTTCACTCAAGGCTTACAAGAACAAACAGCGTTCAGGTGGCCAGGCCGCAATCATGCAGGGCCAGGCAACAGCGCTTAGCGATGAAGATATCGCCAACCTGGCAGCCTACTACGCCAGCCTTCCGGCAGGTGGCGGCAAGTAAATTCTATAGTGTCAGCGAGGCGGCTCAGGCCGCTCCGCTGACGATGCGATAGCTCGGTCGGTAGGCCGATGAACCCGGAAGCTTCATCCGGTTCTGGGCCACAAACTGCTCCAGCATGGCCTCCAGTGGTTTGATCAGGCTCGGATCGCCCGCAATCTCGAACGGCCCTTTCTCCTGAACCTGACGTAATCCCCCTTCCTTGACGTTGCCGGCAACGATGCCACTGAATGCCTTGCGCAGATTCGCGGCAATCAGGTGCACCGGCTGGTCGCGGTGAAGCTCAAGCGCCCGCATGTTGTCGTGATTGGGCTCAAACGGTAACTGGAATACCGGGTCAATCTTCAGCATCCAGTTGAAGTAGTAGGCGTCCTGCATGGCGCGCCGGAAAGTCTCGACCTCTTTCATGCCCTTTTTCATGGTCTGGGCTACTCGCACCGGATCGTCGATGATGATCTCGTATTTGCTCGCAGCCTCGTCCCCCAACGCGTTCCGGATGAACTTGTCGATCATCTCGAAATATTCGGCGTTTTCCTGCCGACCGGTAAACACCACAGGGAAGGGTAGGTCGACATTATCCGGATGCAGCAGTATTCCCAGGAGGTAGAGAATTTCCTCGGCGGTACCGACACCACCGGGGAACACGATAACCCCGTGGCCACATCGGACGAAGGCTTCCAGGCGTTTCTCAATGTCCGGCATGATCACCAGTTCATTGACGATGGGGTTGGGTGCCTCTGCACCAATAATGCCGGGCTCGGTAATGCCGATGTAGCGGCCGTTCTTGACCCGCTGCTTGGCGTGGCCAATGGTGGCGCCTTTCATGGGACCTTTCATCGCCCCCGGGCCACATCCGGTACAGATGCTCAGGGCCCTGAGCCCCAACTGATGACCGACATCCTTGCTGTACTGGTATTCGTCATGGCCGATTGAGTGGCCACCCCAGCAGACCACCAGATCCGGTTGTCTTCCTGCTTGTAGCACCCGGGCATTGCGCAGGATGTGGAAAACGTAGTTGGTCAGATCTTCCGGGTCGTCCCGCCGGAAACCTGCGGCTGACTGGGGAATCGAATGGGAGTAGATGATATCCCTGAGAACCGAGAACAGGTGCTCACGGATCGCCCGAAGCATCTGCCCATCAACAAACGCGTGGGCGGGCGCGTTGATCAGTTCGAGTTTGAGACCCCTCGGTTGAGGAACCAGGCGGACATCAAAGTCAGCATGGGATTCCATCAATGCCTGACAGTCGTCGGTTTCTACCCCGGTATTCAGAACCGCCAGGGCACACTGACGAAACAGCCTGTAAAGACCGCCCTCGCTGCGGTCCTTCAGGCGATTGACTTCATGATTGGAGAGAATCTCAAGACTGCCCTCGGGGGAGACCAGGGCATTGATGGTCGGTTCCTGCATTAACGGTGAAGCTCCTGAACGTTGCGGTAATGCCCGATTTTGAGGCACGCAGTCAAAAGGGTAGACTAAGCGCTTTCCATAAAATACGCCACCCGACAAAATTCCGATTTATGAAACTGCTTATTCGTCCCGCTCCGGAAGTTGCTATCAAAAGCAAACCTGTCCGCCGTCAGCAGATGCG
>CAZFQI010000120.1:2904-8825 GCA_964520755.1 uncultured Marinobacter sp. | reverse complement strand
CGGCTAATCCTGTAGTATGAAAACCGGCGACCTCAGGGTCGCCGGTTTTTGCGTTTCTGAATCCCGAAAAACAGGCTGTTGGCATGGCAACCGAACTGGAAATCAAGCTCAGTGTTTCCGAAGCTGCGCAGGCACGAGCGGTAAAATGGCTTTCCTCCCGTCCTGAGGTGCGACCCGGAAAGACCAAATCCCTGATCAATCGCTATTTTGATACCCCCCGGGCCGACCTGAACCGGGCCAAAGCCGCCTTACGGGTTCGCAAAGCGGGGAACGACTATATCCAGACCCTGAAAACCCGGGGCGAATTCGTTGATGGCGCCCACCGACGCGAGGAGTGGGAGTGGCCTGTGTCCGGTCCTGAACTGGATTTGTCGTTACTGGAAGACACGCCACTGAATGCCGAGTTGGACCTCAGCCAGCTCCAGGTGGTGTTTGAAACCAACTTTCAGCGCGAGGTGCTCTGGCTGGAAGAAGGGCAGACTTCCATTGAGATAGCCGTGGATTCCGGCAGTGTGGCCGGCAATGATGCCAGGTGGCCGCTCCGCGAGGTGGAGTTTGAGCTCAAGAGTGGGGACGGCAGCAAGCTGGTGGCGTGGGCGCTGGAGCTGGCCAGGGAAGTGCCGGTTTTCCTGAATCTGGTCAGTAAAGCCGAGCAGGGCTATTTTCTGGCGGGCCTTTATCACCCGGAGCCTGCGCGTAAAAGCGAGGCACTTTCCATTACCGAATTCCTTCAGGCCTTGAGCGTCTGTTGGTTGCTGGATCAGCCGTTTCCTGCCCAGGAATATGACCTGTCGCGCGTCGCAAGGAGCGCTGATATAGCGGGCTGCGGAGAGCTGTGGGAACGTGTGATATCTGAGCTGGCCAGGGGCGCTGCGATTCGTGATCTCGCAGAAAGCTCCACGACGTTGGGAGTTCTCCAGTTACAGCTCGCCACTGCCGGTCAGTAATCGCTGCATTGCAGAGCCTGGTGCTTTCTAGCCGGGAGGGTTGTTTTTGGATGGCTCTGCTTCGCCGGTTTCCTGCTCCGCGGAATGGGCACGCCACTGCTTCAGGAATGCCCGGTACCGCTCCAGTGCTTCCTGCACCACAGAGACCTCCGGTGTTTCAGAAGATTTAACCAGTACTATCAGTCCTTTGCCTTCGATTTCTTCGTTGGTTGGCGGATGACAGATAACTTCGTCATCTTCATCGATGTAGGCGAGAGCGGTGCCAATGCCGTGGCGCACCAGAGCGCTTACGATGTCGGCCCAATTCAGGTCGTCCAGCTTTAGGTCATAACGATGGGGGTGGTCATGCTCGTAGTTGAACAGGTCCTCCAGCACTTTCTCGGAACCGGGTGCAACCACAGAACGAACCATAATCTCCGGGTACGTTCTCACCGGGCGGAGCACAGTGCGCACTCCGAGGGATTTGAAGCGCCCGCGGTTCTGGTCGTTTACACACTCGACAATCGTGCGATGGCCCAGATTGATTTCTGTGAGGCGGTGGGCAATGTCAAACGTCAGGCTGTCGGAAAACGGGTCCGCTTCGTCTGCGGCCAGCACAATGATATGCCGCGCGCTGCCTGCATGGACGGCCTTCAGCGCCTCTGGATCAAAGCCTGCTCCGTGGTGATGCACCACCCCGATGTCCGAGAGCTCGGTGGGTAGCCCCATTGGAAACTTCCGGGTCAAAATCATGATTGGAATGGTTTCGTACCCCGGAATCTCCCGAATCTGGGAAGCAAACCTCATGAAGTACTGGTCGCCGCCGTGCTGGGGCGTGTTAATGATGATGATGTGGTTATTCATTTTATAGATCCACCTTCCCGACAAAATACGTTCCCGGCGGTAGAACCGGTACTCGATATAGTCGCTGACGATCAGTGTCAGCAGCGTAATTGAGGAGATAAACATCAGCACAATGGTGCTGAACCGCCCGATCATCGTCTGGGGTGCGTAATCGCCGTAGCCTACCGTTACCAGGGTGGTCATGGTCAGCCAGGCGGCTTCGAAAAGTGATAGGTCTTCGGCCGCCCAGATGATCAGGACCTGAACTAATAGCAACACGCCCAGGATTGCGAACAGGCGCTTCATCCGGCTTCGAATGAGCCCCCCCATGGGCAGGTGGGTTTCCTGATGCTCCGGATTCAGTGGGCGTCGGTTTCGTTGCATCCGTGTCAGGGGCCTGTTCAGTTGCGGGGAAGTTCGTTATACAGTACCGGAAATATAACAGAGACACAGGGGTTTGCATTATGTCCGAGCCATGGCACAGCCTTCCGAAACTGCTGGCTGAGGATGTCGCCGGGTGTTGGAGTTCGGTGTTTCCGGAGGGGGTTCCGACCTGGCTGACCTCGCCAGAGGGCATGGATGACGCTGTGGTCGCTACTGCGGTCTCCCGCAGCCTTTTCCTGCGCCAGACTCTGGAGCGTCACCCAGAGCAGGTTCAGCCCCTTCTGGCGTCCCGTTTACTCACGGAGCCCACGACCCCTGAATACCTCGAGAGCCGATGGCAGGATTATCTGGCAGACGTCGATGGCGAGCCGGCACTGCATTCGGCCCTCCGACAATTTCGCATGGAGTCCCAGTTCCGGATTATCTGGCGGGATCTGATGCGCTGGGCCGATCTGGCCGAAACCATGGCGGCGACCAGCGCGTTTGCCGATATCTGCATTGACGGCGCCCTCGACTGGCTGTATCAGGACGCCTGCGAACAGTATGGCACGCCTCGCGGTGCTGATCCGGTCACCGGCGAAGAGTCCGACCAGAAGATGGTTGTCCTGGGCATGGGCAAGCTTGGTGGCCGGGAGTTGAACGTATCCTCAGACATTGACCTGATTTTTGCCTTCCCCGGCAAGGGTGAAACCGTTGGCGGGCGACGCTCCCTCGACAATCAGCAGTTCTTCGTTCGCCTGGGCCAGCGGCTGATCCAGGCCCTCGACCAGATAACGGCGGACGGATTCGTTTTCCGTGTGGACATGCGCCTCCGGCCCTATGGCCAGAGCGGTGCCCTGGCTCTGAGTTTTGCTGCGCTTGAGACCTACTATCAGGATCAGGGGCGGGACTGGGAGCGATATGCCATGGTCAAGGCTCGTGTGGTGGCCGGCGATCAGAGGGCGGGGAAAGTTCTCATGGAAAGTCTTCGCCCCTTTGTCTATCGGAAGTATATCGATTTCAGCGCTTTTGAATCCCTTCGCAGCATGAAAGCCATGATCGGCCGGGAAGTGCGCCGCAAGGGGCTGGAAAACAATATCAAACTCGGCAGTGGTGGTATCCGCGAAATTGAGTTTGTGGTTCAGGCGTTTCAGCTCATCCGCGGTGGTCGTGACCGGGAGCTCCAGCAGCGGGAGCTGTTGGTGATCCTGAAGGAGCTGGAAGAACTGGAGCTGTTGCCGTCACCTGTGGTCCGTGAACTGCGCGAGGCCTACGTGTTTCTGAGAAACCTGGAACATGCGCTTCAGGGTATGGAGGACAAACAGACCCAGCTGTTACCGGAGGATGAACTGTCCCAGGCTCGCGTTGCCACGATCATGGGATTTGATAGCTGGCAGGACTGTGAACAGAGTCTCAGGGAGCATCGGGAGCGGGTGGCGACCCATTTTGCCAATATCATCACCACGGAGGATGAGGAAGATGAGGGGGAGGCATCACTTGAAGAAGGCTGGTTCGAGCTCTGGCTCGCCGAAATGGAAGAGGGCGCAGCTGCCGACTGGTTGAAATCCCGGGGGTATGAAGACCCCGACAATACGTTGGCGGAGTTGGCTGAGCTCCGAGACAACCGGACGGTGCAAAACCTCCAGACCCAGGGCCGGAGGCGGCTCAACCAGTTCATGCCTATGCTACTGGAGGCGCTCACCCAGGTTGATAACCCTTCCGAGACCATGTCGAGAGTGTTGCAGCTGGTAGAAGCCATTCTGCGGCGCACGGCCTACATGGTGTTGCTGCTGGAAAACCCGGGTGCCTGTACCCAGCTGGTCCGTTTGTGCAGCGAAAGTCCCTGGATTGCGAGGCAACTGGCGGAAACGCCGTTGTTGCTTGATGAACTGCTGAACGCCGAAAGCCTCTATCATCCGCCGGCCAAGGCGGAGTTGCAGGACGATCTGCGCCAGCAGATGCTGCGGATTCCGTTTGAGGATCTGGAAGACCAGATGGAATCCCTCCGCCACTTCAAGAAAGCCCACATCCTGAGAGTAGCGGCGTCCGAGCTCAAAGGTACCCTGCCATTGATGAAGGTCAGCGACTACCTGACGTGGATCGCCGAGGTCGTCCTCGACCATGTGGTAGACGTAGCCTTCGCCAATCTGGTCAGCCGCCACGGCTACCCACGAAGGGAAGATGGTTCCGCCTGCGAGACTGATTTCGCCATCATTGGCTATGGCAAGCTGGGTGGTATAGAGCTTGGGTATACCTCCGATCTCGACCTGGTCTTCGTTCACAAGGCCGATCCGGAACTGGCAACAGATGGCGAAAAGCCCATCGATAATGCCGTTTTCTACACGAGACTGGGCCAGCGGATTGTCCACATCCTGAACACCCAGACGCCGTCCGGTCAGCTCTATGAAGTGGACATGCGTCTCCGCCCCTCCGGCAACTCAGGCCTGCTGGTCAGTACGCTGCAGGCATTCGACAAGTATCAGCGTGAAGATGCGTGGACCTGGGAGCATCAGGCGCTGGCTCGGGCCCGAGGCGTGGCGGGTTGCAAGGAAACGCTCGAAGCATTCGAGAGCATCCGGCACGATATTCTCTGCCAGAAAAGGGATCGTGACGCGCTTCGACAGGATGTCGTCGACATGCGGGAAAAAATGCGTACCAGTCTGGGAACTCCGGAGGGTCGTCAGGTCGAGGTGTTCCATATCAAGCACGATACCGGTGGCATCATTGATATCGAGTTCATCGTCCAGTACCTGATGTTGGCCTGGTGTGCTGATCATCCGGAACTGACCCAGTGGTCCGACAATATCCGTCAGATGGAAGAGTTGGGCAAGGCCGGTGTGATGGCTGTGGAAGACGCTGAAAAACTCCGGGAAACCTTCATCGCCCTTCGCTCCACTATTCACAGGCGAGCCCTTCAGAACCTCAATAGCCAGGTCGATGGCGATGCCTTTACCGAGGAGCGTGATTACATCCGCGCCATGTGGAAAAAAGTGATGATCGATGCCTGAGGCAAATTCAATTCCGGCAGATTTTCCTGCTAGAATGCCGGTTCCCCCGAAAAACGCTTTTTTAGGAGCAATGAAGAATGTCGATGGCTGACCGCGATGGCGTTATCTGGATGGATGGTGAGATGGTTCCCTGGCGGGATGCCAAGACCCACGTCCTGACTCACACTCTGCATTACGGCCTGGGCTGTTTTGAAGGTGTGCGGGCCTACAACACCGCGAATGGCCCGGCTATTTTCCGCATGAAAGAGCACACGGATCGTCTGTTCCGTTCTGCCCATATCCTGAACATGAAAATGCCGTTCAGTAAGGACGAGATCAATGAGGCCCAGCGCGCAGCGGTCCGTGAGAACAACCTGGACGAAGCCTACCTGCGCCCGATGGCGTTTCTCGGCTCCGAGGGGATGGGGCTGCGAGCCGATAACCTCAAGGTGCACGTGATGGTTGCGGCCTGGAGCTGGCCTTCCTACATGTCCCCGGAAGCGAAGGAAATGGGGATCAAGGTGCGCACGTCGTCTTATACCCGCCACCACGTCAATATCACCATGTGCAAGGCCAAGGCGAACGGCAACTACATCAACTCGATGCTGGCCCTGAACGAAGCTATCTCCGGTGGTGCCGAGGAAGCCCTGTTGCTGGACAACGAAGGGTATGTTGCGGAAGGCTCAGGCGAGAATATCTTCATCCTGCGTGATGGCGTGCTGCACACACCAGAGCTCACCTCCTGCCTGGAAGGCATTACCCGCGCCACCATCCTGGATTTTGCCCGCGATCTGAACATTCC
>CAZFQI010000120.1:0-2804 GCA_964520755.1 uncultured Marinobacter sp. | reverse complement strand
TACCGGTAGGTCGGATTAGCAAAGCGTAATCCGACAATGCTCTCACCCGGCGTCCAAGTCACTCAGACTTTGGCGCCGGGTGAGCTTCAATCCAGCGGTCCAGCATCCCCGTTGCATCCGCCACCGTAATCATCTCCATCGCCCCCTCAAACTCTGCTTTCGCCCCCCACCGAGCCTGTTCCACCGTTTTGCCGGTGAATTTTTCCAAAGCCTCCGGATACCGGTTTACGCACCAGTCCAGAGAATTATAGGGCCCGGAGCGGTAGGGGTTGCTTGCGGCAAACAACCCAAGCACATCGGTACCCACCGCGCTCGCGATATGGGCCGGACCGGTATCGGGCGCTACCACCAGGTCAGCATGGTTCATCAACGCTGTCAGTTGTTTCAGCGTATCCTTGCCGCAGATATTGTGGGCTTTTTCTTTCATTGCCGCTTCGATGGCGGCGCAATACTCGGCCTCGAAGGGCGCGGGGCTGCCCACCAGGATCACCTTCATACCGTGCTTCTGTACCCCATGATCAGCCAGCTGTGCATAGCGCTCGGCAGGCCAGTTACGCAGGGTATGGCTGGCGCAGGGGCTGATTACCAGGTTTCTGCGATCCGTTGCCAGTTGCGCGCTGGCAAACTCATGGTCTGAGTCACTCAAGGGAATCTGCCAGCGCGGCGGGGCGGCCTTGAGTTCCAGAGGCTCCAGGAAACTGGCGAGGCAGTCGCGAACATGCTGTTGGGGCGCCGGTTTGATTCGGTGGTTGATGAACAGGCTGTGAAGGTCTTTGCTACGGGCCTTGTCATAGCCAATCCTGATCCGGGCCGGGATGCACGCAGCTGCGAGGTTGGCCCGAAAGGCCACCTGCATATGAAGGAGGGCGTCGAACTTGCGGCCTTGCATCTGCCGGCGAAGCTCGGCGTAGCCTTTGCGGCCGGCCTTTTTGTCGAAAACAATAAATTCAACGCCGGGCAAATCGCCAACCAGCTTTGCTTCGATCTTGCCGATGACCCAGGTGATCTTCACGCCGGGAAGCTGCTCCTGGAGGCTCAGAACAACAGGAATCACGTGGGTCACGTCGCCTATGGCGGACAGGCGAAGAATGCAGATGGAATTCATCAGGTTTTGATCCGGTTCAGGTTGTGGCCTGGGGCTGTAGAGCTTTGTCGGCAATCATTGGTAAACTGGCGGCCATTCTAACGTACTCGCGCGCGTCCGTCCCGGCGTGTGCGGGTGAGCGAGTCTTCTTTCACTTTTTGTGGCCGGGTACCCAGCATGGCGGAGTCTGAAATCTGTATTCGGGAAAGGGCTTCGGCAATGCTGATTCACCCGGATTATCAGGGCAGGGTTACCGAGGACTGGTTCAATGCCGATTCCTGGGGCGATCAGGCCAGACTGGTAAGCAGCGGCGGTCGGGGCGGTGCCTGGTTTTTAAAGGCTGGAGACGACCGATTGGTGCTTCGGGAATATCGTCGTGGTGGGCTGGTAGCCAAGGTTTCTCTGGATGCCTACCTGTATACTGGCGAATCCGAAGTTCGCTCCTTCGCAGAGTTCAGGCTGCTGAATCAGCTGGTGTCGCTGGATCTTCCGGTACCACGTCCTGTGGCGGCCTGGTATCGCAAGCTCTCTCCGATTCAGTACCGGGCCGCCATCATTATTGAGCAATTGGAAGATACGGTGCCCCTTGCGGAGTTAATACAAACGATTGATGAGGTCTCCTGGGCCTCTCTTGGCTCCACGATTCGTCGGTTTCACGATGCTGGCGTAAGACACGCGGACCTGAACTGTTTCAATGTCCTGGTTCGCGGAGGGGAGTTTTTCCTGATCGATTTCGACAAGGGTGCGATCACCCAGCCAGACTCGGACCCTGGCTGGAAGAGCCAGAACCTTTCCAGGCTTCGACGCTCACTGGTGAAAGTCAATGCAGGCGAGAGCGCCTCACTGAATCAGGGTTGGCAAGCATTCCTTGCGGGTTACGGTCGTTCCAATTGAATCTATCTTTATCTTTCTGACAGGCAACTATGACTTCAAAGAGTAAAGCGCCGGTCGTGCTGTGCATTACGGACTCCTGTGACTTGCCCGAATCCGAACTGTTTATCGGGCTGCATAAGGCGGGTCTGGCCATCGAAGTAATGGCGAATCCCAAAGGCCGGAACTACCAGAGGATTGAAGCTGCCGGTGTTCCGGTATCGCCAATTGCCTTGAAAGGCCGGTTCGATCGGGAAGGAACCCGGCAGATTCGTGAAAAGCTGGCTGCCCGTCGCTTCACTGTGGTGCAGTCCTTTAATCCAAGAGCTCTTGCCTGTTCCCTCCGAGCATCCCGTGGGATGGATGTGAAAATTGTGGTCTACCGTGGCGTGATCGGAAATGTTGGTACCTGGAGCCCTGAATCCTGGATAACGTTCCTTCACCCGCGCGTGGATCGAATTATGTGTGTCTCGGATGCCGTTAAACACTATTTCCTGGGCATTCGCTTTCTGGGTAAAAGAATCCCGCCGCACAAGGTCATTCGCATATACAAGGGGCACAACCTCGAGTGGTACACCACACCACCGGCAGACATTTCTGAATTCGCCTTTCCTGAAAGCGCCTTCGTATTTTGCTGCACTGGTCGTGATCGCCCTGGTAAGGGCTTTTCAACCCTGGTTGATGCCATGGGGTATCTGGAGCAGGATTCTCCGGTCCACCTTCTGCTGGTGGGGGATCTCCTGGAAAACCAGGAACTGGCAGCCAGAATCCGGGAGTCCAGGCACCCCGACCGCGTAAAGTTGGCGGGATTTCGCACGGATGCCCCCCAGGTTGCCGCGGCCTGTGACGG
>CAZFQI010000119.1:0-9054 GCA_964520755.1 uncultured Marinobacter sp. | reverse complement strand
GACACTGGAGCCCGAGGACCGCCACAACCACGTTCCCGGAACCCATGGGCCAGGCCAGAACTGACGGATCTCAAAAATTTCTACAGCAACTGTTGACCCTGTAGCTACTACAGGGTTTTTAATAAGGCCATCTGAATAAAGGAGGTCTTTATGGCGTGCGGTTGCTCCGCCCCCGAACCCAAATCCCCTGCCCCGGGCTTTCGCAAAGCGTTATGGATTGCCTTGTGGGTGAACCTGGCCATGTTCGTCGTGGAAGGCATCGCAAGCCTGTCATCCGGCTCGGTCTCGCTGATGGCAGATGCCATCGATTTCTTCGGCGACAGCGCCAACTACATTCTGTCCCTGACTGTCCTCTCAATGGGCATGCTCTGGCGCGGGCGCGCGGCCATGGTTAAAGGGATCACCATGACGGTGTTCGGCCTGGCGGTCTGGGCCCGTGCCATCTGGGTGGTTCAAGCGGGCATTACCCCGGAGCCGCTGACCATGGGAGCCGTCGGCCTGCTGGCGCTTGCTGCCAACATGAGCGTGGCTGCAATACTGTTCAAATTCCGTGAAGGGGATTCCGATATGCGTTCGGTCTGGCTGTGCAGCCGAAACGATGCCATCAGCAACATCGCTGTTATGGTGGCCGCCCTTGGTGTGTTCGGTACCGGGACAGCCTGGCCAGACCTGGTTGTAGCCGCCATCATGGGCACGCTGGCTATAACGGCCGGGATCAGTGTGGTGCGCCATGCCCGGAGCGATATCGCAGAAGCCAGGGCCAGCGAAGCGGAACCGACGGCGACGCCCTCGAGCAGCCGCTAGTGTCCCGATACTAGAACGCCAGTGAAATCATCACCGGGATAAACGCCAGGGCGAACAGTGTAGTCAGCAGTACGGTACCCGCGGCCTGCCTTGGCGAAGTATCCAGCAACGTGGCAATAACCACGGTATTGGCGGCAATCGGGGTGATTGAAATCAGGAACATGGCCTTGTGTACCGCCGGTTGATAAATGCCCAAAAGCGTTGCATCAAGCCACCAGAACACGATAGCCACCAATGGCCAGATAACGAACTTCCCGAAGAACGCCAGGGCGGTGAAACGGACATTGCCCGCCAGCCCGCGAAAACTGGTGATGCTCATACCGATGATCATCATCCCCAGAATGCTGTAAGCGCCCCGCAGGTTATCGAACAACGGCACGAAGATATCCGGAATTCCGATGCCCGCAAGGTTCAGCGAAACCGCCGCCAGGAAGGCGTACACAGAGGGAAGCTTCAGCACCCGCCAGATCGAATCCTTGATGCTGTAGCGTCCTCTCGCCGCCAGATAGAAACCCACGGAGTTCTCAAACAGTGTGGTGCCCAGCATGCACACAATGTAGAGCCCAAGGCCTTCTTCCCCGAACAGCAACAAGGCTACCGGCACCCCGAAGTACCCGGTATTCCCGGAGCCCACACATAGGGGAATAATGTTGGCACTGCCGTCAGTGAGCACCCTCTTTGCCAGCTTTAACTGCACAATCCCCAGAACGGACGAAATACCGAATACCAGAAAGGGCAACAGGATGACTTCCGGAGAGAGCGGTGCGGCCATCACCCCTGAAAACACCACCGATGGTGTCACGATATAAAGCATGATGCCGGCGATATGACGGCCGCTGGCCTCAAGATAGCGACCGGCAAACCAGCCCAGGGCGACCGTTACATAAAGTGGAATAAGCTTGAAGAAAAGGGCAAGGGCTGCGGCCATCGGGGCTCCATGAGGCAAGGGTTAACTTCCAGCAACAGGTGCCGGAGTCTATCACTGAACTTTCGTCAGATCGCGATATCGACTCAGTGAAAAAGCCTTAATGATTTAAGTCATTTCAAAAGATGCTTCTCTGATACCATAATTGACCTGACACTCATAACAGGGTCAACGCCATGAACAGCATCCTCAGGCCTGACGTCTCCTCCTCCCCGTGCATGCTGGATGAAAACAACCCGGAGATCGTCCAGCAGGAAGCCGCACCAGAATCGACGGCGCTACTCAATGGCCTCAGCCGGATATTCGGTATTCGCCTGGCAGGGCACGAAAACGATCCGGACGCCCGGTTTCTTGCCGACCTCGCCCGGATGTTTCATCTTCGCAGGCTTGACCCCGAAACGATCATGGAGAAGCACGACAAGCCCTGGGCAAACGTTTACCTGGTTCAGTACGGCATCCTGCGCCTGTTCCGGGAAGCCCCAAGCGGCAAGGTGTCGGTGCACCACTTCTTTTCTGAGGGCGATATGGTCTGGCCGGTTTTTGGCCGTAGCCGTACCGTTCGAAACACCCTTTGCCTCACGACAGTAACGCCGGTCACTGTCTGGGTGGCTGACTTCGCTGCGTTCCGTTCCGCAATCCAGTCCCACGGGGAAGGGCTTTGGCCCAAGTTCGCCCTGGCCTTGACCGAGGAAATCGCGGAACTGACCAGCATGAGAGAGTTTCGCAAGCACACGATGCCAGCACGGGAGCGTTACAAGCTATTGCTTGAGGAATACCCGGAGCTGGTCAAACGGGTGCCGGACAATCAACTGGCATCATGGCTCGGTGTTGTGCCGGCGACCTTTTCCCGGCTGAAAACCCGAACAGCGGATAACCAGCCGTAAGGCCCGGTAACTGAACATAAAAAAGGGCAGCAAGCTTTCGCCTGCTGCCCTGAAAAACGCTCAACGCTTGGTAACTACCTCAGGTTCAGCCGTGCAGTTTTACTGCCAGCTCGGCCACGTGCCTGCCCTGATAGCGGGCAATCGCCAGCTCTTTCTCGCTGGGCTGCCGTGAACCATCACCACCGGCAATTGTCGACGCACCGTAAGGTGTTCCGCCGCTGACCTCAGAAATATCGAAAAACTCCGGAATGCCATAGCCCAAAGGCACGATTACCATGCCGTGGTGGGCCAGTGTGGTCCAGAAGGAGCTGATGGTATGCTCCTGCCCGCCACCGGTGCCGGTGGAGGTGAACACGCTGGCGACTTTGCCGTGGAGCTTGCCTTCAAACCAGAGCTTTCCGGTCTGGTCGAGAAAATTACGCATCTGGCCGGCCATATTGCCGAAACGGGTCGGTGTGCCGAAGATAATGGCATCGTAATCGGCCAATTCTGACGGGTCGGCTACGGGCGCTTCCTGTTCGGCTTTGCCACCGGCGCTCAGGAACGCCTGATCCGCCATGGTTTCCGGGACCCGCTTGATGGTTACTTCGGCGCCGTCGACATCTTTGGCACCTTCTGCAACCGTGTTCGCCATCGTTTCAATATGGCCGTACATGGAATAATAAAGCACAAGTACTTTTGCCATCGGGAGAACCTCCTCTGTCTGTCATCTGTTGCAAACAGACTAACCAGCGAGGCAGAGAAGCGAAACCGGAAGATTTCAGAGAGGTTGTTCAGTATTTCTGAACAGGATCACAGGATGTTCATGCCCGGTCATTGCGTACACCTGTACGCTGAAGTATTTTATGGGCATGACTGATACGGACGAACGCTCGATGACACCAGCACCATCTCCCGCGCAAAACATGCACCATCGCATTGAAGAATGGCTTAACAGTGCCACCCATGGTCTGGGCGCGCTGCTCAGTGTGGTCGGGACCATCGCCCTGATCGTGGGTGCCAGTCAACACGGTGACGTCTGGAAAATTGTCAGCTTCAGTATTTTTGGCGCGTCACTGATTCTCCTGTACATGGCATCTGCCCTGTATCATGGAGCTCGGCGACCGGAACTGAAACGAGCCTTCAAAACCCTTGACCACTGCGCCATCTTCTTGCTGATTGCAGGCACCTACACGCCATTCCTTCTGGTGAACATGCGGGGATCCGTTGGCTGGACGCTGTTTGTCGTGATCTGGGCCCTGGCCATAACAGGCGTGGTGCTGAAGGTTATTTTCAGGAACCGCTTCAAGCTTGCCCGTGTCGGCATCTACGTTGCCATGGGCTGGCTGATCACGTTTGCATCTTCAGATCTGGTGGCCAGTCTGAGCGAAACCGCCCTGCATCTCACGATTGCCGGCGGCATCCTGTACACCGCCGGCGTCGCGTTTTATCTGGCCGATCGCATACCCTATATGCACGCTATCTGGCACCTGTTCGTCATCGGCGGCAGCGCCTGCCACTTCAGTGCCATCTATTTTGGCGTTCTGCCCTATACAGTCTGATCAGAACGCCCACACCATTGCCATTAGCACGCCCCATGCCAGCAAAGAAGCCGACATGACGGTGTAGGTGGCCGACATAACCACCACATCATTATCGCTTCGCTCGCAAAATGAGCGGACGCCCTGGTAAACCAGCGCGCAGGACAGGAACAAGGCGGCAAAAACTGCCACGACGCTTACTGCCAGTGCCGGCACCAGCAACGCCAGTGAAGACAGCCAGAGCGGTAGCGGCGCAATTGCAGCCAGTAAATACGCATCCTGAAAACTGATTTCCAATTGATGACTGTCCATCACTGCGTGAATCAGCCAACCCATCACGAAGAATGTGAGCAGCTCCGCCAGGAAAAGAATGGTGGTGATAAACCGCCATTCCTTGTCACCGAAGCCCTGCATAAAGGCGTCGCCATATTGCGTGCCAGCGAAGTAGAGCAGCACCGGGGGCAGAAACGACATCGGCACTACCACCACCCACGCCAGAAACGGAATGGACAGGTCCAGGCGCCGCAGCTCCGACCAGGCGCCATTGCCAGAAAACGGTAGACGGGCAAGTTGTGTAATATTCATGATGCACCTTTAAATTGTTTCCCGCGTTATTTTTACTGATAGTTTCGGTACGCCGAACGGTCAAGGACACGAGATGACTTCGGACAACTCGGGTAAATCCCGCAAAAACGTTCACGCGTTCTGGCTGTTCTTCCCGGCGGCTGCACTTCTGGCCGCAATGGTGGTCCCCCTCTCCGTTCATAGCGTTCTCTCAGGCTCAGGCTGGCCTCCGGGCTTTCTGGGTGCCGGACACGGACATGAACTGATTTTCGGCTTTGCCCTCGCCCTGATTGCCGGTTATACCCTTGGCCCCCAGCCCCGACGTGTTCTGGTGACGTTATTCCTGCTGTGGCTCCTGGCCCGGGTCACCTGGATGCTGGCTCCGGGCAGTTTCGTGGCCCAACTGCTCAGCCCGGCTTTTGCGATATTGCTTGCCCGCTATGCGGTACCCAGATTCCAGGCCGCCAAGAAATGGCGCAACCGCATGGCTGGCCCGCTTATCCTGGTTCTTTGCCTCTTGTCACTGGCTTTCTGGCTTGCCAATAGCTCCCTGACAGAAGGCCTTCAGCCAATGCCGGAAACCCGCGGGGTGATGATGGCGGCCATTGTTGGCCTGCTGATGCTGATGACGTTCATCGGAGGCAGGCTCATTGCGCCGGCTGTGGCAGGAACACTGGAGAAACGAGGCATTCCCCTGGCAGCAAGGGTGCAACCGCAGATTGAAGGGGCGCTGCTGATCATTCTGCCGCTGGCACTGGTTTTGATAGTTTTGATGTTTGTGCCGTTCGCGGAACCGGCCGCAGGACTTCTGTTGCTGGTGTCGGCCATTCTGATCGTGGTTCGCACGACTCGCTGGAAACTGTGGCACTGCGCAAACCGGCCGGATCTGCTGGTTCTCGCCCTCGGGTATCTCTGGCTGGCGGCAGGCGCCGGTGCCACCGGTTTCAGTCTTTTGCAGGGAACTGACCCAATTCCCTCCATGCACCTGATCACCATTGGGGCTCTCGGCACGCTCTCCGCCAGCGTGATGCTCCGCCTGGCCTGGCAGCGCGCCAAGAAGACCACGCCACCCCCCTGGCAGGTTGTCGGAATCGCCATCGGCATGACCATCGCAGCGCTCGCCCGGTTTGCTGCAGGCCTTACGCCTTTCGCGAAACCCGGCCTGCTCTGGCTCTCAGCCGCAAGCTGGTCCTGTATCTATTTCCTCGTCGCCTTCCAGCTCATCGCTCTATTCCGGCACAGCCAGAATCGCCGGAAATGAATGGCTACCTCCACTGCGCTGACGACCGAAATGCCTACCTATTCCGGGATATCACCATCGCATCCTGTTGAATTAAATACGTTTTCAGGGCTGAAAACGCGAAGGGAAAACCACCCAAAAACCAGCCGGAGCGGGCACCATTTTATCCTTGAGAAATATCAAGAATGCCTCCCCACCTCGCTTAGCACAATAGTGTCGAGAAGCCCGAGCGCCACCAGAAACGGGGCAAAGGGTACGTTAACCGAGGGAGTCAAAAACATGGCCAAAACCAACGCAGACATCGAAAACTGGGATGTCGAGAGCGAAGAATTCTGGGAGCGGGAGGGCAAGCGAATTGCTTCCCGCAACCTGTGGATTTCCATCCCCAGCCTGCTGATGGGGTTTGCCGTCTGGCTGATGTGGGGAATGATCACCACCCAGATGAAGAACCTGGGGTTTCCTTTCACCATCGATCAGCTGTTTACCCTGTCTGCGATTGCAGGGTTGTCCGGCGCCACCCTGAGGATCCCGGCCTCATTCATGATCAAGATTGCCGGCGGGCGAAACACGGTGTTCCTGACCACCGCCCTGCTGATGATTCCTGCTGCCGGTACCGGCATCGCCCTGATGAACCCCGACACGCCGTTCATCGTGTTCCAGGCCCTGGCGCTGCTCTCCGGTATCGGTGGCGGTAACTTTGCCTGCTCCATGAGCAACATCAGCACCTTCTACCCGAAAAGCAAACAGGGCTATGGCCTGGGTATGAACGCCGGTCTCGGTAACTTCGGCGTCACCACCATGCAGGTGGTCATTCCGCTGGTGATGACCGTCGGCATCTTCGGCGCCCTCGCCGGTGATCCGATGCAGCTGCAGAGCCCCAGCGGCACGCTGATTGGCCGCATTGAGGCGGGTACCGATACCTGGATCCAGAACGCCGGGTTTATCTGGCTGGTGTTTCTGATTCCGCTGGCGTTTGCCGGCTGGTTCGGCATGAACAACCTGAAAGTGGTTACCCCGAATCCCGGTAACCCGCTCTCGGCATTTGGCAAGATTCTGGGACTCTATGGTGTAGGCATTCTCGCCTCTATCGCAGGCGTCTGGGCTCTTAGCGTACTGAACATGTGGTTGGCCCTGCCTCTGACCATCGTGCTTACGCTGATTCTTCTGCGGCTGATCCCGGGCGACATCAAGCCGAACATTCAGAACCAGTTTGCCATCTTCAGCAACAAGCACACCTGGTCCATGACCGTACTCTACATCCTGACCTTTGGCTCCTTCATCGGTTTCTCCGCTGCTCTACCGCTATCCATTAGCGTGATCTTCGGGAACATGATGGAAGTGGCTGCCGACGGCTCCGTAACCCGTGTGGTCAACCCTGATGCCCCGAGCGCACTGACCTGGGCCTGGATGGGACCGTTTGTGGGCGCGCTTATCAGACCCGTGGGCGGCTGGATTTCCGACAAGGTTGGCGGTTCTATCGTCACCCAGATCATCTCGGTGGTGATGGTTGCAGCTTCAGTGGCTACCGGCTATGTCATGATGCTGGCCTACAACTCCACTGATCCGAACACTTACTTTGCGCCCTTCCTGATCCTGTTCATCATCATGTTTGCGGCCAGCGGTATCGGCAACGGCTCCACCTTCCGCAGTATCGGTTTCATCTTCAACCAGCAGCAGAAAGGCCCGGTTCTGGGCTGGACCTCCGCGGTTGCCGCCTACGGCGCGTTCATCGCCCCACGGGTGATGGGCCAGGAGATACAGGCTGGCACTCCGGAAGTGGCCATGTACGGGTTTGCGGTGTTCTACGCGCTCTGCCTGGTGGTTAACTGGTGGTTCTACCTGCGCAAGAATGCGTACATCAAGAATCCCTGATGCTTAGACGTTGAAAAAGGCCTCCTTCCGGAGGCCTTTTACGTTCCGGGCCGTTCAGGTTTCTCTGAGCCAGCCCCAAGGTGCGAAAAGGCTTCAAGCTGCCAGATCTTTTCTGCCCGACTGCCCAGGTACCAGAAACTCACCGCCAGAATGCCGAAGAAGAGCGCCTTGTGCGTGTCATCCCAGAAATACTCGAAGAAACGGGTGTACAAGTTGATAAACAGAAACGTGAGTCCGAATCCCCGCGTCATGCCATCGTCGTAACGAAGCCCATGATAGATGGAGGCCACAGCCGCCAGCCCGAACAACACCGACCAGTGCAGCAACTCCAGATGGCCGGCACGCTCCCAGCTCTCGATATCGCCGTAGTTTCCGAAAATCGACATGATCCAAAGCGCGACAAACAGATACAGCAACCCAATGGCTTTGGTCGGGCCCAGAAACGCGCGGTAACCCCGCCATCGGGTGAACAGCCAACTACCGACAACCAGCAATACCATCCCGAAAAACACGAAACGCAACGGCAGGTTCATACCCAGGTAATAGGCGCCCCACCCGGACAGATAGCCGGTTTCTGCACCGAACCAGCTGCCCAGCGATATCAGCGAAAACACCCACACAAGAGTGGACGGAAACCAGAGGCCAAGCAGCCCATAAAGGATAGCCGCCAGCAGTAACAGCAATGAGAAATGATCTGACCCGGTACTGATCGCTTCACCAAGAAATCCGATAGCGGCCGCCGTGGCAACGACACCGAAAAAGAAGATTGCCTCATTGGTGAATGTACGGCCTGGTAACCGCCTTCTGCGTCTCAGCCCTGCGTTGTAAAGCACCCCAGCTATCACCGCAAACGTTGCGCACTTGACCCAGGGTGATGCCGAAAAGACCCGCTCCAAAAGAGTCATCAGCCATTCGTCGGCAAGGGCCGCCGTGATTGCAGTGAGTGTGCAGGCGATGGAAACCCAAAGGGCATACCGCGCAACCCGACGCCAGTCGAGCACATGGATCTGAACGGAGCTGTTCAGCTCCCGAGCCTGGGCAGCCGACAACATCCCATCCGCTTGCCATCGATCGATTGCTCGCTGGATCAACCGGCCTTCCTTGCGTGACACTCTCATTATTCTTCCCTCGGATTGAACAAATGTCGGGGAACGATCATGCCACGGCCCCAGACATTTGTCCTGCCAACAAAAAAAGCCCGCAGGGATCGCTCCATGCGGGCTTTTTATTGTTTAAGTTCAGGTG
>CAZFQI010000118.1:0-9228 GCA_964520755.1 uncultured Marinobacter sp. | reverse complement strand
GTAACCCACAGAGTTTCCAGAATGGTCATGGTTGGACCAGCGAAAATAACGAACAGCAGCAGAATTCCAGCCACGGCCATGTTGATGTTACTCAGAATCTTTACGCCGCCATCGAGGCCCCTGAGCACCGAAATCAAGGCAAGCGCTGTCACACCTACGATGATAGCCATCTGAATATTCGTGCCTGCGCCAACGTCGAACAGGTAATTCAAGCCAGAAGCCGCCTGCTGGGCACCGAAACCGAGGGACGTCGCCAGACCGAAGATAGTGGCGACAACCGCCAGGATATCGATCACGTGACCAGGCCAGCCCCACACTTTGTCTTTCAACAGCGGAAAGAAGGCAGATCGAATGGTCAGCGGCATGTTCTTGTTATAGGCAAAAAATGCCAGAGAAAGTGCAACCACGGCATAGATGCCCCACGGGTGCAGACCCCAGTGGTACATGGTCGCGCCCATGGCAAGATTACGGGCTTCATTCGTGTTTGCTTCTACGTTAAATGGCGTCTCGTACCATCCTGTGTAGTAGGCTACCGGCTCGGCAACAGCCCAAAACATCAGACCAATACCCATGCCAGCCGCGAAAAGCATACAGAACCAGGATAGAGTCGAAAATTCCGGCTTCGCGTCCTGCCCACCAATACGAATCTTGCCCATTGGCAGGAAGATCAACGCCAAACACACCACTACGAAGATGTTGGCACTGATCAGGAAAAACCAGTCAAACGTCGCGATAATGTCCCATTTTGCTCCATCCAGCAGCTCTTTGGCCTGCCCGGGGAACATCAGGGTCCCTATCACAAACGCAACAACCAGTATTGCCGTAATCGGGAATACCGGTGCGTGGATATCCAGCCCGAACTTTGTGATATTGTCCTGGCCGGCCACGTAGTCCGTCGAATATTCGTCTTTAACTACCTCGCCCACGTTATGGCGCCTCCTGAGTTGGTAAGTCGTTTATTCAGAATCGGAGTTCAAACGTTACAAGCGCGTCATGATAATGTTTTGAACTCAAAACATCAAAAGCGCGTCATTTTTGCAATATCAAAGTAAAGCATAGACCATCATCCAGCCCCGGCCAGCCAAGGTCACACCCGGCCCGGGATCTATGGCTATAATCTTGATCTGATCCAGCCGCACCTGTTTTCAGGAACACTGTGAGGAATTGATGGAAAAAACCAGGACCTTCCCGCTTCGCTATACGGCCTATGTGCTCAGTATTGTTGGTTTTCTTGTGTCACTTGGACTGGCCGCAATTCTGGATGCGAGCTATCTATTTCCGTTGGTATTTGGCGCTTTTGCAGCCCTGGGAACCTACGACCTGCTTCAGAGGAAGCACACGGTCAGCCGGAATTATCCCATCATGGCCAACTTCCGTTACCTCCTCGAATCCGTGGGACCGGAAATCCGGCAATATTTCATCCAGTCAGATACCGAAGAGCGACCTTTTTCACGGGAACAGCGCACTATCGTGTATCAGCGCGCGAAAAATGTTCTCGACAAGCGACCTTTCGGCTCCCAGCTCGGCATGTACGATGAAGGTTTCGAATGGATGAATCATTCGCTCGCTCCTACCCGCCTGAGCGGCAGCGATTTCAGGATTCTGATCGGGAGAAACTGCGACAAGCCCTACAACGCGAGTGTGTTCAATATTTCTGCCATGAGTTTCGGATCGCTCTCGGCCAACGCCATCCTGAGCCTGAACACTGGCGCCAGGATGGGCGGCTTCTACCACGACACCGGAGAGGGGTCCATTTCCCGTTACCATCGCCAGCCTGGCGGTGACCTGGTCTGGGAAATTGGCTCCGGGTATTTCGGGTGCCGCCACAAAGACGGTTCGTTCAACGAAGACATGTTTCGTGAGAATGCCGCACTTGACCAGGTCAAAATGATAGAACTCAAACTATCCCAGGGCGCCAAACCCGGTCATGGCGGCATTCTGCCGGGTGCCAAGGTAACGCCTGAGATCGCCGAGGCTCGGGGGGTCTCTGTGGGTGAGGACTGCGTTTCTCCGGCCAGTCATGCGGCGTTCTCGACACCCATCGAGATGCTGGAGTTCATTGATCGGCTTCGCGAGTTATCAGGTGGCAAGCCTGTCGGGTTCAAACTCGCGATTGGCCATCCATGGGAATGGTTTGCCATCGTAAAAGCCATGCTGAAGACCGGTAGGAAACCCGACTTTATCGTTGTGGATGGCGGCGAAGGGGGCACCGGCGCGGCTCCCCTGGAGTTTATAAACCGGCTGGGCATGCCGATGACGGAAGCGCTTTTGCTGGTTCACAACACCCTTGTGGGCACCAACCTCAGGGAAGACATTGCCATAGGAGCGGCAGGCAAGATTACCTCGGCCTTCAATATCGCCCGAACACTGGCTCTTGGCGCCGACTGGTGCAACGCTGCGAGGGGCTATATGTTTTCGCTGGGCTGTATACAGGCGCTGAACTGCCACACCGGGCGCTGCCCCAGCGGTGTGGCCACCCAGGACCCGCGGCGTGGTAACAAGCTCGACGTGGAGCACAAAAGCCAGAGAGTATTCAATTATCACAAGAATACCCTGGATGCCCTACAGAACCTGCTTGAAGCCTCAGGCCTCAGACACCCATCGGAACTCGGCCCTGAACACGTCGTCCGGCGGGTGTCCAGAACCGAGGTTCATTCTTACATGGACCTGTTCCCCTTTTTGGAGCCGGGCGCCCTTTTGGAGGGAAAAACCGACCTGACCATATTTGACAAATACTGGGAAGTCGCCCGGCCGGACACCTTCGAGCCTCCTGAATTTATCCTGAAGCTGCGGGAAACCAAGCTGCGCTAAAAAACGGGCATCAAAATCGCCTCTGGATGTTTATTTTTTCAATGGGCTCGTGTAGACTTCGCTCCCGCTAAGCCACTGAGAATACTCTCAAGTTTCTCCAAGTGGCAAACAGCGAATCGGGGCGTAGCGCAGCTTGGTAGCGCACTTGCATGGGGTGCAAGGGGTCGTAGGTTCAAATCCTACCGTCCCGACCAGATTCCGACAAAGAGCCCGGGCCGAAAGGTCCGGGCTTTTTGTTTCCGGCTTATCCAGCAAACGAACCAGTGAACTCAATCTTTCCTCGGGCCAGCCGCAGCCTGCCTTTGCGCTCAAGTTCTTTCAGCAGCCGGCTAACCACTTCCCTGGCGGTTCCCAGCTCCACAGCAAGCTCCTGATGGGTAATCGTGATCGCTCCCTGCCCTGCCCTGGCCTCAAGCCAATGAAGCAGACGCTCGTCCATGCGCCTGAAGGCGACTTCTTCCACCAACAGCATCAGATCGTTCAACCGCCGGCCGTAGGACTCCATGATGCCAAGCCGGAAATCAGCGGACTGGTCCATTAACCGGTCAAACAACCCTCTCGGAACCATAAACACCTGGGCCTCGTCTTCAACCACCGCCTCTGCCCGGAAACTATCGCCGGTCATCAGGCATCCGATTGAAAGCGTGCAGATGTCGTCTGCCCCCATCCGATACAACACAATGCTGTTACCGGAAAGACCGGTCATCTGCACTTTCACGCTGCCATTAAGCACCAGGGGCAGGCCCTGACAGGGATCCCCGGCCCGAAAAAGAATCTTTCCCTGCTCAAATCGCAGGGGCTGCAATCCGCTCAGGGCGTCACCACGGAGGCCCTCAGGCAGTGTTTCGAGAATGCTGTGGTGCAACATCGGTTTTTCCATAAATGGTGAGACTATCTGATCCGGTTACCTGCTCTATGTGACTTTATCACTGAACGGACCGAGAGCAGGCGTTAAAGTCAGCCCTGTCGTCTCATATCAACCAAGGAGAATGGATCATGAGCATCAATATGGGTTCTGCAGACCGTATCATTCGGGCCATCGTGGGCATTGTACTTCTGGCACTTGTGTTTGTGGGTCCACAAACCGCCTGGGGCTGGATTGGCATTATCCCCCTGGCCACCGCCGCAGCGGGAAACTGCCCTGCCTATTCCCTGCTGGGCATCAAGACCTGCAAAAAGCAGTAACTGTACAGGCATAAAAAAACCGGGGTAGCTTCTAGCTGTCCCGGTTTTTCTTCAAAGCTTCGGAAGCGCTATTTGACCGGCGCGTTCAGAACCTCGAGCACTTCTTCCAGCTCCGTAATCATTTGGCGAATCAGCTGCTTGTACTGGGAGGTGTCATCTTTCACCTCGTGACTGCTCAGCTTTTGCTTGGCGCCACCAATCGTATAGCCCTGATCGTAGAGCAGACTCCGAATCTGGCGAATGGTAATCACGTCTGCGCGCTGATAATACCGGCGATTGCCGCGACGCTTTACCGGCGACAGCTGAGGAAATTCCTGCTCCCAATACCGCAGTACGTGCGCTTTTACCGCACACAGTTCCGCTACCTCACCTATGGTGAAATAACGCTTTCCCGGAATCGTGGGAAGCTCGTTGTTATGACTCGGTTCCAGCATACGCTTCTACTTTTTGCTTTAGTTTTTGTCCCGGGCGAAACGTAACAACACGCCGTGCACTGATTGGAATTTCTTCACCGGTCTTCGGGTTCCGTCCCGGCCGCTGCTTCTTGTCCCGCAGATCAAAGTTACCGAAACCGGACAACTTCACCTGCTCATTGTGGCTGAGAGCGCCTCTGATCTCATCGAAAAAAGCTTCCACCATTTCCTTGGCTTCGCGTTTGTTCAGGCCCAATTCCTCGTACAACCGCTCTGCCATTTCCGCTTTCGTCAAAGCCGCCATCTCTCAACTCCTCAGTGTTGCCCCCAGCTCTTCTTTCAATGCGTCGATCACACCGTTGAAGAGCGAATGCACTTCATCCTCGTTCAATGTACGTTCGGGGTGCTGCCAGAACAGGCTCAGGGCCAGGCTTCGGTTACCCTCACCCAGGCTCTCACCTTCATAGACATCGAACGCACGCAGCGCTGTCAGCTGTTCACCGGCATGATTTCTCGCCACACGCTCCACATCGGCGAACGCTACCTCACTCCCGATAATAATAGCCAAATCCCGACGAACTTCCGGGAATTTTGAAATTTCTTTGAAATTAGGCACATATCCGGTAACTACTGAATTCAAGAATAGCTCAAACATCAGGATCGTGCCATTAAGTTCAAGATTTTTCTGAACTTGTGGATGCAAAGTCCCGAGCCAGCCCACGTGCTCGCCGTCACGCATCAGTTCTGCGGTCTGACCGGGGTGTAGCGCAGGGTGCTGACCACCAACAAAATGAACTTCAACACCCAGCAACCGGAACAGACTCTCCAAATCCCCTTTTACATCATAGAAATCCGCCGTTCTGCGACCGTTCGCCCAGTTTTCGGGATACTGGTTGCCGACCACCACGCCGGCAAGCATCGGCTGCTGATCAATCCGCTCGCCCTCCTGAAGGAAACGCAGACCGGTTTCGAACAGGCGGATACGCGGCTGTTGCCGGTTCTGGTTGTGAGCCACGGTTTTCAGCAAACCGCTCCAGAGGCTGGTGCGCATTACCGACAGATCCGAGGAAATCGGGTTGGCCAACGCAATGCCCTTCCGGTCAGGGTCAATCAATTGCTGCACTTTCGGATCAACAAAACTGTAGGTCACCGCCTCCTGGTAACCATGATCCACAAAGAAGTTGCGAATGGCGGATACCGGGCGAACAGCTTCCTGCTCCGGGCGAAGACCGAGTGAGCCCGTGGGCTCCGTTACGGGTAGATTGTTGTAGCCGTAGATCCGCCCTACTTCCTCAATCAGATCTTCTTCAATGGAGATATCCGGGCGGAAGCTGGGCACACTGACCCGCCATCCGTCTTTCAGGAGCTTTTCCACCCGCAGCCCGAGCCGGGTCAGAATTTCCTCGACAGTGGTTCGGTCAATTTCCATACCCAGAACGTCGTTAAGTCGGCGCGCACGCAGGTCGACAGTCCGATCCTCAGGAATGTCCTCATCGCTGGCGACCTCGACTATCTCGCCCGGCTCGCCGCCGACGATATCCATCAGCAACCCGGTGGCCCGTTCCATGGCTTCGCGCGCCAGCTTGTAGTCAACGCCTCGCTCGAAACGGTGAGATGCGTCGGTGTGCAGGCCGTAGTGACGGGCCTTGCCGGCCAGGGTAATCGGATCAAAATAGGCGGACTCCAGCACCAGGTCCCGCGTTTTCGGGCTGACGCCGGAATGCTCACCGCCCATGACACCGGCAATGGCGATCGGCTTCTCGTGATCCGCAATCACCAGGGTGCCCTGGGTCAGCTCAACTTCCTGACCATCCAACAAAACCAGTTTTTCGCCAATCCGCGCCATGCGAACGACAATCCCACCCTGAATTTCGTCGCGATCAAAGGCGTGCATGGGCTGGCCGAGTTCCAGCATTACATAATTGGTGACATCCACAGCGGCATCAATTGAGCGAACCCCGGAGCGGCGGAGCTTTTCCTGCATCCACAATGGCGATTCCGCCTGCAGGTTCACATTCCGGAGAATGCGACCAAGATATCGCGGACAACCCGCCGGCGCTTCCACTCGTATATCAGGCACTTCAGAGTGTACCGATTCCACCGGCTCAATCGCTGGATCGTTGACCAGCATACTGTTCAGAACACCCACTTCCCGGGCGATGCCTTTGATAGACAGGCAGTCGGCGCGATTCGGAGTCAGATCCACATCGATGGTGACATCGTTCAGGTTCAGGTAATCAGCCACGTCCTGCCCCACCGGTGCGTCCGCAGGGAGCTCCATCAGGCCATCGTGGTTTTCGGAGAGCCCGAGCTCCGACTCGGAGCAAAGCATGCCCTCGGAGGGTTGACCGCGCAGCTTGGCCTTCTTGATTTTGAAATCACCGGGCAGGACCGCACCCACCACCGCAAATGGCACCTTCATGCCGTCGCGGACATTCGGGGCACCACAGACCACCTGAACCTCAGACGTCCCATCACTGACCTGGCACACCCTCAGCTTGTCTGCATCCGGATGGGGCTGTACCGACTGGACTTCACCAACGATCACGCCACTAAACTGGCCGGCCACCGGCTCGAAACCATCCACCTCCAGACCAGCCATGGTGATCTGGTCCATCAATTCCTGGGTATCGATTTGCGGATTAACCCACTCGCGCAGCCACTGTTCACTGAATTTCATGGTTATTGCCTTGTCCTGATGCGGTTATGCCTGTTTGGTTGATGCCCTGATCTTGCCTGTTAACGGAACTGGCGCAGGAAGCGCAGATCGTTCTCGAAAAACATCCGCAGATCGTTGACGCCGTAACGAAGCATGGCCAGGCGCTCTACGCCCAGGCCAAATGCAAAGCCACGGTATTCCTCGGCATCAATTCCGCAATACTCAAACACCTTGGGGTGCACCATTCCGCAGCCCATGACTTCGAGCCATTTGATGCTGCCATCGGCTTCCCGTCCCCATTCGATATCCACCTCCGCAGAGGGCTCGGTAAAGGGGAAGTAGGAGGGCCGGAAACGGACCTGAAGGTCCCGCTCGAAGAACACCCGGAGAAATTCCTCAACGGTGCTTTTCAGATCCGCAAAGCTGACGTTTTTCTCGACCAGCAACCCCTCCACCTGATGGAACATGGGGGTGTGGGTCATATCGGAATCACAGCGGTAGACCCGGCCTGGACAGATCATCCGAAATGGAGGTTTACCTGCTTCCATGGTTCGAATCTGTACTGGCGAGGTGTGGGTCCGCAGTAGCGTGCCCGGATTAAAATAGAAAGTATCGTGCATGGCACGGGCCGGGTGATGGCCGGGAATGTTCAGAGCCTCGAAGTTGTGGTAATCGTCTTCGATTTCAGGCCCCTGCTCCACGGTATAGCCTGCCCGGGCAAAGAAATGCTCGATTCGCTGCAGGGTGCGGGTTACCGGATGCAAACCACCGAGTTCCTGGCCTCGGCCGGGCAAAGTCACGTCAATGGATTCACTGGCAAGTTTTTGCTCGATGGCGGCACGCTCGAGATCACTGCGCCTCGCGTTGATGGCCTCTTCAACCTGGCCTTTGGCTTCATTGATCTTCTGGCCGGCAGCGGGACGTTCCTCGGCGGAAAGCTTACCAAGGGTTTTCGCTTGCTGGGTAATCACGCCCTTTTTGCCAAGATACTCAACACGAATTTGATCAAGTGCCTGCAGGCTGTCAGCGCTATCGACCGCCGCCAGACCGTCCTGAACCAATTGCTCCAGGTTTTCCATTGACCCTGCTCCAAACCAGAAATGGAAGTTCTTAAAACGTAACTTCAAAAACAAAAATAGGGGAAGAGCGTGCCCTTCCCCTATCAGGAGGCGCCGTCATGATGGCATGAGGCGCCCATATCGATCAGCAATCGATGAAAGAGCTAAGCGATCACAGGGACGCTTTGGCCTTCTCAACAACAGCGGCAAACGCCTGCTGCTCGTTCATGGCCAGATCGGCCAGAACCTTACGATCGATTTCCACGTTAGCCTTTTTCAGACCAGCGATCAGACGGCTGTAGGACAGACCGTTTGCGCGGGCACCAGCATTGATACGGGCAATCCACAGAGCGCGGAATGCGCGCTTACGGTTACGACGGTCACGGTAAGCGTACTGACCGGCCTTGATAACCGCTTGCTTGGCTACACGGAATACCCGGCTACGAGCGCCGTAGTAACCTTTGGCCTGATTGAGAATCTTTTTGTGACGACGGCGTGCGACCACACCACGTTTTACACGAGCCATACTTTAATCCTTCTACCTTTACTTTCTAAGGAATGAATCGCGCGGCTGGATCAGCTCGCGGTCATACGCTTGATAGATGCAACATCCGACTTGGCGATGAGCTTGGTGCCGCGCAGCTGACGCTTACGCTTCGGGCTCTTCTTGGTCAGGATGTGACTGGTGAAGGACTGCTTGTGCTTGAAGCCAGTGGCGGTTTTCTTGAACCGCTTGGTGGCTCCGCTTTTGGTTTTCATCTTAGGCATTTTTTAAAACTCCGCATTCTATTTTTAAATAAACAATAATGTGCCCCTGAACGACAAATCCCCCGCATACGCGGGGGAAAAGCACCCGATCAGGTTCACTTCTTCTTGCGGGGCGCCACTACCATGGTCATCTGCCGGCCTTCCATTTTCGGCCGCATCTCTACCTGGGCAAGCTCTTCAATATCTGCTTCTATTCGCTGCATGAGCTGCATACCGATTTCCTGGTGTGCCATCTCACGGCCACGGAAGCGGATCGTGATTTTGCCGCGGTCCCCGTTTTCAAGGAAACGTACCAGGTTGCGTAGTTTGACCTGATAATCCCCTTCTTCAGTTC
>CAZFQI010000117.1:0-9370 GCA_964520755.1 uncultured Marinobacter sp. | reverse complement strand
ACGTCGTCGACCGCAACAAAGCCCTTGAATTCCTTCACAAGGTTACGGGTCTCCAGAACGTACTGTTCACTCATGAGCCAATCTACCTTTGTTATTTTTGTGCGTTTTATATGTCTACCAGATTAGATTGACGTATACGTAAACGTCAACACTTAATTGCAGTTTTTAAGTACACTCTCGCTACGCAAAAAGTCGTATAGAAGGTCTACTACCTGGTCCTGCTTTTCCAGGTGGGGGGAATGCCCGGCATCCTCGAGAGACACCCCGCGGGCGCTTTTCCCGATGCCGGCAACAATGTCTGTTACCTGCTCAGGAACCCCGTATTCGTCGTTCTCCCCCTGAATGATCATAGCCGGACATTCGATTGCCGCCAGCCAGGGAGTGAAATCCATTGCCGCCTGGAACCCTTCATCTCGCCAAACCGTCTGCCAGGCATTGAACAGATCGTCGGTCCGTTCGCCGTGATAGCGGGCTAACCGGTCCCGGATATCCGTCTCCCGATAGCGAACCGCCATCTCATCTATACCAGCGAGGGTGAGGTGATCGGCATAGATATGCGCGGCCATGGTTACCAGCGCCTTCACCCGAGCTCCCAGGGCGCCGGCAGCCACCAGCGCAATGGAACCGCCGTCGCTGTGCCCTATCAGCACAACTTCCTCGATTTCTAGCCTCTCCAGCAACCGGGGCAGCCACTTGTGACCGGCAACCTCAAGGTAGTCAAACGGGCGCGGGAGCTCTTCGTCGGAAGAATGGCCGTAACCCTGGCGGTTGTATATCAGTGCATCGCAGCCGGTGGCTTTTGCCAGTTTCTCAGGAAACTTCCGCCACAGTGCGATGCTGCCAAGGGATTCATGCAGTAAGACCAGAACCGGCCCTTTCGGTTCCTTGTGCTGTATTCGCCTGACTTCCAGTTCAACGCCGTCACCTACCGGCACCATCATGTCACGAATCTGCATGGCACTACCGGTTTGGAGGAATTGAGTAGGTCATGGTGGAGTGGGCTACAGGGTCTTCGGCGCCTTCTGAATAGACAAACACCTCGCCCACCCCCATGGTGCGACCAACCTTCAGCATGGTGGCACGGGCCCAAATGGGCTGGTGGGCCACCGGCTTGCGGAGGAAGTTGATATTGAGATTGGTGGTAACCGCCAGCGGCACCAGGCCGATCTTGCTGAGCAGCGCCGCGTACAGGGTAACGTCCGCCAGCCCCATCATGGCCGGCCCGGAGACGGTTCCCCCGGGCCTGAGATGCGCCTCATCCACGTCCAACTTCATCTCTGCCCAGCCATCCCCGAGCTTCTGCAGGGTGCCGTAGGCCTCCCCCTGCGGAAACTGCTCGTCAAGGAAGGCCTGCAGCTCTTCAAACGTAATGATCATGCGCCGATTTCTTCCTTGGCCTGATTACGCAGAACGAACCGCTGGATTTTTCCACTGGGTGTCTTGGGCAGCTCATCAACAAACTCAATTTCCCGGGGGAAAGCGTGGGTAGAGAGCCTGCGACGCACCAGTTCCTGGAGTTCGTCTTTCAGTGCCTGCTCGTCTCCAAGAGCGTAATCGCCCTTGATCACCACATAGGCCTTGATGATGGAGCCACGCTTTTCGTCCGGCTTGCCAACGACACCTGACTCCGCCACAGCGGCGTGCTCAAGCAGTGTACTTTCGACGTCTGCCGGACCAACCCGGTAGCCGGCGGTGGTGATGATGTCATCATCCCGGCCGCTGAATGAGAAATTGCCATTGCCGTGGTTGATAACCATGTCGCCAGTGAGGTAGTAGCCGTTTACGAACGGGTCCTTCTCACCCCAGGTGTAGCCATCGAAGTGGAACAGCGGGGAGGCTTTTACATCGACAGCCAGCTGACCAACCTCGCCCTCACCCACTTCCTCGTTTTTCTCGCTCAGGGCGACGACTTTATGGCCAGGAGAGGCATAGCCCATGGAACCTTCGCGAACAGGGTGCTCAAGGCCATGGAAGTTGCAGCAGGTCATCCCGGTTTCAGTTTGACCATAGTGATCTTTCACCGGGCAGAAGTGGCGATTGCGAATCCAGTTAACCACTTCGGGGTTTAGGGGCTCACCCGCACTGCTGGCAACCCGCAGACCGAGATTCTCGCCTTCCGGCAGCACGTGATCGTTGGCCTTGAGCAGGCGATAGGCCGTGGGCGCCGCAGCCAGGTTGGTGATCTTGTATTTCCGGATCATGTCGTAGGTGGTTTCCGGGGTGAAACCGCCCGGATTGAAATGGGTAGCGTGCCCCATCAGCAGAGGTCCAACCACGGCATAATAAAGACCGTAGGCCCAACCGGGATCGGCCACGTTCCAGAACTTGTCGCCGTCCTGCAGATCGATGGCGTACTTCATGTAGACATAGAACGCCAGCAGCGCCTTGGCCGGAACGGCAACGCCCTTGGATTTGCCCACGGTGCCGGAGGTGAACATCTGGAGGAACGGATCATCGCCCTTGATCATGACAGGCTCAAACTCGCTGGACTGAGCCGCCAGGGTTTCCTGGAAATCGGGGATGTCTGCGCCAATCTCACCGGCGTTGACACCCACCACTGGCGGACAGACTTTGACGTCGTTCAGCTTTGGATAGTTCTCCGGGTTTGTCACCACCAGCTTGGTGCTGGCCCGCTCAAAGCGGTATTCGATGGCACCGGAACCAAAGGCCGTGAACAGTGGCTGATACACGGCACCGGCACGGAGGGTCCCGGCGATAACGATCAGCAGCTCCGGAGTGCGCGGCAGGAGAGCAGCCACCCGGTCGCCCTTCCCGATGCCCTGGGATTTCAGGTAATTGGCGAATCGTGCAGAGGCTTCTTTCAACTCGGCGAAGGTCAGAGTGCCGTCACCGCCATCCTCTGTTTCGTAGAAAAGGGCAACCCGACTGGGGTCATCCGCCCATTTGTCGCAGATTTCGTGGCACACGTTGAGCCCGCTATCCAGACGTCCATCCAGGATGTCCGCTTCCAGAGCAGCAGGATCGAAGTTGTTGTAAACGTCGGTATATTCCGGAAGGCTCATTCTCAACTCCTGTTGTTTTTATCATTGAAAGCACGGGTCAAGGTTTAGCACAGGCTTCACTTTACGTAAAGGTAAACTTTAGACCAAAAAGGAAGAAATCCGGCTGGTTTTATGAGGAGGTAAACCGCCGCAGCAGGCGTGCCGCGGCCGGTAAGGAGGTCAGAGCGGGCGCTCAGGATTTCGGCGTGATTTTCCCTGCATGGCGACTCGACAGAATGTGATGCAGGGATCCGCACTCAACCATGGGATCATCGCAGTTCACCACGATATCGGAGCGGGCGATGACATACCCCTTGCCGGTGATGCTGTTCTTGATCACCTGATACTCGTCCTCTTCCGCAACCGAAGTGAATTCACCGATAAAGCCCGTCTCTCTGAGGGAAATGGTTTCCAGTTTGTCACCAGGCCTGACGGTGCCCTCATAGTTCATCAACGCCAGACGGGCGGAGGTACCGGTACCGGTTGTACTCCGGCAAATAACGCCGGGATGCACATAGGTAGCCGATCGGGAACGGTAATAGCCCTCAGCCAAATGCTCTACAGGCCCCATGAAGTGAAGGAACGGCAGGGGGCCGACATCGCCGAGGGTGTAGTGAGAGAACCCCCGTTCGGCCTGGATGGCCTCAACAATGGCATGGGCGGCTTCTGCCAGTTTGCGCTCTTCGTCCAGGGTCAGGTCGAAGCCCAAGCTGGACGCATCCACCAGCGCATAAAAGCCGCCGCTGTAGGCAACACTGTAGGTAACCTTGCCCAGCGAGGGCACATCAATGCTGGCCTTGTAGGTATGAATATAACTGGGCAGCCCCTCACAGGTGATGGACTCCACCACACCGTCGTGTACGGTTGCCTCGATCTGGACCAACCCAGCGGGTGACTCCAGCATGAAATTCTGCTTGCCTTCCTGCTTTGGCACAATGCCGGACTCAAGCACGGCAGTGGCCGTGCAGATGGTGTTGGAGCCAGAGTAGATCGGGTAGCCCATCACTTCCATGATGATGTAACCAGCCGCAGCCCGGGGATCGGTTGGCGGCACGAGCAAATCCACGGACATCTCCGGCACACCGTATGGCTCTTCCAGCAGCAACCGGCGCAGGCCATCAGCGTCATCCCGCAGGTACTCCATCTGTGCCCGAACGGTATCGCCCGGCAACAGATCAATCCCACCGGTCACGATCCTGCTGACATCACCGCCGGCATGGGTATCCATCAACTGAATGGTCAGTTCAGGCTTCATCAAGCGCTCTCCAGTGACCAGGGTTGGCCGTGTTCTTCCCATTGCGAGTCGGGAACGATCACGATCTTGCCGAGATAGTTGCTTCCCCGGTTCACAAAGTACTCTTCTGCCCGGTGCAGATCAGAGAGCCTGAAGGCGCTGTGAAGCACCGGCTTCAGTTGTCCTTCCCGGATCCAGGCCATCAATTGTTCCGCTTCTTCCCGGGTGCCATGGGATACCCCGAAAATCTGCACCTGGTAGAGGTAAATCCGGGTCCACAGAATCTCGCTGATGTTGCCGCCGCTGGCACCGGCAATACTCAGGCGCGGATAGCTGCTGCGGGCGTTCATATCAAAGATCATGGTGTCGATGAACACATCGGTCATCTCTCCGCCCACCAGGTCCATCACCGCATCGATGGGTTTGCCACCGGTTTCTGCTTTCACGCGATCCACAAAGCTTTCCATATCGGAACGATCCAGCACGGCCTCAGCGCCCAGTTCCAGCAGAGCCGCCGCCTTATCCTGTTTGCTCAGGGCATAGGGAGTGGCCCCCATGATTCGACAAAGCTGAATCAGGGCCGTGCCAACGCCGCCGCTGGCACCGGTAACCAACACCCGTTCGCCGGCCTTGATCCTGGCCGAGGTAAGCATGTGCATGGCGGTCTGGTAGGAACACATCCCCATGGACGCAACTTCGGCATCGCCCAGCTCCGGGTTGGGAATGTGGTGGAACTGGTCCGCCGGCAGAGCCACGTATTCAGCGTAACCACCGTCGGCGCCATGGCCGAAGTAATCCGGCGTGAGATTGATGTCCCGCCGGTCATTGGCGTAGATATTGAAGTCCAGCAGGCCCCGTTCGCCGATGCGGGATTCATCCACACCATCGCCAACGGCCGCGATACGCCCGGCGATATCCGCACCCTGAATCCTTGGAAAGACCAGCGTGGGCTTACCGCCCATCTGGAAGGATGTCATTTCGCCTTTTTTGGTCGGGTAAAGACCTTCCCGCGCTTTGCGGTCGGTGTTGTTCTTCGCCGTGGCCGTGACCTGGACAAGCACCTCTCCCGGTCCGGGTGCGGGAACGGACACATCCTGATACTCCAGTTTATCCACATCACCGTGACCGGTCAGAACCATGGCTTTCATGGTGTTCGGGATCATGAGCGGATGATCCTCCCTGTCGTCTGAATTTCGGTTATTCAGAGAGCATAGGTGAGTTTCCGGGGCGTGTCAGGGCTTGTTACGGGTATCCATTACCCTGCTAACGGGCGATGACCTTGTATACCGGCCGTAGCTTGGGAATCTGCTTGAGCACTACCTGAATAACGGTCATCAGTGGCACCGCAAGAAGCACCCCAACCGGCCCCCAGAGCCAACCCCAGAAGAAAATCGAGACAAAAATGATTACCGGATTGATGGCCATACGAAAACCATGAATCCACGGCTCGATAAACAGTCCGACAAGCGTGGTCAGCCCCAGGAATCCCAGGGGCGCGACAGCCATCATCCAGAGTTCCTCCAGACTGACCACCGAAACGATGGTGAGCAAGGAGATCGAGAGAATATTGCCCAGATAGGGAATGAACCGCGCCAGCCCTGCGACCAGCCCCCAGACAGCCGGATCGGGAAGGCCGACCGCCCAGCAGATCAGCCCGGTTGTTGTGCCCACAACCAGATTGCTCAAGCCCAAAACACCAAGGTACTGAGCTATCTGCCGCTGAGACTCGTGAGCCATTCTCAGCACGGTTCTTCGTTGCTCTATCGGTAATTGACGGATGAAATTGTGGATCAACCGATCCCCGCTAACCAAAAGAAAATAAGTGAGCGCCAGAGCCAGTGCAAGGCCTGCAATGCCGTTACGCGCTTTGCTCATCAACTGGCTTCGCCAGGAGTCAGTCTGCAAAACAACGGCCCTTGGCTGCTGCTGTTCTGTTTCTGAAAGCTCCTCGACGGACTTTTCAACCTGCTCCGCTGACTCCGTTACCCTGGCGATCTGGCGACTTATTTCACTCTCGCCTACCAATAGCCGCGAGATCCCCTGCGGTACCTCTTCCACCCACTTGAGCGCCGGGGTCGCAACCGCAAGTGTAATGCCTACGATAGCGGCCAGAACCAGCAAGACGAAAACCAGTGAGCTAACCACCCGGGGAATCCGCCATTTAACGTATGCCTTCTTGACCAGAGGCGAGAGCAGCAGGCTGGTCATGACAGCAAGAATGATGGGCAGAACAATCTGGTGAGCCACGTACAGGGTGTACAGGATACCCAGGCCGAACAGCCCGTATATTGGCGTGGCGAGATCCGATGAAATCAGCGGGCGCTTGTTCTCGCCCGCCGGTTCGTTGTTTGTGGATTGGCCGTCCATGATGAACCCTGCATACCGTGAAATAAACTGGCCCGGAAGAATCCAGGCCAGCGTTTATAACGGTCAGTCTACCTTCACCATTGCCCGGGCGCACCCGGGAGCGGGTTACGTGGGGTTCACTTGAAACAAAAGCCGAAGTTTCGAAAACAGAATGTAAGCTCGGCACTTCGATTTTTTGACGGATTCCTGCCCTTCCTTAGTTTATCGGCTCAGGATGATTGACGACGCAGCGGAAGCCTATACTCCCGGAGTCAACAGCTCCTCCGCTTCTCGCAAAAACAGTATCCCCGCCACCAAAGCTACCCCCCATTCCAGCCCAGTCTCGAACAGTCTTTTTAGGTTTTTCGGGGTCTAGCGGGTTCTTTGGCCCTCTTGGGTTATCAAAGCTGGCATCCACATAAAAATCCGGCTTAAACCAATCCCGAGTCCATTCAGCGACGTTGCCAGTCATATCATGAATACCCATTGAGTTCGGCGGATAGGACCCTACCGGGCGACGCTCCATCACGGTGAAATCATGGCTAAGCATATTGCCAGATGGAGGGATACTTGGATCAATATACTGCCTAGGCCTCTGCAAATAAGTATCAGGATTCGCTTCCCCAGTATCAGTTGCATAAGGCACTTTCTTGCCCCGGCTTCGGGCAGCGTATTCCCACTGAGCTTCCGTTGGCAAAGCAAAGGGTAAACCGGTTTGGTCGCTTAACCAGGCGCAGTACCCGTCTGCCTCATAGTAATTTGGTGTTCTGGCAGGCTTAAGATAAAAGTAGGGAGACAGGGGATCTTCACTTGGTTCAACGATAAATTTCTCGTCATAGCCAGAGCCCTCATACAAAGAAAAGCGTCCAAGATTTTCGTAATAGACGTGAATATCTTCCCAAGTAGTCTCGTATTTGGATATGGAGTAACTGTCGATGCTAACTTCGACAGTAGGCCGAGCGTGATCCGTTAAGACTACATAAGGCGAACCATTTGGGCGCCCCACATCGCCCAACTCAAAAGTGCCTCCCTCAACAAAGACCAGATTTTCGATCGCTTTTTGCTTGATTCGAGAAACCGCATCGGTCGAGCCATTACCAAACCTCTCACATGCAGTTAATGAGGTTGCAAGTACCACCACCAACCCCAGCTGCAACCCATTATTCAGAGCCATATGTGGTTTTCCTTAGCCAATCCTACAAATACGACAGACGTCGAAAGGATCCATTTTCACTGGCCTTCCCGCAATGGCCCTTCGACCTTGAAGCCCAAGTATGAACATGCGCTGATCCGCTTTGTTTTTTCCAATGAACGCAAAAAGTCGTTCAACGTTCGAGTCGAACTCCTCTCGCCTCGCAATACCTTCAGGGTTCATTCGCATCACGGTTTCCTCGAAATCGCGCCAACCCTGAAAGGTTTCCATTATCTGCTTAACAGCCGAAATCTTGATGTCATCGTCACCCCACAAATTAGGGGTCACCCACCAGTCATAAAGAATATTGTCCAATACCGCCCCTTTTACTTCAGGAGGAGAATGCCTAAAAACAGAGTCCTCGGCCAACGCCAAATCGACGACCACGTTGTAAGCTAATTCTTGACCACGCTCCTCACGAGCACGGTTTACGAAAAACGACTCGACAAATTGAACGATCTCTGTCGCCATGGAGTTTGCTAATTCTTCCGCAGCCCCTATGGCAGACAGTCCCCTACCAAGGGCATACAAACTAATTCGCTGGTACCACTCAAAGGCGGAGCTACTCGAATCAAAGAGCTCTAAATATCTGAAGTCCACGTCCAGTAGTGCGTTGTAGACGAAATGGAGCATCCGCATGACTTTCTGAGTCTCGATCTCCAAGAGAAAGCTTCCGGATGGCCCTACGCCTAGCACAAGCCCGGCGTGTGCGTTTACATAGAATTTCCCAGTCTCCGGGCTGAATAACAGCCTGAGTTCGGCCTCTGCCCCAGCTCCCAACGCTGCCTCGACCTTCTTACCTACCCGACTAAGCCTTTCCCACTCTCGCTTCTCGGTCAGTACGTCTTTCCAACGCAGCTCACCTGCGACCTCACATCCGCCACGAATGCCTGCGAATACCCCTGCCTCAGCCCCCGCCTTCTGCCCGTTATTCCTCGACGCAATACCCTTCAGAGTGGGGAGGCCGTCCTTGGTGGACACGTGAACATTTCCAGCAATAAGAGCCGAGGCACCGGCAAACCCGGTCAGCGAGGCGTTGATCGCTGCCTGAAAATGGCCGAGCGACGCAATCTTGCGCTCGCCATCCCAGCCTCCAACCCTATAAGGAATCCGGATTTCGGACCGGTTATTCACCGGAAACGCCTGCTCAACACCAACCTTGCCCTGCGCCAGCGCATACTGCGCTTCCGCTTTCGCCTGGAAATGCACTTTCCCCTTGCGCGGATCAAATTCACCCGAAGCTGCCGCGCCGGCAGCAAAGCGCATAAACTGTGCCTCTGCAGAAGCATCAAACCCGGTTTCGTCGACTGCTTCCTGCCTGGCTGCCGCGTCGCCCCAGATGGACCAGGATGCCTCATCGTAAAACTTGTTCAACGTCGTCATAAGCGCGCCATTTTTATCGGGCTCCCAGAGGGTTGCGTTGAACTTGACGTTAAGTTCGCTTCGGATAGCATCTCGTAGCTTCGCCGGATCAACCCCGTTCTCGGTTAGCCAACCCTTGCTGCGCTCCCTGTCTCGCGATGCCATCGAATACCGGCGAGGGTGGTTCGCGATCTTGTCAGAGCGCACGAAAGTGACGTGCTTATTGCCAGCCAA
>CAZFQI010000116.1:0-9508 GCA_964520755.1 uncultured Marinobacter sp. | reverse complement strand
ATCAGCCCGTCATCCCACAATCGGGCCGTTCCAAACAGCGCCGTTGAGCCTTCCTCCAGTTTCTTCGCCGTGGCCTGCTCCAGAAAATCCAGTGTCTTCGGATCCGGCTCCAAGCCGCCGCGACGTTGCTTGTCTTCTGCCACGATGCGCATCACCTTGCCGGCCTGTGCCGGGCCCATAACCGCCGTTCGGCTGTTGGGCCAGGCAAAGATGAACCTCGGGTCCAGACCGCGCCCGCACATGGCGTAGTTACCTGCACCATAGGAACCGCCGATGACAATTGCGACCTTTGGCACCCGACAATTGGCCACCGCCTGGATCATTTTCGAGCCGTGTTTGATGATGCCGTTCTGCTCCGAGTGGGTGCCCACCATGAAACCGGTGGTGTTATGCAGGAACAGCAGGGGCGTTCCCGCCTGGTCGCAGAGCTGGATGAACTGGGCGGCCTTGGCGGAGCCTGCCGGTGTAATGGGGCCGTTGTTGCCGATGATACCAACCGAATGGCCTTCGATCCGGATGGTGCCGCATACGGTCTGGTCGTCGAACTCGTTCTTGAAATCCATGAACTTCGAGCCGTCGGCGATGCGGGCGAGGATTTCCCGGACGTCGTAGGGCTTCTTGGAATCCGCCGGTATAACGCCCAACAGTTCGTCGGCCGGATAGAGCGGCTCCTCCCATTGAAGCTCGCGCTGGGGCGGCAGTTGCTCGTTCCAGGGCAAGGCTTCGAGAATATTTCTCGCCTGGCGGATGCCGTCGGCGTCGTCTTCGGCCAGGTACTCGGCCGTGCCGGCTACCGTGGCATGCATCTCGGCGCCGCCGAGTTCTTCGTCGGTGGCAACTTCACCGGTGGCCGCTTTGAGAAGGGGAGGCCCGGCGAGGAACATCTTGGCTTGCTCGCGAACCACAATTACGTAATCGGAAAGGCCTGGCTGATAGGCCCCGCCTGCCGTTGCGTTGCCGTGGACCACGGTCACCTGGGGAATACCCGCAGCGGACATGCGGGCCTGGTTGGCAAAGCCCCGGGCGCCGAGCACAAAAATGTCGGTAGCGTAGTTCAGGTTGGCGCCGCCGCTTTCGGACAGGGATACCACCGGCAGTTTGTTCTCCATGGCGATCTGCTGGAGACGCAGCGTCTTGTCCAGACCGGCCGGGGTAATGGTGCCGCCTTTGATAGCGCTGTTGCTGGCAACGACGAGGCAACGGATACCGCTGACATAGCCAATACCGGCGATGATCCCGCCGCCGGCCTGGCTGCCGTCTTTGTCATCGTGCATCTTGTAGCCGGCCAGGGAGCAGAGCTCCAGGAAGGGCGTGCCGCGATCCAGCAATCGGTTAATGCGGTCCCGGGGGAGCAGCTTGCCTCGCTTGGTGAACTTTTCACGGGCGGCTTCGGCAAGATCCAGAACCTTCTGCTCCACCTCCCGAAAGGTTGTGATGTGGGCTTCCATGGCCTCCGCGTTGGTGCGGAAGTCGTCAGACTGGGAGCTAACGGGTGATTCGAGTACCTGCATAATCTGCTCCTCAGTCGTCGCTCAGAACTTTCGGGGTGACGGCCCGATGAAAGCCGTTGTAGGGCTCGTTATTCTTGGCCTTCGGCATCGGCCAGACCCGGCCACCCTGGGAAGCGCCGCCATCTATCCGCAGGCAATCGCCACTGATAAACGCCGCACCCGGGCTGAGCAAAAAACAGATGGCAGAGCTGACTTCAGACTCGGTACCCATGCGCTTGATCGGGACATTATCGCCAAGGCTGCGGATCCACTGCTTCATGTGCTCGGGGTAGTTGTCCATGCCACTGGAAGCAATCCAGCCCGGAGCAACCGCGTTCACCCGAACGCCGGAAGCGCCCCACTCAACTGCGGCCGTCTGGGTAAAGTTCACCATCCCGGCTCTGGCCGCGCCGGAGTGACCCATGCCGGGCATACCACCCCACATATCGGCCACGATATTGACGATAGCGCCCCCTGTTTTGGACAGCGCCTGGGTGTAGGATTCCCGTGCCATCAGGAAGCCACCAGTCAGATTGGTGCGCACCACCGTCTCCCAGCCCTTCTGGTTGATCCCGGTCAGCGGCGCCTGAAATTGTCCGCCGGCGTTGTTTACCAGGCCGTTCAGGCCTCCGTGCTCGGCAATGATCGCCTTCACCGTGGCTTTGACCGATTCCTCTTCCCGGATATCGCAGACATGGGCAGACGCAATGCCGCCGTCCTCCGTGATCTCTGCTTTTACAGATTCCACTTTCTCGGACTTGCGACCTACCAGGGCAACCCGCGCGCCCAGGGCAGCGAGTTCATGGGCCGTACACCGGCCGATGCCTGAACCGCCGCCGGTAACAATAAAAACCTGGCCTTTAAACAGGTCCGGATGAAAAACGGATTGATAGCTCATATCTCGAAAACCTTTCCAATGTTCGGGCGTTCGGGGCGTTGGCCCCTCCCGGGACTGTGAGCAGCAGGGATGCTGCGATCAAGCGTACAGGGACGTATTCACAGCGTGTCCCGGGAGGGGCCAACGGCCCGAGCGCGTGCTCCATGGTTTATTAGTTGATGATCTTTGAAGGAACAGGCACCGGAAACTCCAATAGCTGCTGGGCAAACGCCTTCCCCTGGGGATCAATCCGGAGGCTGGCAACGCCACCGCCGCCAAGGCTGTGCTCCAGCAGGAAATTGATGGCATGCAGCCCGGGCATGGCCCAGCGGGTCACCCGGCCGGTTTCCGGGTTCAGGGTATGGGCCATCCAGTCCGCAACGGCCGCTTCCGTCAATGCTGTCTCGATAAACGGCAGAAACTCCGGTTTCCGGGCAATCACGCCGATGTTGGTGTGATCGCCCTTGTCGCCACTCCGGGCCCAGGCAAGTTTCACCAGCGGCACGGTTGTATCGGTTTCGCCTGTCTCGTGTGTGAACGACTGGGGCTGGAGTTCGCTGTCCTTGAACCCGCCAGCAGTCTCAACCTCAACGGTCTGCCGCTCGCCCCCCAGATCCACGGATACCTCAACTTCTGTTTTCGGCACCAGGCAGGAATACAACCGGATCTTCGGCCACACAGTCGGCCGGCCACCAACAATTCCGGTAATCCCTGGAGCCATTCCCGTTGCCGCCTGGGCAATCTCCCGGGAAAACAGTACCAGAGCCTCCTTCTTGGGATGGGCCGTGCTGATCTTGACCACCAACTCCCGGCAATCCTCGCCACGGCCGTGAGCGCCATAGGTTGTTTCGGTGCCCAAAAGCTCAATGCTGGTTTCGCTGTAATCGGGCAGGCCACGTTCGCTGAACATGCGTGAGGTCTTGGCCAGAATGGCCTGGGCCACAGTCTGTGCTTTGGCCCTGGCATTCATGCCGGCGAGAAGGAATGTGACCGTGCACTTGAACCCATCCGGCCAGGTGCCCGATACCTTGTAGCTGTCCGTGGGCGGACGTCCCCGGGCGCCCCGAACCTGAACCCGGTCTTTACCGGTTTCCTCCAGCTCAACTTCCGTGAAATCGCAGGTAACATCCGGCAGCAGGTAGGCTCTGGGGTCGCCAATCTCGTAGACCAGCTGTTCGGCCACAGTGCCACGGCTGACGAGGCCGCCGGTGTCTTCGGGCTTGGTGATAAAGAAGCTACCGTCTGCACGCACTGCTGCGATCGGGAAGCCCATGTTGGCGTAGCCACCGGCTACCACTTCCCAGTCGGTAAAGTTGCCACCGGTGGACTGGGCGCCGCACTCGAGCAGATGCCCGGCCAGGCTACCCTGGGCCAGTTTGTCGTAGTCTTGCCAGCTCCAGCCGAATTCGTGCACCAGAGGCGCCAGCACCAGGGCGCTGTCGGCAACCCGGCCGGTAATAACAATGTCGGCACCTTGCTCCAGGGCGGCAACCAGGCCAGGCGCACCGAGGTACGCGTTCAGGCTGACCATCATTGATGGCATCGCCTGGCCGGAACTCATCTCCGTAAGGCCCATGTCGGCCAGCTTTTTCTTTTTCATCAGCAGGTCGTCGCCCAGAACCAGGGCGATCTTCATCTCTATGCCTGCCTTTTCGCAGAGAGCCTGGAGAGCGTCACGACAGGCCACCGGATTGACGCCGCCGGCGTTGGCCAGAACGCGGATGCCTTTTTCCTTGATGTCTCCAAGCAAGGGGCCCATGACCGTCTGGACGAAATCCCGCGCATAACCCTGGGACGGGTCTTTCATCTTCTGACCTGCCATGATCGACATGGTGATTTCGGCCAGATAATCGGCCACCAGATAGTCGATGTTGCCTTGATGAACCAGTTGCCCGGCGGCGGTTTCCGTATCGCCCCAGAAAGCGGCGGAGCATCCTATGCGAACGGTTTTTGGGGATTCAGCCATGTTCCTGTGCCTTGTCTATGGTTACCGATTCGATGCCAGTGGCAATCGCGGTTTTGTCTCATGATGAAGCTGACAATACCAAGCAAGCGCTTGGTTTGTAAACAGGCAAGTTTAAGGTAGAATTAAAGGCCTCTTATGCCAACCGGATAGCTTTAGTGAGCCAGAGTCAGATTCTCCAGTCCCTGATCGCCGAAAACCTTGTGTCAGACCCCAGTGGTGCCCGTGGTCGCCTGCTCACTGAGGCCGCCCGGCTGTTCCGGGAAAAGGGCTATGAACGGACCACGGTTCGCGATCTGGCCGCCGCCGTCGGTATTCAGTCTGGCAGCCTGTTCCATCACTTCCGGACCAAGGAAGAGATCCTCAAAGCGGTCATGGTCGAAACCATCCGGCTGAATACGGCGCTCATGCAAGCGGCTCTGGAGGCTGCCGATACCAACAGAGAGAAGCTGCGGGGCCTGGTTCGTGCCGAGCTGGAGTCGATCAATGGCCAGACCGGTGAGGCTATGGCGGTCCTGGTATTCGAGTGGCGGAGTCTGTCGGCATCGTCCCGGGGCGAAGTGCTGGAACTTCGGGATATCTATGAGAAGCTTTGGCTGGATGTGCTGGAATCGCTGAAACGCGAGGGCGCCCTGGAAGCCGATCCGTTCGTTGTTCGCCGGATGCTGACCGGCGCCCTCAGCTGGACCGTAACCTGGTACAAGCCGGAGCGGGGAGGGCTGACACTGGATGGCCTGACCGATCAGGTAATGGCGATGATGGCTCTGTAAGCAGAGTGGCATTTTCAAAAGTCATTGTTTTATATCAACAATATCCAGATAGACTCTTTTCCTTCCGGGCCATTGGCCCGATCGGCATAACAAAATCGGCATTCGAGCCATTTTTGTAGGACAGTTTTCACCGCATTCTTGCACCCGTTGACAAAAACCGACTTCAGATCGGGCAAACAAAAACAACGTGATGCAGGGTGAAATATGATCTCCTCTCTGGCAAAGCTCGGCCCGTACGTCTTTGCGGCCCGCCTCAAGGCTCTTTCATTGGCAGCGGTTGCCATTCTCGCAGGTTGCTCAGCCAATCCCATCTACACCACCACCGGCGTTGTACTCTCCAATTACTCGGAGGGTGAAGCCACACCCTACGTATTGCAGATGTCCGACGCCCAGATGGCCTGTGCGCTGGGCGAGGGCGTGGATCCGCTGCTCTATTCCTTCTCGCGGGTCACCGATGCACCTGACACAACCGGCTCCCTGTTGATGCTTCTGGCAGGCAATTGCGCCGAGTATGAAGCCTGGGAGGCTGAACTCGCCTACCTCAGAGCGGACTACGAGGGTGATGTGGAAGCGGCCAAAGATGCCAGGGAAGTGGCCAAGCGACTGAACGCGCTGACCGCGAAGCGTCGCTATGCGTCTTTTCAGAGAGCGATGGCCGCCTACGAGTTTGATCCTGGCGCTGAACCCCTTGAATGCCCCTTCCTGTTCACCGAGCAGGATGAAATTACCTTTCTGCTTGGCCTGCTGACCGGCATGCAGGCCATCGTCAACGATGCCAACTCCGGCGCCATGGCTGGAGTGCCCAGAAACATTGCTCCCCAGGCTGAGCGCGCAGCCACCTGTCTGGACAACGAAAAGTGGGGCGGAATGCCCAACGCCATCCGTGCATTGGTCTGGTTGCTTCTGCCGGATACCCGACCGGCGCTGGCGCCGGATCCCTGGCAGGTGCTGGAGCACAGCCGGGAGCTGGCCGTTGAAAAAGGCATGCGCGTTCCACATGCCCTACAGGCTGTCGCCGCCGAAACCTTCGGTCGACCGGAAAAGCTTGAGGAAGCCATCGCCAGTTTCGCCGAGGCCGATGCAACGATTGAGGTCTGGGACGAGTACCGTCTGGTGGATGAAGTCGCGGCGGGTGTGGTGCGCTTTTCCTCTGACAAACACTGGACCGCCAATTACGGCTACCGAACGCCGCAATCCTTCTTCGGCAGGATGAGCCCCGAGCGGCAAACCGAAAACGTCGAAACCATGAATCTGGACGACCTGTTGTAAGGCAGGTTGCCGACATCCTCTGAAAACTGACAAACACAAGAATGACCCGGAGGTCGATATGATCCACAAATCCCTCGCTGCCATGGCCCTTGTGGCCGCCGCTCCGCTGGCATCGGCACAGTCTGTTTCCATGTGCGTGTTCGATGTCATCGGCGCCAATGGCGACTTCTACAACTTCGTCAAAGACTATGCGCTTGAGATGAAGGGCCACGGCGTGGATTTCGAGCTGAAACCCTACACCGATGAGGGCGTGGCGATCGGTGATTTTAACGCTGGACAATGCGATGCCGTTGCCGCCACGGACATCCGGATTCGTCCATTCAACAAGTTCACGGGCAGCATCAGCGCCGTGGGAGCGCTGCCCACCTACGACAACCTGAAAACCTTGTTGGCCACGCTGGCACAGCCGAAAGCCGCGCCATTGATGAAGGATAACGGGTACGAAGTGCTCGGGATCATACCGGTGGGTGCCGGTTACCTGTTTGTAAATGATCGCAGCATTGATACCGCCGGCGAGCTGGCGGGCAAGCGAATGGCGACCCTCGACTATCAGAAAGACGCGATTCACATGGTGAACTTCGTCAAGGCCACGGTCGTGCCCTCCGACATCACCAACTTCGCCGGCAAGTTTAACAACGGTTCGGTGGATACCGCCTATGCACCGGCTTTTGCCTACGAAGCTCTGGAACTCTATAAGGGCATCGGCGAAAGCGGCGGGGTTGTAGACTATCCGCTGGCACAGCTGACGCTTCAGATGGTTGCCCGTGATGACGTGCTGGACGACGACACCGCCCAGAAAGCCCGTGAAGTTGCCTGGAATATGTTCCCGCAGGCCATGGGGCTGATTGAAGGCCAGGAAGCAGCCATTCCCGAAGAAAAATGGGTGCGCATTCCTGAAAAAGACATCCGCGGCTATCAGGAAATGTTCCGGGAGAACCGGATCGAGATGCGCGACGGCCTGAATGGTGCGCCGGATGTGTATCACCCGAAGATGATGGGACTGCTCAGCAAGATCCGTTGTGCCAGTAATCCCTCCGCGGCCGAGTGCACTGCGGGCAATCGCGAATAACAGGGCGGAACCATCATGAACTGGCGAGCACTTACCGCTCCGGCTGCAAGGACCCTCTACCCCGTGCACCGCATGTACGGGGCAGTTCTGCTGCTACTGCTGCTGTTCACCTTGCTGCTGGGAATGGGCAACTCCCTCCACTCCCGGCTGCTTTGGGTCGGCGAACAGACCTGGCCGAACTATTACCTGCTGAACCCGGATGCCACAGAGCCCTCGTGTCAGCTGGAGATGGATATTGATGCCGAGGTGGCCCGCCGGGTCGCCGATTACAAGCCCGATCCGGACGATCTGTTCAGCTCACCGCCCAATCCGGAGGCAATCCGAGAATCCCTGCAGAGCAATCTGGAACTGTGCCAGAAGCGATACGATGTTTATGAGCAGAATCTGGCGCACGCCACACCAGCCCTTGGCGCGTTCAAGACGGTAGAGCAGGGACTTGCGAACTTCCTGCTGGAGAACATTGAGCTAACCAAGTACCTGTTCATTGCGATGTTCGCGATGGCTGCGGCAATCGCCGCGCTGGACACGGACCACATAGCGTTGCGCCTGCCCCGCAATCGAGCCGAATGGCGGCTGAGCCAGGGTGTGCAGTTTGTGGTTAATGGTCTGATGGTGCTGTCTCTGAACGCTTACCTGGGCAAGCTGGCCACGTCGCCGGGTTCGGAAGACACCATGAGTCTGCAGTATGCCTGGGGCGGGGTCTTTGGCCTGTTCATGGTGATTAATGCCGTCCGGTTCCTGAATGTTCCGGAACGGATTCGTCCCGGCGGGCTTTCCGCCTCTTCTGGTCTGGTGATCCCGCTGTACTGTGCCATGGGCCTGATCGCCATGAGCTATTTCTTCCTGGTAGACGGTTACGCCTCGGGCCTGGCTATCTATTTCGGGATGATGTCCAACCTGTCGTCCATGTTCATCAACATCGGCCTCTACGTGCTGGTGGGCATGATGCTGAAGCAGACCCGGATCCCGGAACTTCTGCTGAACCTTATCAAGCCTTTCAATCTGCCAGCACCGCTGCTGGCTTCGGTGATCATCTTCGCAACCGCTTTTCCGACCGCATTCACCGGCGCATCTGGCATTTTCATCCTGGCGGTGGGTGGTGTTGTTTATGACGAACTCCGCCGTGCCGGTGCGGGGCGGCAGCTGTCCCTGGCAACGACCGCCATGTCGGGCAGCCTTGGCGTTGTGCTGAATCCTTGCCTGTTGATTGTTGTCGTGGCTGCGCTTAATAAAGAAGTCACGACCACAGAAATGTACAGCTGGGGGTTCTGGGTCTTTATTATGTCAGCCACCCTGTTTTCGCTGATCGTCTGCAAGACCCAGGGGAACTGGAAGCCTCGTCCGGCGCCGGGCGCTTTCCGTGCTGCTTGTATGGAAAGCCGTGCCTTAGTGCCTTATGTGGTGGTGGCGGCACTTGTTATTTTGTCGATCTGGATCGTTCTGGGATTGAAGTTCAACGAGTACAGCGCTCCTCTGATCCTGCCATTGGTCATGCTCGCCCTGGTCCTCCTGGATTCCGGCCGGAGCGGTGAGGAACAGGGCCAGACACGCTCTCAGGCATTCTGGAGCCGAAGCTCCGCCGCTGCCAGCGATTCAGCGGTGCATATCGGAGCTTTGCTTGCGCTTATCGGGTTTTCGATCTGCCTCGGAGGTATCCTCGAGCGCTCGGATATTGTTCACGCGCTCTTCCCTGAGGACCTGACCAGTCCCTGGATCGCCATGCTGGTCATTGTGGTTATGCTCACGGTGATAGGCATGGTCATGGATCCATTCGGCGCGGTCATTCTGGTGTCGGCCACGATTGCCCAGCCGGCCATCCAACTGGGTATCGATCCGCTGCATTTCTGGATTGTCTGCCTGGTGGCGTTCGAGCTCGGCTATCTGAGCCCGCCGGTGGCACTGAACCACCTTCTTACCCGTCAGGTTGTGGGCGAGACGGAAGTGTTGGCAGCAGAGCGCACCGGTTCCTTCTGGCATCGCTATGAGCGCCTGCTGCTGCCTCTGGCGGTGATGGGGCCAACACTGTTGTTCGTGGCCTTTGTGCCGATGCTGTTCTACGCGTTGTAATGT
>CAZFQI010000115.1:0-9529 GCA_964520755.1 uncultured Marinobacter sp. | reverse complement strand
GTTATCAGCGCCAAGCATCTTCCCGATCCGGGACGTTTCCGACGGCGTTTTCTCAAACTTGATCGGGAATCCGATCTGCGGTTGTTGAGTGCCATCCCCCCTATCAACACCAATCACCATGTCCCTGGCCTTCAGCTGTGGGTGCTCGGCGGCCTCCGAAATGGTCAGAACCGGCTCCACGCAGGCATCCTCGTCGGCAAAAATGTCCTGCCATTCCGCCAAGGGTTTTTCTGCAATCTTTTCTTTCAGAACCGCTTTCAGGTGTTGCTGATGCTCAGGATTCTGGCTCATGGCGAGGCTGGTTACCTCAGAGATCCCCAGGGTGTGGAACAAGCGGGAAGCGAACTGGGGCTCGAGACTGCCAACCGAAAGCCAGCGACCGTCGCGCGTCTGGTAGTAGTCGTAAAAGGAGCCGCCGTTCAGCAACGCGCGTTCCGGCTTCTGTTCCTGGCCACCGGCGAGGCAGGCCGCCCCGGCCATGGCGTTCAGCGCGAACGCGGCATCGGTCATGCTGATATCAACAAACTGCCCTTCTCCGGTTTGTTGCCGGTGAATTACCGCAGCCAGGATGCCCATCACGGCATGGTGAGAACCACCAGCTACATCCGCAATCTGTATACCCATGGGTGGCGGCCCGCTGTCGGCTCGGCCGCAGTGGCTGCTAACGCCCGCCAGGGAGAGATAATTGATGTCGTGGCCTGCACGATCCTTGTAGGGGCCGGTCTGGCCGTAACCAGTAATGGAGCAATAGATGAGGCGAGGGTTTACCGACTTGAGGGTTTCGTAGCCAATGCCAAGCCGGTCCATCACCCCCGGGCGAAACTGCTCAACAACAACGTCGTAGTCTTTGACCAGTTCCAGAACTTTCTCCCGGCTACCCTGCTCTTTGAGGTTGAGCCCGAGAGACTTCTTGCCACGATTCAGGAAACCGTGGGCGGTGCTCACGCCGGCATCGTGGGGTGGCATCACCCGGGTCAGATCCACTCGGTCGGGTGCTTCAACACGCACTACATCTGCCCCCATGTCTGCCAGCAGCATGGTGGCGTAGGGGCCGGGCAACAAGGTACTGAAATCCAGAACTTTCAGCGAAGTCAGAGGACCCGCCATGATGATCTCCTTTTTATTGTGAGAGTTGTCCGAATAGCATGCGTTTCCTACATGCTGCCCGGTTTTGCCAACGGGGCCAACTGCCGGTTCCGTCATTCCGATTGGCCGTTTCTACCAGACCATCAGCACGGCTTCGGTTGCATTGTTCTGCCGGGGTTTTATGATGGGTTTCGTTTTTATGGAATGGCGAGCGCAATGTCGGATCTGACGGTTTCGAAGCACTTTGTTCAGGCTGCCCTCGTGGGTGCCGAGAGACTTGGTTTTGATACCCGCGAAATGCTTCGGGAGGCAGGAATCTCTCCCGATCTGTTACGTATCGAGATGGCCAGGGTCAGCAGTGACCAGTTCAGCCATCTGATGCAGGTGCTCTGGAACCGGATGGGGGATGAATTCATGGGGCTGGGGCCCAGACGGGCCCGAACAGGGACCTTCGCAACCATGTGTGCGCTGGTGATTGACTGCCCCAACCTGGAATCCGTATATCGGCAAGCTTTCCAGTTTTCCCGCCTGTTCGAGCCCATGGTGTCGATGGAACTCGAGATTGGCGAGGACAAGGCTCAGCTGGTCGCCCGAATGGAGGGCGAAATCAACGACCCCAGCTTTTTCCTGCGGGAGAGCATCCTGGTGATATGGCACCGACTGGGTAGCTGGCTGATCGGCCAACCCATCGAGCTGGAGAAGGCCGAATTCGATTACTCTCGGCCGGCCCATGGCGACGAATACCGGCACATTTTTCACTGCCCCCTGGCGTTCGAGTCCGACAAAATCGCCCTAACCTTCGACAAGCGTTTCCTGTCGGCGCCAGTCATCCGGGACAAGCCGGAGATGCGGCAGTTCCTGAAGACCTCCCCGGCGGACCTGCTGTCCCGCCCAGACGAGAGTAATACCTTCACGGGACGAATCCGGGCGCTGATCGGAAGGGATTTATCCAAGCCGTTGCCGGATTTTGAGTGGATTGCTGCGGAACTGCACACCAGCCCGCAGACACTGCGGCGCCGGCTGAAGCAGGAAAATACCTCGTTCCAGGAAATCAAGGATCTGTTGCGCCGGGATATGGCGATTTACTACCTGAGCCGACAGGAACTTCCTATTAACGACATCGCCGCCAAGGTCGGTTTCACCGAGCCGTCAACGTTCCACCGTGCCTTCAAGAAGTGGACTGGAGTAACGCCCGGCGCATACCGGGAAGGCGAGCGCGGCGACCTCTCCGGTTGACTCAGGAGCCCGAGGGAGTCTGAAGCGAACGGATCAATTGCCCCAGTGTCTCGGCGATTTCCTGGGCCCGTTCCCGGTTTTCGGCCAGTTGGAGCAGGCGAGAGCCATCTCTGGGATCGTAGACCCAGCAGGTCGAGACCGCCGCTTCGCAACGCCATTCAACCCTGGGGTTAATGCCGAAAACCGACATTTGCTCCGTACTGCGCAGTATCCGGCCATCCTCGGCCCGTCGAATTTCCTGAATCTGTACCTGGTCGTCCTGGGTGCCGACGCGATACTCGACATCTGCCGGCCGGTCCAGCCGGACCACCGCCTGATCGCGACGCCAGCCGGCCAGCTCCAGCAGGCTGTTGATATGAAGCGTCAAAGCCTCGCGGTCTGAATCGGCGAGGTAAAGCTTGCGCAGGGACTCAATCCGGCCCTCTCCTGCCGGTTCAATGACGGCTACCTGCTCACTCTCACCGGCGCTCTGTGGTGCCAGAGCGTTCTGCTTGCGGGTCTTCTCAATTGAGGTGATCAGCTGCAGGGATTCCTGGTAATGGGCTCCCTCAGTGCCGGCACGGCTTACATAGGTTTCCAGCGCCGACTGGGCCTCGTTCAGGTGGGCAGACTGCAACATAACCCGGCCCCGGTAAAAGAAATAGTCGGCCGGCTTTTCGCCTTCCAGCTGCTGCAAACGATTCAGATACTCGGCAGCCTCCCCCCAGTTCTCAGCAACAACGGCCTCTTCGGTGGCCAGCATGAGCCTGCGGGTTTCATGTTCAGGTGCCAGCGCCAGCGCCGGCCCCGCCAGGAGCAAGGAAGCCAGAACGGCTCCCAGGGCAAAACAGCGGCCTGTTCCAAATGATACTGCCATGGCATCTACTCCTGCTCGTTATCTGCGCCAATCGCCTGTTCCTCTGAATCAGGCTGGTCGTTTTCCCCGGTATCCCGGAATTCTTCATCGTCGTCAACTTCAGCCTGATCCATTATTCCCTTTGGCAATTCCCTTTTGACCCTAACACCCAGCTCAACAAAACGATTGGCCTGCGAGATCAGATTACCGCGCCCTCGGGTCAACGTGTTCATGGCCGAATCGTAAGTGCCCTGGGCGGTATGCAACTGTGCGCCCAAACGCTCCATCGCCTCCACAAACACTCTGAGTTTGTCATAAACGGCGCCCGCCCGCTCGGCGATACGCCTGGCATTCTGGCTCTGGCGCTCGTATCGCCAGATGTTTTCAATGGTTCGCAGTGTTGCCAGTAGCGTGGTTGGAGTTACCACAATAATCTTTCGCTCGAAGGCTTCTGCGAAAAGGTTCTCGTCCTGCTGAAATGCTGCCACAAAAGCGGGTTCTATTGGCATGAACAGCAGCACGAAATCCGGAGAATGCAGGCCATGGAGCTGGCTGTAGTCTTTTTCGCTGAGGGTACGGATGTGATTTCTCACTGCCTCCACATGCTGTTTAAGAGCCTCGTCCTTACCCCCGGAGTCTTCGTCCTCCGTTACCCACCGCTGGTAGGCCACCAGCGAGACCTTGGAATCAATGATCAGGTTGCGGCTGTCTGGCAGATGAACAATGACATCCGGTCGATAGAGCTGATTGTCGCTGTCCCGGTAGCTGCCCTGGGTGTCGTATTCCACGCCCTTACGGAGCCCGGACTTTTCCAGTACCCGCTCCAGGATCAGTTCACCCCAGTTGCCCTGAATCTTCTTGTCGCCCTTGAGAGCCCGGGTCAGATTGGATGCCTCTTCGGTAATCTGTCGGTTCAGGTCCTGCAGGGATTTGATCTCACTGCGCAGGGCCTGTCGGTCCCGGGTTTCAGTGGTATACACGTCCTCAACCCGCTTGCGGAAGTCCTGCAACTGGTCCCGGAACGGATTGAGCAGGGTATCGAGGCTGGTGCGGGTCTGCTGGCTGAAACGCTCGCTCTTCTGATCGAAAATCTTGTTGGCAAGATTCTCGAATTCCTGCTTCAGGGCATCCCGGTTGCGCTCCAGCAACTCCAGCTTTTCATTGGCGGATCGGCGCTCCTTATCAATGGTCACTTCCTTCTCGCGGAGCGCAACACGGGCCTCGCTCAACTCGCTGGAAAGCCCGTCCGACTTTGCCTGCAAACTCTGGCGTTCGCTTTCGAGCTGCTCCAGCCGCTGTTTTCGACTCTCCAGATCCGATTCGAGCCCGGCCAGCTGGTTTTCGAGGCCTGCGGCATGCTGTCGCCAATACTCGACGTCCTGCTCAAGTCGACCATTCCTGCCCCAAAGCACTTTCAGAATGACTAAAAGAATTAACACAACCATCAGTCCCGCCATCAGATCAGGTCGGGACAACATCAATTCCGTGATGGCTTCAGGCACCGAGCACTACTCCTGTTCAGGTTCTGTGTTTGATTGAACTGTGTCTGATTTCAAGCTTCAAGACAGTCTACCTCAGTAAAGGAACCTTTTGCCCGGAGCACAGTCAATCTCGAGCAGGGCGCCGATAATGACCAAGACTGCTTGGCAATAATTTCAAGCGGAGGCATCCATCTCTGGACGCCCCACGTAATATCGGCTAAAAGGTTAAAATGCTCGTCGGCCTTACGGTTATTACCCTTTGTTAACCGCATGGCGGGCCGGAACCAGATCAGAAACGGATAGCCGATCATGCTGAAAGAACTGTGGCGAAAACTGGAGGCGGAGTTTCTCCACAATGACCGTACCGGCCACGAGAGCGATACAGGGCTGTTCGGCAAGCGCTCGACCGGCAACAGCGAAGCATTCAGAATTCTGCCGCACATCACCCACACAGGCGAGTTTCATCTGGAGCGCCTGACCACCCTTTTGAAATCCCGGTATGGCAAGAGCTTCGGGGCCCCCTCGAGTGAGGCCGAAAGCGACGAAGAGATCCGGGAACTGATCAGTTTTGCCGCACGGATTCAAGATCAGGATGTCCAGCGAGAGCTGCTGCTTTTCTACCTCAATTGTTCCCCGGTAATCCAGGAATACCTGCGTGCCGAGACTGTTCTCGGTGAAGGACCTTTTCTGTCGCGGTAAACACTACTGCCCCTTAACCATCTGTAAATCAACCACACAGGTTGGATGCTGTATACTGCCTCTCCGTATGTATCTGGTTTCACACGCACAGACCGTCACAGCCGTCCCGATTCGGGCGTGACAGGCTGCCAGCTCAGGGGTTTTTCATGGGTTTGAAGTGTTTTCGGGCTGGACTGCCCAAGCTTTCCGTTACCGCCCTTGCAGGCGTTCTTCTGCTAACGGGATGCTCGGCAGACCGCTATTTCATGGTTCCAAAAACAGACCTGAATGAGCTCGGAGCTTCTGTTAAGAGTCAACGAGCCACCCTTGTGACCATGGAAGAAAACGCGGCCATTCGGCACGAGCAGGTCATCTCACAAAACCGCTCATCCACACAGACCATTCTGGACGCAATCGCCACCCAGGTGGAAAAACCCGAATGCCCGCCAGTAAAGGTCCAGACGCAGTGCCCCACCACAGACAACTCGAAAGGCCGCGCAGATCGCCTCAAGGGCAAGGTAATTGTCGGTGAGGTAGAAAACTTCTATCTCGCTGGTCCAGGATTGATCTACAAAGCCCGAATTGATAGCGGTGCAGAAACTTCCTCTATCGACGCTCGCAACATCACGCGATTTGAACGGGACGGCAACAACTGGGTCCGGTTTGATGTGCCTGTTCCCGGAGCCGACAAGTTCGTAACTCTGGAAAAAGAGATCTCACGGCGCGTTCGAGTTATTCAGGCCAGTGCGGAAGAAGCAGAACGCCGTGTTGTCGTCGAGCTCCAGTTTTTTATTGGTGATCATCAGCAAGTGGCCGAGTTCACACTTGCCGACAGAACCAACCTGACCTACGAAGTTCTGATTGGCCGCAATATTCTGCGCGATGTGATGTTGGTCGATGTCGGCAAGGAATACGCAACCGAGTTACCTGAATCCATCCGCAACAGCAACGGGAACGAATCGTGACCACCCGCTCGCGCCTGCCCTTCTACATTGCCGTTTTCCTGCTGATTTCGGCAGGCATTTCCCTGGCCGTATGGCGGCACCTCGAGCTCGGCATTCCCTGGCTGACCGGCGAACAGCGCCCTGTCTGGATGGTTGAGGCCCGCATCGATTTCAACGCAGGCGACGGCCCGGTGCTTGCCAGCCTGAACATTCCTGAGCAGCCACCGGGGTTCCGGATCCTCACCGAGCAGGCGGCATCACCCGGCTACGGCTTCTCGATCATCGATAGCTCCGGCAATCGCCGGGCGGAATGGAGCAAGCGGGAAGTCTCCGGGCCGCAGACCCTGTATTTCAAAGCCCAGTTCATTCCGGATCCAAACGCACAGCCGGAGCTTCCGGCGCGTGAGCCGAAAACTCCGAGGAGCTTTTGGGAAGAACCCGAAGCGACGGCCGTTCAGGAGATTCTGGACCAGGCAAAGGCCCGTTCAAGCACTCCGGAGAGTATGACCCGCGAGCTGATCCGGCTGATGCAGCCAGATATCCGAACACAGAACACCACCCTGCTTGTCTCGGAAGATAACTCCCTGAATCTTCTGGTCGATATGCTGAACCACAGTGGTATTGCCGCCAGAATTGCCGATGGTCTCAGACTGGAGGATGCCCGTCGGCGTCAACAGCTGATGCCCTACCTGCAGATCTATAACGGCGACCGATGGCTCACATTCAATCCCAAAACCGCCGAGCAGGGCGTGCCTGATGATCTCTTGCTGTGGCGCCAGGGTGCTGCTTCATTGCTTGACGTGGTAGGCGGAGAGAATTCTGAAGTCAGCTTCTCCATGCTTCGGCAAACGGTGCCTGCCCTGCAACTGGCCACCATGGAGTCCGCCTCCAACGGCCTTGGCTTTCTCAGCTTTTATGAGCTGCCCGTCGAAGAGCAAAGCATGTTCCGAATGCTGTTGCTGCTGCCTCTGGGCGCACTGATGGTCGCTTTCATGCGTATTGTCATCGGCATCCGCACCTCCGGCACCTTCATGCCCGTGCTTATCGCCGTGGCATTCGTTCAGACGACCCTGGTGCCGGGGTTGATCGCCTTCCTGTCGGTGGTGTCGATCGGCCTGCTCATGCGCGGCTATCTATCGAGCCTCAACCTGCTGCTGGTGTCGCGGATATCGGCGCTGATCATTCTCGTCATTTTCATCACCGCCGGCCTGAGCATCATCGGCTACCAGATGGGGTTCAACACCGGCATGACGGTGACCTTTTTCCCGATGGTGATCATTGCCTGGACCATTGAGCGCATGTCCATCCTGTGGGAAGAAGAAGGCGCGCACGAGGTCATGGTCCAGGGCGCCGGCAGTCTGTTTGTGGCCATCTGCGCCTATTTGCTGATGAGCGCACCGCTGGCCGGCCACCTCACCTTCAACTTCCCGGAGCTGCACCTTGTTATTCTGGGGTTGATCCTTTTGATGGGCCAGTACACCGGCTACAAACTCAGCGAGCTGAGACGCTTTACGCCAATGAAGGCGTACGACTGACATGGACTGGATATCGCCGCGATCACTCAATAGGTTGGGAATGCTGAATATGAACCGGCGCAATGTGGACTACATTGCCCGGTACAACGAGCGATCCTCCTACCCTCTGGTCGACAACAAACTGAAGACCAAACTGGTGGTTGCCGAGTACGGCGTAAAAACCCCGAAACTGCTTCAGGTTGTTCACCAGCAGCATGAAATATCGCACTTCCGTGAAATGGCCGAGGACCTGGCGGGATTTGCCATCAAACCGGCAAAAGGCTCCGGCGGCAAGGGCATTACCGTCATTACCGGGCGGGATGGCGAGGAGTACGTCAAGGCCTCTGGTTCGCGGGTGGACTCTTCCGTCCTTGAGCGCCATCTGACCAACATTCTGGCCGGGCTTTATTCGCTGGCGGGCACGCCGGATGTGGCTATTGTCGAAAATCTGGTGGAGTCCGCACCATCACTGGCCAAATACTCCCATCAGGGTGTTCCCGACATCCGGATTATCGTTTTTCAGGGCTATCCTGTAATGGCCATGCTGAGACTGGCGACAACCGCATCGGACGGTAAGGCCAACCTCCATCAGGGGGCTGTGGGTGTTGGTCTGGACATCGGTTCCGGGAGGGGTCTGAATGCGGTTCAGTTCAATCGCCCCATTACCCTCCACCCGGACACCGGCCTGGCGCTGGAGAACATTCAGATTGAAGCGTGGGACGAGATGCTGGAAATGGCTTCACGATGCTACGAGGCAACCGGGCTCGGCTACATGGGGGTCGATCTGGTGGTGGATGCCAACGAGGGCCCGCTGCTGCTAGAGCTGAACGCCCGGCCAGGACTGGCGATCCAGATGGCAAATGGTCGGGGCCTGCTGCCCCGCCTGCGGGCAATTGAATCTCTGAAGCGGCCTCACTTCACACCGCTGGAGCGCTCCCGGTTTGCCATGGAAACCTTTGCCAGCTCCTGAGATTCGATCAGGCACAAAAAAACCGGGGCCGAAACCCCGGTTTTTTTGTTTCTCAGCACGTCCTCACGTGAGCTCACCCCTGGCAATCAGGAGTTGACGCTCGTGACTGAGGCCCTTGAGCAGCCCCCAGGTCATGATCAGGAGAACGACTGTAAACGGCAGACCTGCACTGATGGCTGTGGCCTGGATAGCACCCAGGGCGTCTTCGCCACCACCGAAGATCAGAGCCGCCGCGATAGCGCCCTCGGCAACTACCCAGAACACACGCTGAGCGGTCGGCGCATCGGTCTTGCCACCGGCGGTAATGCTGTCAATAACCAGCGAGCCGGAGTCTGAGGATGTTACGAAGAACACCAACACCAGGATGATACCAACGAAAGACAAGATCCCGGTCAGCGGCAGATTCGCAAACATCTGGAAGGTCGCAAGAGAAACCTCGGTCAGGCCATTCTCGGCCAACTCGCCGACACCCTGCTGGATTTGTTCGATAGCGGCGCCACCGAAAGCACTCATCCAGACGACTGTGATGACGGTCGGCACAATCAGCACGGCGGTAACAAACTCACGTACGGTACGTCCCTTGGAAACACGTGCGATGAACATGCCAACGAACGGTGACCAGGAAATCCACCATGCCCAATAGAACACAGTCCAACCCTGGAACCAGGCTTCGTCTTCCCGACCAAACGGATTGCTGAACTGCACAGCGTTACCAACATAGTTTGAAGAAGTAACCCACAGAGTTTCCAGAATGGTCATGGTTGGACCAGCGAAAATAACGAACA
>CAZFQI010000114.1:0-10010 GCA_964520755.1 uncultured Marinobacter sp. | reverse complement strand
ACTTTCATGCCCGCCTTGTGGTGAATCTCGGTGCCGGCTTCAACGAGCTGGTTTTTGCCCTGTTTGCTGTGAAGGCTGCCACCCACGGATAGGCTGTAATCACTTCCGATCGACTCACGCTGTTCGCCATCGACTGTGCGATGCTCGTTGCCTTTCACATGACTGAAATCGTGGTTCTCCACGGTACGGTGACTGTCGTTCTGAATCACCTCCGTGCGGTTGTTTTCCGTAAGCAGGTCCAGGTCTTTCTGGGCGTGAACGTAGATCTGTTCCTGGTCCGCCTCATCCTCAAACCGCAGTTCGTTACTGCCCTCGCCCTTGTGGGTTTTGGTTTTCAGGGTGGTGCGGGTTTTGTGCTCCGGCAGCCCATAGGGTGGCGTGTTGGTAACGTGATGGGTGCGTCCGGTGATGATCGGCTGGTCGGGGTCGCCGTCGAGGAAGGAAACTATTACTTCGTGTCCGATCCTCGGCAAGGCTATGAAACCATACTGGCCACCGGCCCAGCCCTGACTGACTCTCAGCCAGGCGCTGCTGTGTTCGTCATTTTTTGAGTAACGATCCCATGGAAATCGCACTTTCACCCGACCATATTCGTCGCAGTGAATCTCCTCGCCTTCCGGGCCGGTGACAATCGCGATTTGTGGGCCATCCATCAGGGGGCGGTGCGGCATCTGCGGTACCCAGGTCAGGTCGGCAGGTATGGCCTTGAACTGATTGTGGTAAGTGGTAGGTTCGCTGCCGCCCTCTTCTTCCAACGCCTGGGGCTGGGAACCAGTATGGGTGACCGCTGTGAGCAGCCATTCCCGATTCAGGGCGTTGCTGTCATGCTCCTTAAGCTCGACCTTGGCGCCGGCGCTGAAATCCGCGCGATTGCTCTCACCGGATGCGGTACTGGCATCATTGCGCAGGGACTGGAGTCTGGCTTCGGTAAACGGCTGGCCACTGGCGTCGGCCTTGAAGCGGCCGGGGTAATCGTAGTGCTGGTAGTCTTCCCGGTGCTTCAGGTCGCCGGAGGCTTGCTCATGCATTAGGGCATAGGCAGGGTTCCGGAAGGTGTAATCCTTCATCGCTACGGAAGCGACCCGCACTCGCTCTTCATAGCGGAACCGGTACACGACCGGGCGCCTGCTGCTGCCGCCGGCTTTGGCGTTATATTCCGCCGGCTCCAGCTTGGTCGCATCGCCATGATGGTCGGCGATTACAAGCGCCGGCTGGGTGTCCCCGTCCACGCTCCCGTGTTCATAGCGGTAATGCCAACCCTCTTCAGCCGCGAGGCGTTCGAGAAAGGCCAGGTCGCATTCTCGATGCTGAACACAATACTCCCTTTGCTCCGGGGTGCGCTTCAGATCGAAGACCGAATCGATAATGCCGCGCTCCTCAAGCAGAGTTCGCACAATCGTCTCGGTGCTCTGGGTCTGGAACATCCGGCTGTTGTGCATCATCCCAAGGCGCCAGAGCGGCGACTGGATATTCAGTTCATAGCGGGTACGCCGGTGGCCGGCATCGCCCCGAACGAACTCGTTGACCACACCGGTGAAACGCCTGATCGGCTCGCCATCCTGCCAAACCACGAGATCCACCGGTTGCTCGAGAGTCTCCGCTGCCTGAATGGAGGGGGCGGTACTGGCCAGCTCAAGACGACCCTGAAACACCTCGGAAAGGCGTTCGGTCAGTTTAAAGCCAACCACTGAAAATAGATCTGAGGGGAGTCCGCCAACGCGGGCGGTGAACTGCAATCCGCTTGCCTGGAGCATATCTTCAATCCCTGAAGCTATGGTTATGTCCTGTTCCCGGCAGCCTTTGGCCAACCACATCCCTGGTTGGGCTACCGAATAACAACTGGCGGGAAAAGTACCAGCACTGACCCGGAAAATCCAGCGGCTGATCGGAAAAACGGGAAGATGGCTGGGGTCAGATGAAGTACTTCATCTGACCCCGATAGCGCTTCACTCGGGCTTGTACAGGCGCTGGATACTGGAGAAGTCAAGATTTCCATTGCCCTGCCCCGCATGGAGCTGGAACAGGTTGCGGGCCAGAGAGCCCATGGGAATGGAAGCCTGGTTTTTGACGGCGTTGTCGAATGCCAGCCCCAGATCCTTGGCCATCAGGTTCACAAGGAAACCGCCCTCGTAATTTCTGGACGCAGGCACGCCTTCCATCACGCCCGGCCAGGGGTTGTAGACGTTCAACGCCCAGTTACCACCGGAACTCTGCTTCATGATTTCCGAGAGCACCGCCGGATCCAGACCGTTTTTCACGCCCAATGCCAGCGCTTCGCTGGTACCGGACATAAGGATGGCCAGCAGCATGTTGTTGCAGATCTTGGCCACCTGGCCGGAGCCATGATCACCGGCGTGGAAGATGTTCTTGCCCATCGCATCGAGGATCGGCTTGGCCCTGTTAAAGGCCTCTTCCGAGCCACCGCAAATAAACGTCAGCGTACCGGCCTTGGCACCGCCGACGCCGCCGGATACCGGCGCATCGAGGAACGGGATGTCCTTGGCTCGTGCCACTTCGGCCACGCCCCGTGCTGTTTCCGGCGCGATGGTGGAGGAGTCGATAACGAGGGTACCAGCCGGCAGTTTTGCCAACAGGCCATCGTCGCCGAGATAGACCGCTTCCACGTGCTGCCCGGCGGGCAGCATGGTGATGACACACTCAGCGCCACTGGCCGCTTCGTGGGCTGTGTCTGCGGTTTTTGCGCCTTCGGACACCAGAGCTGCTACAGCGTCTTTGGACAGGTCGAATACGGTGACCTCGTGGCCCGCTTTTACCAGGTTACTGGCCATGGGGCCGCCCATGTTACCGAGGCCGATGAAGGTGATTTTTGCCATGTTCATTCTCCTTGTTCTTATATTTTGGGTGTTTGTCGGATTACGCTTTGCTAATCCGACCTACGATTTAGTTATGCTTCGGGTAGGTCGGATTAGCGAAGCGTAATCCGACAACCCTGCCAGCTATCATTTAAAGAAATCGTCAATCCAGGCACTGTCCATCTCGGCAAGGGACGCATACCGCCATCTGGGCTGCTGGTCCTTGTCGATCAGAAGCGCGCGGATACCCTCCGCAAACTCCCCTTTGGTCAGGCACTTGGTGGAGAGCACCAGTTCCTTGTCGAGAACTTCCTTGAGGCTGTCGTGTTTGCAGCCGTGCAGATGGCGCCAGACCAGAGCCAGGGATGTGGGTGACGCAGCAGCCAGGGAACGGGTCGCTTTCGCCACCCATCCGTCGCCACCGGACAGCTCTTTTAACTGGTTAACAGTCGCTTCCAGAGAGTCGGCATCGGTCACCCGGTTGATCTCGTCGAAATGAGTGCGAACCGGTGATTCCGGCATGGCGTCGGCGCTTTCACGCTCATATTGGCGAAGCACACTGCCGACCACTGCGTGGGGTTCCTCACCCTGCCAGTTGCGCTTGCACAGCTCGGCAACAACATCTGCTTTCAGATCGTGCCGGATGAAGCGATCCGCCAGACTAGTGAAAATGGCATCGGCACCATTGAGGCGGGCGCCTGTCAGGCCCAGAAACAGACCGGTATGACCCGGGGTCCGGTTGAGGAACCAGCCGGCGGCTACGTCAGGGTAAAGACCGATAGTTATCTCGGGCATGGCAAGCTTTGAGGATTCAGTCACCACCCGGTGAGAAGCCCCCTGCATGATGCCCATGCCGCCACCCATTACGATGCCGTGGCCCCAGCAAATGAGCGGCTTCGGGAAGGTATGGATCAGATAATCCAGCTCATACTCTTCGGTGAAGAATGCCTCTCCCTCACTGGCACCCTGGGGCTCTGTCATGCTGCGATACAGGGCAACGATGTCGCCACCGGCACAGAACGCCTTGTCACCTTCGGATTCCAGCCAGACGGCCTGGATTGCAGGATCGTCCGCCCAGCGTTTCAGTTGCGGAGTCAGCAGCCGGATCATCTCCAGAGACAACGAATTCAGAGCCTTGGGCGTATTCAGCCGAGCCACAGCGATCAGCGCGCCATCGCCCGTTTTCCATTCTTCAAAGATAATGGGTTGATCACTCATAACAGATCCTTGAGCCAGCGTTTACAGCGGACTTCAGCGGTTTTTCCATTCCGGTTTGCGCTTGTCGAGAAACGCGTTCACGCCTTCTTTCTGGTCTTCAGTGGAGAACAGCTCAACGAACAGCTCCCGCTCCATGCGCCAGGCGTCGTCGTGGCTGCGAGCATCGCGGGCACTCATGACCAGGGTCTTGCAACGGGCGGTGGAGGACGGGCTCTGTTTACACGCCATTTCAGCCAGTTCCAGGGCTTTATCAAGGCTCTGTCCGGTTGGAACCACTTCTTCCACCAGACCGATTCGCAACGCCGTATCGGCTTTTACCCGCTCTCCGCACAGAATCATCCGCTTGGCCCAGCCCTCACCGACCAGCCAGGGCAGGTTCTGGGTGCCACCGGCGCAGGGCAACAGGCCCACGCCAGCTTCTGGCAGTGCCATCTGGGCATGTTCCTCGGCGATGCGGATATCGCAGGCCATAGCGCATTCCAGTCCGCCACCCATCGCATAGCCGTTAACCGCGGCGATAGACACGCCCCGGAAGCGGCCCAGCGTTGCGAATGCCTCACCGAACAGCTGCGCCATCTCATTGGCCCGGGCCTTGTCGCCATCGGCGAAGGTTTTCAGGTCGGCACCAGCGGAATAGAACTTCTCACCCTGCCCGGTCATTACCAGGGCAAAGATATTCCGGTCTTCGTTCAGTTCCTTGACGATGTTCGTCAGGGCAATCAGGGAATCCTTCGTCCAGGTATTGGCCGGCGGATTGTTGATGGTCAGTACCGCGATGTGTCCGCGTTTTTCGAGCTGGATAAGATCGCTCATAAGGATCTCCTTATTGAATCGCTTCGGCCACGCCATCATCGAGCAGACGACGGGCAACAATCAGGCGCATGATTTCGTTGGTGCCTTCCAGGATCTGGTGCACCCGCAGGTCGCGCAGGTAGCGCTCTAGCGGGTATTCGCGAATATAGCCATAGCCGCCATGAAGCTGCAGTGCCTCGTTGACCACCTCGAAACAGGCGTCGGTGGCGAAACGCTTGGCCATGGCGCAGTGCAGTGTCGCTTCCGGGTCGGCGTTGTCGAGCTTGAAGGCGCCCAGGCGAACCATCTGCCGTGCGGCAACCAGGTTGGTGGCCATATCGGCCAGCTTGAACTGCAAAGCCTGGAACGCCGCCAGCGGTTTGCCGAACTGTTCACGCTCATGCATGTAGTTACGGGCACGGAGAAGAGCTGCCTGGGCACCCCCCAGGGAACAGGTGGCGATGTTCAGGCGCCCGCCATCGAGGCCTTTCATGGCGATGGCAAATCCGTCGCCCTCTTCACCGACACGGTTACTGGCCGGAATGCGGACATTCTCGAGGCTGATCATGCGGGTCGGCTGACTGTGCCAGCCCATTTTCTCTTCGTTCTTGCCATAGGAAACGCCATCGGCATCCGCAGGAATCACGAAGGTGGATATGCCTTTGTAACCGGAATCCGGCGCTCCGGTCCGAGCCATAAGAACTAGCACATCGGTCTCGCCGGCGCCGGAAATGAATACTTTACTGCCATTGATCACGTAGCTGTCGCCATCCCGTACCGCCTTGGTACGAAGACTGGCCGCGTCTGAGCCGGCACCCGGCTCTGTCAGGCAGTAAGAGGCGAGCCATTCGCCACTGGCGAGTTTCGGCACGATCTCCTGCTTCAGGTCGTCTGACGCAAAGCTGGCAACCATCCAGGTGGCCATGTTGTGAATGGTGATAAACGCAGCCGTCGAGGGACAGGCAGCGGCAAGCTCTTCCACAATAACCGAAGTGTCCAACCGGGAAAGGCCCATGCCACCAAGGGCTTCGGGAGTGTACATACCCATGAAGCCCATCTCGCCGGCTTCTTTGAGCACGTCTTTCGGAAAGATATGTTCGTCGTCCCATTTTGCCGCGAACGGCGCCATGGATTTCTCCGCAAACGCCCGGGCTGCTTCGCGAAACGCCTGCTGGTCTTCTGTGAGGTTAAAATCCATCGTTACGCTCCAGATAGTAGGGGCTTGGCATTGAGAGGGGAAAACAAGGGGCCGGAAACGGGTTCCGGCCCAAATACCCCACCTTCAACGCAATTAACGCAACTGGATAGAGAAGTTGGCTTCTGTGCTGGTCGCTTCACTGGAGAACCAGCGGGAGGTAACCGTTTTGGTTTCAGTGTAGAAGCGAACCGCCTGCTTGCCGTAGGCATGCTGATCACCGTAGAAGGAACCCTTCCAGCCGGTGAAGGAGAAGAACGGCAGGGGCACAGGAATGGGGATGTTCACACCCACCTGGCCTACGTCAATCTCATGCTGGAAGCGACGCGCAGCACCACCGGAACTGGTGAAGATGGAGACACCGTTGCCGTAGGGGCTATTGTTGACCAGCTCGATGGCATCGCCGAGCGTGTCGGTTTCCACGCAGGACAGCACCGGACCAAAGATTTCTTCGTTATAGATGTCCATTTCGGTGGTCACACCGGAGAACAGCGTCGGGCCAACCCAGTTGCCATCCGGCAAACCGTCTACCGTGCAGCCACGGCCGTCCAGCAGCAGATTGGCGCCCTGGGCTTCGCCGGTCGCAATCAGGGACTCGATACGGTCTTTTGCCTTGCCAGAGATGATCGGGCCGTAACTGGCACCGGAATCGTTCCACGCGCCGGGGCGCACTTTCGCCATGGCTTCTTTCAGCTCGGGAATCCACTGCTGGGCTTCGCCGACAAAAACGGCGACAGAAATAGCCATGCAGCGCTGACCGGCCGCACCCACGGAGGCGCCGACCAGGGCATTGATCACCTGTTGCTTGTCAGCATCCGGCAGGATAACCATGTGGTTCTTGGCGCCAGCGAAGCTCTGTACACGCTTCATGTTGCGAGTGCCGGTCTCGTAGATGTAACGGCCTACCGGTACAGAACCTACAAAAGAAACGGCCTTGATGGCGGGATCGGTGAGCAGCACATCAACCTGCTCCTTACCACCGTGAACCACCTGCAGGACGCCCTTGGGGGCGCCAGCTTCTTCAAACAGCTCGGCGAGGCGCGTGGGGGTCAGCGGATCCTGCTCGGACGGCTTCAGGATAAACGTGTTACCGCAGGCAATGGCCATGGGGAACATCCACAGCGGAATCATGGCCGGGAAGTTGAACGGGGTGATACCGGCGCACACGCCCAGCGGCTGAATCCAGGAGTGGGTGTCCACTTCACGGGCCACGTTTTCAACGGTCTCACCCATCATCATGGAGGCGACGTTGGCGGCGTGTTCGACCACTTCAATGCCACGCCAGACATCGCCCTTGGCGTCGTCAAAGGTTTTGCCGGTTTCCTTGGACAGGATTTCGGCAATCTCGTCATGATGCTCTTTCAGCAGGGCCTGATATCGCAGCATCACACGGGCACGTTCGGAAACCGGAACTTCCTTCCAGGTCTTGAACATCTCACCGGCACTATCGATGGCCTTGCGCATTTCAGCGTCCGTGGTGCACGGAGCCTTTGCGATCACTTCGTTGGTCGCGGGGTCGGTGACGTCAATCCATTCGTTGGTACTGCTCTGGACGAATTCACCTGCGAGGTACAGTGGTACATTTTTCATGTTGATGTCCCTGTTTGTTGTTGTGCGGGAAGCCGGCCAGAACCATAGGGTTGCGGCCACGTTTAACCACAGGCTAGCACGGGATCGACCAAGGGGTGATTGACTAAATTTCGCCCGTAATGGACTATCTTTCGATAAAGCTCAAACAATCAAGATCAAAAATGACCCAAACCTCACAGTGGCCGGTGCCCAAAGACAGCATTCGCTACGTGGTGCCTGAGCCGATCATTCGACTACTCGCGAGCCATCCACTCACCCGGGACCTTTACCCCCTGGCGTTCGGCCACTATCGCCGTGCCGTGGGCCATCACATGCACCGGGAGCACCATCACGACAATCTTTTGATCTACTGCACGGAAGGCCGGGCGTTCCTCAACGTTGGCGGCGAGCCCTATACGGTGGAGGCCGGAGACCTGCTCCTTCTGCCGGCCGGTGCCAACCACCGCTATACCGCTGATCCGGACAACCCATGGACCATCCACTGGGTCCACTACACAGGACCATTGGCTGAGGATTTTCGACACTATATGGGTTTCGACGGCCCGACACGCATTCGACATCTGGGCCGGCAACCTCGCCTACTGGTTGACTTCAACGGCCTGCTATCTGTGCGACAAACCGGCTTCCGGGCCCGGGGCCTGATCCACGCAGCCAACCGGCTGCGGCAACTGTTGGCGGCGGTTCCGATCAACGCCGACGAGACCGGGCACGAACGACAGGCGGAACTGGAAACCATACACAACTATATGAGAGAACATCTGGATGAGCGGATCAGCCTGGAGCAACTCGCTGATCTTGCCGGCCTGTCTCCCGCCCATTTTGCCACCCGCTATCGGGAACAGACCGGCACCTCCCCGATCCAGCACTTCCTGCACCTCAAGGTAGAGCGGGCCTGCCAGATGCTGGATACCAGCAGCCTCAGTTTTGCTGACATCAGCCGACGGCTGGGCTATGACGACGCCTACTATTTTTCCCGGCTTTTCAAAAAGGTAATGGGCCAGTCACCCCGGGACTACCGGCATACCGCCCGGCACTGAACGGTCAACCCGGGCCAGATTGAAACCTGCCGCCTTCTACGACTTTTGTTGTAGGAGCCGAGGGGTTAGGCTTGGTGTATCGAATGACAAAAAGAGTGAGCCTATGGCCATGTACACCATTGAAATCGATGAAACCTTTAATGTGCCCCGACGACGGGTCTTTGCCCTGTTCGCCGACCACTACCGTTTCGGAAAACTGCTGGGTGCACCAGTCAAACGCATCAAGGACAGTGACCAGGCCGACCCTAACGGCATTGGTTCCGTTCGCAAGATCGGCATCGGGCCGGTGGGTCTGGAAGAAACCGTGACCAACTTCGAGCCGGATTCACTGATCGAGTACACCATCACCAGCATGAGCCCGGTACGTAACCATCTCGGCCGTATCCGGTTTGAAGACACCCCGGAAGGCCATACCCGGGTGAACTACACGATCACCTTTGAAGACGTCGTGCCGTTCACCGGGAAGATGGTCAGCAGCGCCCTGGAGCAGGGCATTCGCCGCGGGATCAAGCGGGTACCCCGGCTGGCCTGACGGTCGGCAACAACAAATCGTTACTTGAGGAATATCAGAGAATTGACCTGAGGCAAGAGTTGGCTTTTGTCAATTTTGTAATCTCCGCGCAGCTTGCAATATCCGGCCATTCCGGCCGATTCACACTGTATTCTGCGGGAGACCGAAATGGCAGCCGAGCCGATTGTCCTGTTCGATAACGGACACCACAAATGCCTGATGTTCGATTCCCTGGTAACCGGCGAGGGCGTCCAGTCCAACCAGTTCCTGATTGTCGACGGCAAACACGAAGCACTGATCGATCCGGGCGGAGACCTGACTTACACCCCACTGTCAGTGGCCGCGTCTCGCTACATGAACATTCGTGACATGGACTATGTCTTCGCCTCTCACCAGGACCCGGACATTATCGGCGCCATCGACCGCTGGATCGTTCATACCCGCGCCAAAATCGTCACCTCAAAACTCTGGGCCCGGTTCCTTCCGCACCTGGTCTCTAGTTATGTGACCAATCAGCTCAGTGGCAGCGTGTACGACCGCATCATCAGCATTCCGGATGCCGGTGCCAACGTTAAGTTCGGCGAGTCCTATCTGCAGTGCCTGCCAGCCCACTTCATGCATTCGGTGGGCAACCTGCAGTTCTATGATCCAGTTTCGAAAATCCTGTTTTCAGGTGACCTGGGTGCCTCCATGGGCGGTGAGGATGATCACCTGCCGGTGAAGGACTTCGACAAACACATCCCCAGCATGATTGGCTTCCACCGGCGCTATATCGCCTCAAAGAAGGTGTGCCAGCTGTGGGCGAATATGATTCGCGACATGGACGTAGCCATGATCGTCCCCCAACACGGAAA
>CAZFQI010000113.1:0-10114 GCA_964520755.1 uncultured Marinobacter sp. | reverse complement strand
CATTTTCCGGGTCTACGGTATGGGCGGGCAAACGCCCGGCCGGAGGAATGACCGGAAAATAATCGGACGCGGCGAATGGCTGATCCAATCCTCCGGCCGCCCGATGTGCGGTGATATCCCGCAGCAATAACTGATACTGGCGGTAGAGGTCCCCTTGCAAGTCGTTATGATCCGGCTCCGGGCGCATCGGATGCCTGAGCAGTTCGCTGTCGATCCATTGCGGGGTGTCTTCGGCAATGGCCAGAACCCCCAGCGCTACCGAATCCTCGGGTATCACGCTGTCGGACAGCCCGTAACCCAGCAGCTCCCTCATTAATCGGGCCCGGAGACGAAGGGGATCCTGAGCGGGCAGTGCAACCGGAAGCGGAACCAGTCCAAGCTGAACCGATTCGGTTACCAGGGCATAATCTGCGCCCCGTCGGTCCTTGAGATCGGTGGGGAAAACCTCGGCGATGTCCGTGGGAACATCAACATAGCGCAGAACCACGGCGTAGAGACCGCGATTAAACCGTCGGTATTTGCCGTCGTTAAGCTGCGTGATCAGCGCTTTGTCGCCGGGGTTCACGGACATTTGTGTCCCCAGATGAAGTACCCGACCGGCAGGCGTCATGGCTTTGCCGGTTTCGATAACCAACCGGTAGGGATCGGTGCTGAAACTCAGCTCAAGACCGCTAATGATGCCTGAGCCCAGGGCCTTGCCAACCTCCCGCAATCGTTGGTCCAGATAGGTCTGGTCCCGCTCCAGGTCTTCGGCGGTCAGCAGTCGTCCGTCGAAGTAATGGGTTCTTGTCATGCGCGGGTCAATATCCGCCAGCTTTTCCAGGTTGTCGCCTCCGGCAATCGGATCGCCGAGAGGTTGGAAGAGTATGTCGCTCATAACCGTTCCTTGTTTAGACCGTTACCCGTTGCCGTTATGTCTGGCGAGCCAGGCAAGCTGACTGGCTGTTGTCAGAAACGGACGGACAAGATTATTGATATGGATCAGACCCGGATTAACGACTGTGCTCGACGGATCGGAGGTTTCTATCCGGATGCGCGCCAGCAGTAATCGGGCACCGTCTTCCAGTTCGTGGGTCAGGTTATGGGTGGACACGCCGCTGTTTTCCAGGCAGTGCAGCAGCTGCGTCTGCAGGGCCAGTTGCTGTGCCGCCACCGGATTGCTGACCTCAAGATCATCCAGGGTCTGCTGTTCGTCGGCCGACAAAGCAGGCATTTCACCGTCTACCGGGTTGTGGCTGCCCCAGGGAACAAAGCGTTCTTCTGGTGAGCCCGGAGGCAGTTCGGGTGTCAGTTCCAACTGGACGCTATCAGCGATTCGGCTGGGTTGAACCGCATCGGTTGAGGTGTTGAGTTTGCGGGTCAGGACCGGTTGCCGTGCGATCGGGCAGTCCTTCTGGCGAACCGTCACTTTCAGCCAGAGCTCGCCGGCTTCGCTGTCAAAACCCTCCAGCAGCTGCTCTGTCGGCTGAGCCGCAAGCCACTGGGTGAGGCGAATGCAGTGGCTCTCATGCACCATCACTTCCCGTCCCAGGCCGTCGATTCCGACGCCCGGCCCGACACGCAGTTGCAGATCCTCCAGGTGGTCGGTGTTGTTTCCGTGAGTTTCAGGACTCACGGCGACCCGCATGCCGGCGAGCGTCCCGAAGCCGTGAAGCCAGTACTGATGGCGGGTGAGCCGGCGCCGGTGATAAGCCTGCTCATCCCGTGTGGCTTCGAGCCCAAGCATCATGCCGGCTTCATAGGCAACGCGGCGCAGGGGTTCTGCCATTTGGTCGTCCTGCTCCAGCGCGGACAAGTCCTCAGCACTACTCATGTGGCCTCCTTGATGTCAGGTCCTGGTGTGAACGTCGGACGGCGAAAAAGCGGCGGGGTTGCGCAACACTCCCTCCTGTCCGAGCCAGGTGTTATCCAGTTCCACCGGTCGCACTGCGGGCCGGTTTTCCATAAATGTGTCAATTGCCAGCAGGGGCGCGGTACCGAGAACGAAGGGCTGTTCACTTTCCACAAACTGCCACTGGATATGTGCCGGCATGGCATCGGTCAAGATGTCACTGACACGGCTCCGGAGCTTTATGCCGGGCCCGTTCAGCACCACGCTGACCTTGTGCCCGTAGTTCTCAAAGAAAGTCTCCACGGCCTTTTGCTCTTCTTCATCTGCGAGTTCGGGCGCGAAGAGGGACAGAAACTCCCTGGCATTGATGTCAGCCAGAATCAGGCTGTCGCCGACAATACTGTTGCCGCTCATGCCGGTACCCAGGGTCAGCGGGTGTTCACCGTCGTCCATATGGCGCCCGAGGATGGTGGCCATGGTGCGTCGCAGACGGAAGTTTTCTACCAGCACAACCTCGCCCCGTTTGACCGCTCCGTCGCAGGCAATATCCAATGCCAGGTTGGTTGCCGGCAGGGTTCCCTTGTATTGCTGGATCAATGTGGCGTGTTTTAGCCAGCGACGCTGACGTTCTTCCGGCCAGTGAGTGGGAAGATCCGCTCCAATCGCCCCGGCAAGCCATTGCAGGTTTTCGGCCGGCGCGGAGTCCGGATGCACCAGCTGTTCGCTGGCAGCGATTCGCCCCTCCAGAGGGGTCAGCATGCCTTCGAAGTTGGCCAGCAGCCGCTCCCGGACATCGGCACCGTTGGCAGGGCCGCTGCTAGCTCCATCGCCGCGACGTTTTTCCTGCTGGTAAAGCTCCGGAAAGTAACGCCGCTGGTAGGAGAAGCGCGGGTGATAGACCCTCAGGGCATGCAGGGAGGGAGTCTGACGGAGTGTTCCCCGGAAATGCACCTGCAGTTGCAAGTAGCGCCCGCGGATTTCCCGAACCTCACCGTCCGGAGCCTGCAATAGCAGTTCGAACAGGCCGCGCTGCCCCGGTTCATATCCGGATAGTGCCGATTGGAATGGCAGCTCGGAGTGGAGGTGATTCCAGACGGGGGGCGGCTGGTCAAACAGTGGCGCGGACGATCGGTCATCCGGGTTGTCATAGACCCGTGCCGATAGCGTGAGGCTGCAGCCTGCCGGGATGCATGCGTCCAGGTAGACACGATGCCACAGGGTATCCGGATTTCCGGAATCCAGGGTGTGGGTCAGCAATGCGCTGCTTTCCGGATGGTAACGCACCTGCCGCAGGGGGTGCAGTTCTCGGGGGCGTACTGGAATGTCGGGGAATTCAGGCCCCGACTCTGCCTGGTAGCGAAGCAGGCCGTCGGCACTGGTCACGAACCGCGGCACCGCCAGTGAAAGCATCGGATAGCGCTCCCTTACCAGGCGCGCCAGGTGCTTCCCCCCGGTATCGTCCCGGTGCAGGTCGAGCACCGGGCAGTCCCGGCGTACGAACCCGGCGTCGTTCTGTTCCTTTGGAGCCAGCGCGGCCAGTCTGCCGGAACGGGTCAGGCCAAGGTCAATCACGAACGGTATGTCTTCATCCAGCGTGTAGCGAGTCCATCCTTCTTCCGGTGCCAGGGTCAACGGACGGCTGAACACGGCCTGTTGAATGCCGTCCTCCAGACCAAGGAGATAAAGGTGCGTCTCGTCACCGCACAGAGCGAGGGCTTCCTGGAGATCTGGTAGCGGGTATTCCCAGGTTTTTGCAAGTTTTCCGGGGTTGGTGATTACCGGTTCGAAGCGTACCGGATCCGGCTGGTAGGGGAGAGGAAGCGGCTCACCCTCGCACAGCATCAATAAGCTGGTGCCCAGACACCAGGCACGGTTTTCCCGATCCAGCCAGACCCTGTGCGCCCGCTCAGGGAGGGAACAGCTGGCGTGCCAGCGGCGGCCAAGATGGAAAAGAGTCAGTCCATGGCGATCTATCCCGTTACTCCAGGTCAGCGCAAGTAGGCCTTCGCGGTTAAGATTCATGTCCAGATAACGACAGTCGTCTTCGGGTCTGATTACGTCCAACTGGTCGTCCTCCAGCGGCATACTTCCCCGGCCGCTGTTGAACATGACCTGTCGCTGGTCCTCTGACAGGCGGGCGATCTGACCAAAGCTGTCCCTGGCCATTGGCGTGGCGGCCCGCCACTGTTCCATGGCTGTTTCCGGTTGACTGGCGGGCAGGCGCAGGCCCTGATTCTGGGCCAGCGTGAGGGCCTGGCAGAGTGGATGCCACTGCAGTCTTGTCGAGGCGTTGGCAAACTCCTCGGCGGTGCGAAGCAGGAAATATCCGGTGCTATTGACGTCCATAGTCCACCTAACAGAGATCCGGAATAACGGGGACAGCAATGCCCGAGCCGGGTTCGGGTTGTTCGCCGGAACCCGGTCCTATGCCATCCGGAAGTATCAGCGGGCCCGGCCCGCTTTCGATTCTCACGCCGAGCAATTCCGGAAGCTGAAAATCCAGCAGTTTCAGTGATTCACCGTCCGCCAGAGGCCCCCAGGGAGCCTTGTCCTCAGGACGGGTGAACAAAGCCAGGCCATGCCAGGACTTTACCCCGCTGACTCGCGCAACCTGAGTTGCAAGCTCATTGGCGCTGACCGACCGGCCCATCGGCCAGCCGTCGCCATCCGCCCCGCCCGGAGCCAGCGGCCACAGGTACCTGACCAGTGCCTCACGGATATTCTGCAGGGTCTGTTGTTCGGTCTTCGGGTCCGTTACTTCTATGCGTACCGAGACCGCCACCGGGATGAACTCGGGGCTGAGCACATACAGTTCCGTGCCAATGGTGATGCGCTGCAGCAGGTATCCGAATACATCTTTCAGCAGGCCACGGCTGGGCCTGGGTGCAACCCCGAGAGCCGGCGCGGCGGGAGGCAGAGCGAACACGCTGACGGCGCCGGGCACATTCCTGCGCACGGCATGAATGCTGCTGCCCGGAAGAAACCCCGGAATGACTTCGGCGCGGGCGACCGGATTGATCGGGTTGCCCTCGGCAATGACTTTGAAATCCGTCGCTGTGACGGCCCGGTTTCGGTGTGTCAGGAACTTCGGAATGCGTTTTTCGGCCTGCTCGACCGTTTCTGCATTGAGACCTCCGCTCAACGGCCAGAGATGTCTGAGGCGCAGAGTACTGCTGGCTCCGATAATTTCCTTGATGGTCTGCGCTGGAAGATTGGTTTCGGCACCCCCTCCGTACCGGTATTCCAGCGCGCGGATCCTTGCTCCAGAGGGGACTCTTCGGCCCGCGGACACGCCATCGCCGAAATAGACATAGCCTGTTTGTGGGTTCAGCCGGTACACCCGGGCTTCCGCAGTCTGGCCGGCCAGAAAGTCCCGTTGTGTCCAGGTTCGCCACTGGCCGTTCTCCTCTACCTGCAGATGCAGAGACGTTGCCTCAATCTGGCTATCAGGCAGGGCGATAACCTGATCCGGCATGCCGGTTCCCATGCCGACAATCTGGCTGGTTCGCTGTCCCTGGGCGACCACGTCGATGCCGTTGAGATCCAGATAACCCAGTGTCAGTTCCGGTTCATCCGGGCACCGCAGTCTTAGCCAGAAAGCGGTCCGCGCCGCTTCCTCAAGGTCTTCAAGGGCCGGTGGCAAATCCTGAAGTCCGTCAAACATCGGATCGGCACCGGCAAGGCTCTGGAGCAGTTGGGGATTACGAGGAATTCGCAGCCTTACGACTCCGGTCTGGCGGCCACCACCGGAACTGTCCGCGATAATCTCCAGAGGAAGGAAACGTATGCTGCCGTCACCGGCCTGATTGACCAGCTCCCATACCAGGGTCCGTGGGCCAATGTTGTCCACCTGCTCTTCGGGCTCCTCATCGGCAGGCGCAATGGCGATGTTCAGGACAATGCCGGCGAGCCTGTCCCTCAGTTGTCCCAGCTGGCCTGCCATTGGTTTGGGTGCGACACAGGCCAGATAAAGAGCGTGATCAAGGCTTCCCGCCATGGGCAGGGGTTCCTGTCCCGGGCTGAACTGGCGGGGACGGAAGGGAGTCGGTTCTTCATCGTCGGCCAGGCCGAACTGTTCCTTCAGGTCGATGGGCGTGATTCCCATCTTGTCCAGTGCATCGGGGCCTATGGTCTCTTTCACGAGGACCCGGCAGCTCAGGTTCGTTGGCTGCAATTCCCCGAGTGTCGTCAGAACCTGTTTTCCGCCGCGCAGCTGGCTGCCATCCCGTACCAGTGGAACCAGTGTTGTGCTGCCTGGTGCAGCGTCTATGCAGAGAATGCCTCTCGCCGCCCGGGCAGGGCGAATGGGTATCTGAAGCAGGTTCAGGAAGACACGCCGTTGTCGCTCGGGAATCAGGTTGGCCCGGTACAGGATGGTTTCGGTAAACCAGGCAAACAGGTCGGTGAACGTATGTACCGGATCACCAGGGGCGACCTGGGTCAGTTCCGGCAGGTGTGCGCTCAGCCGTTCCCTGGCTTCCTTTACCAGGTCGTCAAAGCGTCTGTCATCAAGATTGGGAACAGGTAATGGCATAGACAGTCCTCTTTATGCTCCCAGATTCAGCGTGAAGCCCAGTTCCGCCGTTTCCCGACGGTGTTTCAGCCGATAGCGGATGTTGATATGCACATCTGAAAGTCGCCCTGCGCCCGGCTGTACAATGACCTGGTCCACGATGACCCTGGGTTCCAGCAGAGCCAGGTTCTTGCGCACGACACCGGCGATCAGGTTTCGGGTAGTTCCATTGTTGGGTTGGTGGATGTAATCCGGCAGCCCTGCACCAAAGCCAGGGCGCTGTATTCGCTCTCCCGGGCGTGTCAGGAGAATATTCAGCATGACTTCCCGGATACTTTGATCGTCTCTCGCCCAGTCCAGCCGGCCAGACTCATCAATGCCACCCAGTGACCAGCTCAGTATGTTCGGTGTTGGTGTCTGCATCATGTGCTCACCTGTTGATCTTCGGGAATGGCAGATAGATCTTCACCCAGGGGAGCCAGAAGAAGATCAGGTTCAGCAGCGACACCATGACCATCAGGAGGATCATCGCCACCAGGGTGATTACCGGAAGGCTGAATACCAGAATCCACTGAATTCCGGTCTGCGGCACCTCCGCGCCCATCAGGTCTTCGCCAATCCCTTTTTTCGGTCTCAGCCGCTTGAGCATTGCAAAAGTGTCCGAGGGCGTAAGCAGACTGGCACCTTTTGCCATACCCCGTTTCAGGTCACGCATGCCGGGAATTGGTATCAGAGACGGCCGACTTGCCTCCGGGTCCAGGGGGCTGGCCACACGGAATGTTTCCGTTTGGCTGGTCTCGTCTGCCCAGATAATCTGCTCCCTGCCGTTTTCGTTGCGGGCCCTCAGAAACGGAACCACTCGGTAGACATCGTTTTCACCGTCTCCGAATTTGGCCACCGGTATTTCCCGGGCCTGGTCCAGCACCAGTTCCTGGTAACGCTGGCCGAGTAGATGCCGGAACCCATAGGCCTGTTCCTGCGACAGCGTCAGGTGCCAGCTGAGGAGGCCTGAACCGTTGGAATCGGGGAGAGGTGAAGGTTCGGCTCCGGACTGGCTCCGTTCATCCTGTTGGTCCAGCCAGGCGACAAGCGGATTTTCTGGTTGTTGGAAGCAGTCTCTGAGATAGTCCAGCAGAGTCTGTCTGTGGTATCGGGAGAGCATATCCTCCTGTTCCGGTCCTGGTTTTCCGGACAGGAAATCGAGGTGCCGTGGGCGATCATGAAACCAGATGTTGGCACACAGTGTTTCAAGATATTTGTTTTCAGGCGTGCCGGGCGTCCCCAATCGGTAACGGTCTGCGAGCACACGGATAAGGTCCAGGAAGGCGAGGGTGGGCTGGCCCGAAGAAACCTGCAAGGCATCGGTGTCCTGCCAGTGATCGCCAGTCCCATCCTGAAAACCAAAGGGCCAGCGCAGTGATTCTGCGTCGAGTTTGCTCGCTTGTTCGAGCGATTCAGAGTTTACAGCGGAGGTCGCGTCCCGATGGTAACGAAAGCCGCCCAGGGGCAGATACCCAAACAGCAGGGTGTGGAGTTTACCTTTCGAATCGCGGCTGCCCAGGGTATGCAGGGGGTGGGTTTGTTCTCCGGTAAAGGAAGGGTTCGAGGTACGGTTTCCGAGTAAGCCATTGGCGCACAGACGCCGGTCAAGATCCGGATCACCGGGGTTTTGGGGTGCCGGCTTCCAGCCGATAGCATCGCCGCCTTCCAACATCCAGGCCTGTTCTCCTTCCGGTGTGATGCGGCGAATAACAAAGCCTGCGGAGGTGATTTTCTGGGGATCCAGGGCGGGCAGCCCCAACTGGTCACAGACTGCTTCGCAACAAACCAGATGGAATGTCCGGTGTGTTGGCAGACGAAGAACCGGTCGATTGTCCCATTGGCTGTGCCGTTCTTCGTTCTGCCAGCCATCGAAGTTGACAGCAGTGAGATGTCCCGACGCCACGTCCTGCCGGAAGCGGTTAACAAAGTCCGGGTCCAGGTAACGATGCAGCCCTGCGCCGCCCCCCGTCAGATAGAAAGGGGCTTTCAGTTTGATCGGGTGCAGCTTCATTTGCATATTCATACTGGCTCCTACCAGATGTTCCCGGCGCCAGGCGTGTAACTGGCGCTCACGACGGAGTTGGTAATAACCGTGTCGGCCTGAACCACACCACTGAATTTGGACATACTGGCATCCACCTGAACCATCCCGGCTGATACATTGACATTAGAGGCCGTGATTTCGACGGGGCCTGCGCTGTTCACTTCGATTGAGGAAGAGGTGAGTGTCACGCTCTGGCTGCCCCTTTCAATCTTGACCTCGCCACCGTCATTCTCGGTAATGCGAATGCTGTATCCGGAGCGAGTGGAAACCTGAAAAGAAGGGCCGGAAGAGCTGTCGTCAAACTCCATGACCGTGCCGGAAGGTGTTCGTACTACGTAATGCTCCTCCTGCGGGTCGGCTTCTTCCGGCCGGCTTTCACTGCCCGTCCAGATACTTCCCATTACCAATGGCATATCCGGTGCCGCAAAAGCGGCGACGACGATTTCTCCCAACCGGGGTATGAAGCTTGCGCCATAGCCTTCTCCGGCCGAGGGGGCAATCACACTGGCCCAGCACTCCAGACCGGTGGAATGAAAGCGGATCCGTATACGGCCCCGGCTTTCCGGGTCGGCGTTATCCATCACCTCCGCCAGCTGCAGGCTTTGCAGGTTCCCTGGACTGTGGTTGTTCATTATTCCTGGCTCCAGTGGGCTCGGTGGATTTTGGCGTGGGTACGAAAACCGTTGCGTTTGTCAAAGACGTGACGGCAAAGCCCCACTTGCCACAGGCCTGTCAACCGGGGTGCCACGTCCTCGAGCCGAATCTCTCTGCCGGGTTTCAGGCCGGCCTCTCCCATGCAGGTGAGATGGCCGCGGAGAAATTTCCGGGCCTGTCTCCGGAAACCGGCGGTGGCATAGGCGTCCGCTTCGGCCTGACTGCGGGCAAGGGGGTGGGGCAGGATTTCACTATTTCCCCAGCCCAGTTCGGACAGGCTGTCCCGAGCTGTTTTGCCAGGCATCGGGAGGCCGGTCTGATCGCCAGAAGCGTCGACAGGCTCTGCTGTGCCAGGGTTGTATCCAGTTACTTCAGAGGACTGATACTGGTGGTTCAGGTCTGCGAGGATGCGAAGGTTCAGAACGCTGTTGGCCGGCCCGAGAATGATCGGGGCAGGATCGGGTTCTTCCGGCGTCGCTCTCACGGCCCCCTGATCCATGCGCAGACCGATATCGAAGCGCTCGCAGAGTCGTAGTGCGAACGCCAGGTCGCTCTCGTTCAACTGGTGCCAGTTGGCAGGTAGACTCGAGACTGAGACATTCGCTTCCAGCCCGGCATCACTGGCTAATGTCTGTATCACTTCGTCCGGGTTCTGGTCCTCGTAACACAGACTCTGACGACGACGGGCAAGGTGGTGCAGGCGGTCCTGCAGCAACAGGGTCAGCACGGGAGCCGATTCACCGTATTGCTCCTCGATGCCGGTAACCTCGCCTTCGAACAGAGTGATCGGTGTTGCGCCATGGGTGATTCGCAGTTGTGCACCCATGCCGATATTGCTGAACAGGTACGAGGGCAGTGCGCCTCCCTCTGCAAGGCCCCAATTGGTTACCGACAGCTCTGCGCTGGCACAGCCATGCGGGGGTAGCTGGATCACAAGTGATGCCAGTTGTGCGGTCAGGTCCAGACGGAATTCTCCATTAACGGATATGTCTGGCCGGGCATTGATCAAGAGGGGATCAGGCATGGTGAT
>CAZFQI010000112.1:0-10263 GCA_964520755.1 uncultured Marinobacter sp. | reverse complement strand
TTTTGGTGGAGAGCCCTATCAGTAGTACCAGGCCCACCTGGGCGTAGATGTTGTTCGCCAGCCCCACCAGCCAGAGCCCGGCCATGGCTCCGGCAAGGGCCAATGGCACGGCACCAAGCACCGCCACCGGAAGAGTCCAGCTCTCGTACTGAGCCACCAGGAACAGGTACACGAACACCAGGGCAAGCAGGAAGATCACCGCTGCCAGATTACCCGCCTGTATTTCCTGCAAGCTCTGCCCGGCCCAGCTGAATTCATACCCTTGCGGCAGACTTTCTGACAGCTCTTCCATGGTCGCGATGGCGTCGCCACTGGCAAACCCTGCTGCCGCCTCCCCGGAGATGGTTACCGAGCGCTTCAAGTTGAAATGCTGGATGCTTGAGGGCCCCAGCACAGGCTTGAGCGAGGCCAGCGTGGTCAGCGGCACCATGTCGCCATCCCGATTGCGGACAAAGTAATGGGACAGGTCCTCCGGGCGCTGCCGGAACTCGCCTTCGGCTTGCAGAAGCACGCGGTAGTTCTTACCGAAACGGGTGAAGTCATTGACGTAGAGCGAGCCGAGCTGGGTCTGCAGGGTAGAGAAGATATCGGAGAGCTCAATACCCAGGGCTTTGGCTTTATTTCTTTCAACCTCCAGCAGATATTGCGGAATGTTCGCGCGATAGGTGCTGTATACCCGGGAAAGCTCTTCGCGCTGGTTGGCCTCGTAGATGAGGCCATTCATAACCTGCGCCAGTTCCGAAACGTCCCTGCCCTGATTGTCCTGGAGACGGAAATCGAATCCGGATGAGGTTCCCAGACCCGGAATCGGAGGCGGGTTGAAGACCATTACCTGCGCCTCGGGGATTGTCCAGAGCCTGGAATACAGCCTTGGAATCACCGCGCCCAGACCAAGACTGGCCTCTTCCCTCTCTTCCCAGTCTTTGAGCATGACAATCCCGAGACCGTTATTCGTGGCAGCGCCACCCAGTAATGAGAAGCCGGACACCGTTATGAAATCGGTCACTGCCGGATCTTCCAGAACCATGTCGGTGACTTTGCCAAGCACGGCTTCGGTGCGCTCGAGGGAAGCAGCATCGGGCAACTGCACATCCACGAACAGGAAGCCCTGATCCTCCGGCGGCACGAATGCCGACGGCACTGATTTGAACAGGCCAGCACCGGCAACCAGGATCACCACAAGGGTAACGCCAACGAGAGCCCCTTTACGAAGGAGCTGCACCACCAGCTTCGAGTAGCCGCTGGTGGTCCGCGTAATCAGTATCTCGAAAGGCCGGAGCCAGCCAATGGCCTTATCCCCGCTTTTGCCAAGCAGCGCAACGCACAGGGCCGGGCTCAGAGTGAGCGCGTTGATTGATGAGATGATCACGGCTACCGAAATGGTGACCGAAAACTGCTGGTATAGCTTGCCGGTTATTCCAGGCATGAACGCCACAGGCACGAACACAGCCAACAATACCAGCGTGGTGGCAATCACCGGCCCTGTGACTTCCGCCATCGCCTTGGTGACCGCCTCGCGTATGGGCAGCTTCTCCTCGGCAAGAATGCGTTCCACGTTCTCAATAACCACAATGGCGTCATCCACCACAATGCCAATCGCCAGAACCAGCCCGAACAGAGTTATTGTGTTGATCGAATAGCCGAGCACCGACATAACCGCAAAGGTGCCGATCAGAGAGACCGGTATGGCAATACTGGGGATCAGAGTGGCCCGCCAGTTCTGCAGGAACAGGAACACCACCAGGATTACCAGGCCGACAGCCTGGAACAGCGTCACGATGACTTCGCTGATGGAGCGGCTGATGAATTCCGTGGTGTCGTACAGAACGGTGTAATTCACGCCCGCCGGAAAACTGCCTGAGGCCTCTTCAACCAGGGCTTTTACCCGTTCCGCAACCTCCAGTGCATTGGCATCGGGCAACTGGTAGATCACCAGGAATGCCGTGTCCTGATTGTTCAGTTTCGCGGTGGAGGTATAGGAACGGGAACCCAGCTCGATACGCCCGACGTCCCTCAGGCGAACAAAGCCGCCATCGGGTCTGGAGCGAAGAATGGTCTGGGCAAACTCTTCGGGGTCTGACAGGCGTTCCCGGGTCTGGATGCTGTAGACAAACTGCTGGCCGGCGGGCACTGGCGGCTGGCCGAGTTTGCCGGCCGCGACAATCTGGTTCTGCTCACGGAGCGCGGCCGCAACCTCGGCGACGGTCACATCCAGTGAGGCCATACGGCGGGGATCCAGCCAGACTCGCATGCTGTAGTCTTTCGCGCCCATCACTTCCGCCGAACCCACCCCTGGCACCCGACCGAGGGCTTCGACAAGGTTATTGGAGGCGTAGTTGCTGAGGAAGACGCCATCCAGGTCCGGTCGCTCAGAGGTCAGGTTGATACCCATCAGCATGTTGCCAGCCTGCTTGCTGACCACCACGCCCTGTCGCCGGACTTCATCGGGCAGAAACGGTTCCGCCAGGGCAACGCGGTTCTGGACGTTTACCTGGGCGATGTCTGTATCGGTGCCGCTCTCAAAAGTGAGCGTGATCTTGGCCGTGCCATCACTGGAGGCGGTGGACTCGATGTAGATCATGCCCTCCACCCCGTTCAGCTGTTGCTCTACCGGGCGGATAACGGCTTCTTCCACTACCTGGGCGCTGGCCCCGGGAAGTGATGCGGTCACCTGGATCTGGGGCGGGGCCATGTCCGGATACATGTTGACCGGGAGAATGCGTAACGCCAGGAGCCCCGCCAGGGTGATCAGAATGGAAATGACAAACGCGAACTTCGGTCGGTGGATAAAAACCCGGCTGATCATTGGCTCGCCTCACCCGTCTGGATGAGCGCTCCGGTTTGCGGGTCAATCTGTTTTTGAACAGCACTGACTGTGACTCCGGACCGAACTTTCTGGAGGCCCTCCACAATCACCTGGTCACCGGCTTCGAGCCCTGAGTTGACCACCAGCAGCGCCCCTTCCCGGGAGCCGGTCTGAATGAAGTGCTGGGCAACCTGATTCTGGTCATCAACCACCAGAACAAACTTTCCTTCAATGGTCTCCTGAACCGCTACCTGAGGGACAAGCACCTGGGCCTCACCTGACTGCCCCTCAACCCGGAGTGTCACGTATAGGCCTGGCACGAGGACCGCATCGGGATTGGGGAAGACCGCTCGCATCGCGACGGTCCCCGTACTGGCATCGGTCTGTACATCGGCGAAATCCAGCACACCAGGCTGCTCATAGCGCTCGCCATCCGGCAAAGTCAAAGAGAGCCCCAGAGACTTCGAAAACGCTTCGGCGGATTCAGCGCCCCTCCGACGGAAGCTGACAAAATCAGCTTCGTTGACCTGGAATTCCACGTACACAGGGTCCGTCACCAGCACAGACGTTATGGGCCCGGTTGTAGGCCCTACCACGGCACCAACGTCGTAGTTCAGCCGACCAATCCAGCCATTAAAAGGGGCCCGTATTTCCGCATACTCCAGATTGGTATCGGCTTTCTGAACCGCCGCCTGGGCGGCCTTAAGTCGACTTTCAGCCGCACTGAACCGATCTTTGAGCTTGTCCAGGTCTGCGGCGGAGAGGAACCCTTTTTCTGACACTTCTTCACCGCGCCTGAGGTTTCGGGTCGCAGACTCCATCTCGGCGCGGGCGGCGGCCAGTTCAGCATCCGCCTGCTGAAGGTCGGCGCTTGCACGAGTATCCTCAAGCCGGATAAGGAGCTCACCCTGGCTGACTTTCGCTCCCTCGGTGAAAAGAATCTCCCGGATTTCCGCTTCAATGCGTGGCGTGATATCCGCTTTGGCAGAAGCCGCCGTCCTGGCAACAAATTCCGTTGAGGGCCTGACTTCGGTAGCCTCAAGCGTTACCACCGATACGGCAACGGGGTTAGCTTGTCTGGTCTCCTGGGGTTCGGAACATCCACTTAAAGTGATCGAAGCCAATAACAGAAACAGGAGGGACACCTCTTTCCTTAAGTCAGCTTCTGATCTTGAAAAAAACGGCATCATTGTCTCTCCGTGAATGTTTACTCCCCGCTCGAATACCGAACGCCCGCACTAAGATTAGACAACAGCCTTATGTCAGGCCATTGATGAATCAATTTTTCTTGGCCCAAACACAGTCTGTCCTGTCTTCTCAGGTTTTCGGTAACAATCGAATGCCCTCAAAAATTTGCTATATTTGCTTTAAATGACGCCGGAACTGGATGAAAACAGTTCCATCCACGGACTCTCCACGAATGGACTTACCGATGAGACCGCCGATTTACCCTCGCTCTTTGCTCGCAATCATCTTCACTGTACTTTTTCTTGCCGGATGCGCCTCGGGCCCGGAAGTGAAAAGTGTCAGTAAGGCTCCGAATGTTTCTGATGCCCCCAAAAACCTTCTGGTCCTCGCTATTAGCCCGAAAGAAAGCAGCAGGTCGCTCATGGAAGCAGCGCTTGTTTCCCGGCTGCAGGCCGCCGGCTACGAAGCTGAAGCCTACGGCCCTGCACCTTCCTTGCCCTGGAAAGACTCAGACGCACTTCGAGAGAAAGTAAAAGAGCGGCTGGAGACGCAGACTGCCGACGGTGTTCTAACCGTCTCATTGGTGCGAAAGAACCGGCAGGTTGAGCATGTTCCGAACCAAGTGGTGTTTAACCCTGTGGTGACCAACATTGGCGCGCTGGGCTCCGTCACCTACATGGAAACCATGACGATTCCGGACCATTACGAGGAATCCACTGAATACATCCTGAGAACAACATTGTTCGATACGGACTCTGGCAACGCGATCTGGCAAATGTTTTCCAGCACCATTGATCCGACATCGCTTGAGCAGGCAACCAGGGAGTTTTCTCGGGTTGCCGTGCGAGAGCTTCAAAAATCCTTCAAGGAATGAGCCAACACATGACCATCCGCAAGATCATCACAATTGCTTCGGTAATGGTGGGAGTGTCCCTGGCGGGATGCTCTGTTCAGGACACCCTCTCACTGGGCGTGGAGGACCCCTGTGCCTCACTGAAAAACATCGTTGCTGACTACCCGGCCGGATTCGAACAATACCGGGGCGGTGCAAACGATTTCCGCTCGGTAACGGTCTACAACGCGAAGGAGCAGCTTATTCGGGGACACTGCGAGATCTGGAGCTGGGCGAACAACGACAGTGCCTATGTCTGCTCCGGCAATACCCCGAACGATGAGGTTGCTACCACAAGGTACAACACGGCCGTCAACTGGATGGGACAGTGCCTTGGCGATAGCTGGACAAGCACGGAAGGCGAAAGAACGCGGGATGGAGAGAACGCCGGAATGGTTACCCGGTTTCGCTCGACCGAGTCTGGCAAACCGAATGTCTCGGTTCACCGGGTGGCATTCCGCGGCGATTCCGCGGTTTACGTTTATGTGGGAACGCCCAGCCGGTTAGCGGAGTTCTAGTGGACGAAACGAAACCAGGTACACAATACAAAGGGCCACCCCGAGGGGTGGCCCTTTGTATTTCAGGGGTGACGAATGGTTCAGCCCAGGTTCTTTTTCACAAACTTCTGGATCTCACCCACGATGCCGCTGCGGAAAGCCAGAACCGTAATTACGAAGATGACACCGAGAATCGGGTCTACCCAATCACGCAGCGCTCCCTGGGACAGCTGGTACTCGATATTGACCACGAAAGTGGCGCCAACCACCGGGCCCAGCAGCGTTCCCATGCCGCCAACCAGGGTCATTAGTATCACCTCGCCTGACATGTGCCAGTGGGCGTCGTAAAGAGAAGCCAACTGGAAAACGACTGACTTCATGGAACCGGCAAGCCCAGCCAGTGCCGCTGAAATCACGAAGGCCAGCACCTTGTAGCGATCCACATTGTAGCCAAGGGAAACCGCCCGCGGCTCATTCTGCTTGATCGCCTTCAATACCTGTCCAAACGGACTGTTAACGATCCGTTGAACCAGCAGATAGCAGGCAATGAACACGACCAGCACGAAATAATACATGTTGAAGTTATTCGCCAGGTCGATAAAACCCAGAAGCTCGCCGCGTGGGATGCCGTGCATCCCATCCTCGCCACCGGTGAATTCAGACTGAACGAAGAAGAAGTACACGAGCTGTGCCAGGGCCAGGGTGACCATGGCAAAGTAGATGCCCTGCCGGCGGATGGACAGGAGTGCGAAGCCCACGCCCAGAACCGTTGCTGCGACTGTGCCAGCAATAATCCCCATCTCGGTCGACAGCCCGGAGTAATTGCTAAGCAGATAACCGGTGGTGTAGCCGCCTGTTGCGAGAAACGCCGCATGCCCGAACGACAGCAGGCCGGTAAACCCGAACAGCAGGTTGAAGGCCACCGCGAATAGCGCGAAGCACAGGATTTTCATCAGGAAGACCGGGTAAATCACAAAGGGTGCGGCTAGCAGAATGAGTAGCAGCACGCCGTTCAGAATCAGTTTCTTGCGGTCCTGGGCAGCTTGTTCCTGAACAATAGCTTTGTGAATGTCGGCAGAATTGACTGGCTTATTCATGGTTATGCCTCCTTACCGAACAAGCCACTGGGCCGGAACATCAGTACCAGAACCATGACCAGGAAAATGACCGCCGAAGAAGCCGGCGGGTAGAAAGTTTTGGTGAGCCCTTCAATGACGCCCATCAGGATACCGGTGATAATAGCGCCGCCGATGGAGCCCATACCACCTATAACCACAACGGCAAACACCGTAATCAGGGTAGCTGAACCCATGACCGGCGTAACCGAGTAAATCGGCGCGGCCAGAACGCCAGCGAACGCCGCCAGTGCCACACCAAAACCATAAGTCAGGCTAATAAGCAGAGGTACGTTAATACCAAAGCCTTGCATCAACTGCGAATCCTCGGTACCTGCCCGCAGATAAGAGCCAAGCTTGGTTTTTTCGATCACGAACCAGGTTGCAAAGCACACAATCAGTGCCGCAACGATGACCCAGGCCCGATAGTACGGCATGAACATGAAGCCGAGGTTGACGCCGCCCCTGAACATCTCGGGCATGCTGTAACGAAGCCCGGATACACCGAACCAGTTCACCAATACACCGGAAATGATCAGCGCAACACCAAATGTCAGAAGCAGGCTGTAGATGTGATCCTGCCCGGCGATGCGGCGCAGCAGGAAATATTCAATGGCGACACCGAAGGCACCGACCAGAAGTGGCGCCAGCAATAAGGCGACCCAGTAATTCACGCCCAGATAGTCGAACATCAGGACGGTGGTCATGGCGCCAAGCATATACATGGCACCATGGGCGAAGTTGATGATCTTCAGCAGACCGAAGATGACCGCGAGCCCAAGGCTCAGCAGGGCGTAAAAGGCGCCGTTGATTATTCCGATCAGGAGCTGGCCGGATAGCACAGCTAAAGGGACGCCGAAAATCATGGACATTGGGCTAACTCCAGAAGCAGCACAGGGATTGTTTTTGGCTTTTTTCTTTTCCGTTTTTATGGGTCCGCCCTGCCCTGTTGCAGGACGAACCCAAAACGGTCGCTTTTAGTTATTGACCAGCTTGCACTTGCTCTCAGAGAGCGGACGGTAGGACTCTTCCGCCGGGATAGTCCGCAGGATCTTGTACAGATCCCACTCGCTCTTGGACTCGGCCGGGGTTTTCACTTCCGCCAGATACATGTCATGGACCATGCGGCCATCAACACGGATTCTGCCGTTCTTGGCGAACATGTCGTTGATGGGGGTGTCCATCATCTGCTTGCGCACAGTCTGTGCATCGTCAGAACCGGTCGCTTCAATGGCTTTCAGGTACTGCATGGCGCTGGAGTAGATACCGGCGTGAACCATAGTCGGACGAACGCCGGTTTCTTCCATGAAGCGATCAGACCACTCACGGGTCTCGTCGTTCATATCCCAGTACCAACCGGTAGTCAGCTGAATGCCCTGGGCAGTCTGAGCACCGAGCGCATGAACGTCGGTCAGGAACAGCAGCAGTGCCGCCAGAGTCTGGCCAGACTGGGTTACACCGAACTCACTGGCAGTGGTGATGGCGTTGGTGGTGTCAGCGCCGGCGTTTGCCAGACCGATGACATCAGCACCAGAAGCCTGGGCCTGAAGAATGAAGGATGAGAAGTCCTGGGTCGGGAACGGGTGTCGAACAGTACCAACAATTTCACCGCCGTTAGCTTCAACAACGCGAGTCACATCGCCTTCCAGTGCATGACCAAACGCGTAGTCCGCAGTCAGCATGTACCAGGTCTTGCCGCCTTCTTGAACTACCGCACTGGCAGTACCGTTGGCCAGCGGATAGGTATCGTAAACATAGTGGATATGGTTAGCGGTGCAGTGTTCGTTGGTAATGCTGGAAGCCGCTGAACCGGAGATGATACCGAGGCGATCGTTCTCTTCCAGAATCTTGCTCACGGCGATGGAAACAGAGGAGGCAACCATACCGGCTACCATGTCAACGTCTTCGTTTTCCACCCAGCGACGAACGGTGCTGGATGAGGTATCCGGGCTGTTACGGTCATCGGCACTGACCACTTCAATCTTGGCGCCGTTTACCTGGCCGCCGAAATCGGCAATCGCCATTTCCAGGGCTTTAAGCCCGTTTGGTCCTGCCAGGTCACGGTAGGTGCCGGACATGTCCGCCAGATAACCGATCTTGACGGTATCGTTGGAAATGGCCGCCTGGGCTCCGCCTGCCATCATGGCTGATGCAACGGCTGATGTCAGAAGCTTTTTCATCATTGTCATTGTTGTATCTCCGCTACTGTCTTGCGTTGGTTCGGGTTGTTGTTGCTTTTCTTGCTCTCGTCCTATCCGGGATCAGACCCCCAAATAGCTATCCAGCACCGACTGCTTGGCACTCAGTTCGTTGGCGCTGACTTCTTCCACAATCTGACCGTGCTCAACAACGTAATGACGGTCGGCTAACGGTGCTGCGAAGTGGAAATTCTGTTCCACCAGGACAATGGTCAGGCCCTTGTTTTTCAGGGCAATCAGGACCTCTCCCAGCTTCTCGACAATCACGGGGGCCAGGCCCTCGGTAATCTCGTCCAGCAACAGCATGTTGGCGCCGGTGCGCAGAATACGGGCCATAGCCAGCATCTGCTGCTCGCCACCAGACAGCTTGGTGCCCTGGCTGAAACGTCGTTCATAAAGGTTGGGGAACATGTTGTAGATTTCTTCCAGGCTCATACCGCCGCTACGCACGACCGGCGGCAGCGTCAGGTTTTCCTGAACACTCAGAGAGGAAAAAATGCCCCGATGTTCGGGGCAATACCCGACTCCCAACCTGGCAATATGGTGAGGCGCACAGGACATAGTCTCCTCACCGTTAATCATGATGGAACCGGTTCGCCGACCGACCATGTTCATAATGGCCTTGAGCGTTGTGCTCCGGCCCGCGCCATTGCGGCCCAACAGCGTCACCAGCTCCCCGCGGTTTACCACCAGGTCGATGCCGTGGAGGATGTGCGACTCACCGTAGAAGGCGTGCAGACCGGACAGACGGAGCTGTTCGTACTCACGATCGGAATTCTTACTCATTGCGCTGCCTCCGCCTGATCGCTGCCAGCGGTGGGGCCGCGCTCTCCACTGCCATCACTGCCCATATAAACCTCGCGAACCCGTGGGTCGGCGGAGACCTCTGCGTAATCACCTTCGGTCAGAACGGCGCCCTGGGCCAGCACGGTGATGCGATCACAAAGCTTGCTGACCACGCTGAGGTTGTGCTCAACCATCAGAACGGTTCGCCCCTCCGCGGCCTTGCGCACCAGCTCCACAACACGATCGACATCTTCAGAGCCCATGCCCTGGGTCGGCTCATCCAGCAACAGAAGTTCGGGTTCCATCGCAAGGGTCGTGGCTAACTCCAGCGCCCGTTTGCGACCGTAAGCCAGCTCTACGGTGGTGGTGTTGGCGAACTCGGCCAGCCCAACCGCATCCAGAAGTTCCATGCAGCGCTCATTGAGCTTGTGCAGGGAGTTACCGGACTTCCAGAAGCTGAATGAGGTGCCTTCGAACGTCTGCAGGGCGACCCGGATGTTCTCTAGTGCCGTCATGTGTGGAAAAACAGCGGAAATCTGAAACGAGCGAACAATTCCCTGGCGGGCGATGGCCGCGGACTTCAGCGAGGTGATGTCCTGGCCTTTGAAAAGAATCTGGCCCCGGGTCGGGATCAGGAATTTGGTGAGCAGATTGAAGACCGTGGTCTTGCCGGCACCATTGGGGCCGATCAGGGCGTGAATATGGCCTTTCTGAACCTGGAGGTTCACGTCGTCGACCGCAACAAAGCCCTTGAATTCCTTCACAAGGTTACGGGTCTCCA
>CAZFQI010000111.1:0-10401 GCA_964520755.1 uncultured Marinobacter sp. | reverse complement strand
GTACGGCCGCAACAAGGAAAGTCAGCCAGGCTGTCAGTGACATAGATTACGCTCCCAAAAGCGTAAAGGGATACACGCTACAGCCCAAGAAGGCAAGGGGTGAGAGGCATGCATGCCGGCCAGCGTTGAGGATGGCTGGCATGCAGTTCAGATTATTGGAAACAGTCGGCAGCGTAATGCGTCATGCTACCTGCTCAAGGGGCGAACCAATACGATCCAGCCAGTGTTGCCGTTCGCTGGCAAGCTCATCTGTTAAAGCAAAGCCCTTCACCTGACGGTGCCTGTCAATAAAGATGGCTCTTAGCCCGGTTTGAGTGTGTTCAATCCGCCAATCACCATCGAGGTTCGGGGGAGGAGGCTGCACAGTCACCGGACAAGCTGGTGTTTTCACAATCACAGGCATCAAAGGGTACTGAGCCATGGTAGGGCGCCCGAGCAAACCGTCTGCCAAGGCTGGAATACCGGCATTTATCGGTGCAAGATAAGGCAGTAGCTGGCCGTTGATCTCTGCGCAATCGCCGATTGCGAACACATCCGGCAAGTTTGTCCTTAATCCTGCGTTGATTTTCACCCCAAGATTGATTTCCGCCCCTGCTGCTGCTGCCAGTTCAGTTCGGGCTTTCAGGCCGACGGCAGACAGAACAAGATCGGTTTCAAGTTCGGTGCCATTTTCAAGAGCGAGGACATAGCCTTTCCCTCTCTTTTTGACTGAGCTGACTGTCGTGTTGAAATGCCAGCCAACTCCTCTATTCCTGAGACGATCCTGAAGGTGATCGCCGATTTCTCTTGGGATCAATCTGTCCATGGGCCAAGGTGACAGCCCGATTACATCAACCACGATTCCGGCATTGATAAGGTCATTCGCAAACTCGCAGCCAATCAAACCGTTGCCAATAATGCTGACACGTTTCGCCCCTTGTAGTTGCTCCCGGAAAAACCGATAGTCCTGAAGATCATTTACACTGACGACATCCCCCGCACCATCCCCTGCCAGCGGCAGGCGTACAGGCGCAGCTCCCAGGGCGAGAACAATTTTGCTGTACACCTGTTTTCCGACGGCCGTGGAGACTGTCTTGTTTTTAGGATCGATTGCTGAAACCCGGCAGTGTGAATAAACGCGAATATTGAGTCTGGCTTCCAATTCCAGAGGTGTTTCGGACACCAGTGCCTCCGCGAGCTTATCCCGAGCTAGCGCAGTGGACAGTCCAGGCTTTGAATACTGATGACCATCGTCGGCCGTAAACATGACGATAGGCACATTTAGATCCCGCTGTCGCAAAGCTTCTGCCAGACCATATCCAGCATAGCCTGTGCCGATAATAACAATGGGAGCCTCTTTCGGTTTTATGTTCTGAGCCGGAGCTTCTGTCTTTGCAGATTGGGGTAGTTCTATCATCTGAAAATCAGACTTACCTACCAGACAGTCGGGACATTGCCAGTCATCTGGCACGTCTTCCCAACGCGTACCCGGGGGGATTCCATCGGCGGGCCAGCCTTTGGCCTCGTCATAAATCAATCCGCAGACAACACATAGCCATTTTTTCATGATTAGGCTCCACTCTTTGTATTCTGAATCGCAGCAATTCTGGGCCGGCGAACCGGCTGCTTGCTATTTACTATCTGGTTACCCGGATGGCGACATTTTTGGTTCGTACGTAGCTGTAAAGCGCTTCCTGTCCTTTTTCGCGCCCATAGCCCGATAAGCGATTGCCTCCAAATGGGGTTTCAATGCCGCCAGCAAACCATTCGTTTACAAAAACCTGTCCGGCATCGAGGGCCTGAGAGGCGCGCATTGCAAGGCTTATGTCCTGGGTGAAAACACCCGCGACGAGGCCATAATCGGTCCCATTCGCCAGTTCGTAAGCCTCCTGCTCACTCTCAAAGGGCGTGATGGCGATTACCGGGCCGAACACCTCGTCACGGAACAGGCCCATGCTCGGTTTCACATCGGCAAATACCGTAGGCTGGATAAATGCCCCTGGCAGGTTTTCGACGGCTGTACCCCCACAGACCAGTCGGGCGCCGTCCTCCAGGGCTTTATGGCAGATGGTAAGAATGGTGTCGCGCTGCTGCATGGAAACAACCGGCGTGAGGTCCGGATTTTCGTTACCTGGACCAATACTAAGGCTTGAGGCAAGTTGGGCGACTCTGCTGACCACTTCGTCGTATACGTCCTGCTGAACCAGAAGCCGGGACATGGCTGAGCAGACCTGGCCGGCGTTAAAGAAAATGCCCCAGCGAACACTGTCGACCAATTGGTCCAGGTCTGCATCGGCGAATACCACAGCTGCAGACTTGCCGCCAAGTTCCATAACGCATGGCACGGCGTTTTCTGCGGCGCTGCGCATGATTGCCTGGCCTGTGGGAACCGAACCGGTAAACACAATCTGATTGGTTTCCTTATGAGACACAAGAGCAGCTCCAATCTGCCGCCCTGGGCCTGCAAGCACGCTCAGGGCGCCTTTGGGCAGTCCGGCACGTTCACAGGCAGAGGCAAGCAGTGTGATGGCTAGTGGCGAAAGCTCCGGCGATTTGACGATCACGGCGTTGCCAGCGGCCAGTGCCGGGGCAAGGGAACGCGCGCAGATTGAAACGGGGAAGTTCCAGGGAACGATCTGTACCGAGATGCCTTGAGGTTCGTAAACCGTAAAGTCGATGTAGTCCTCTCCGAGAGGAATGGACTTACCCTCGATTTTGTCGGCGATACCTGCGTAGTACTCGAAGTACCGGGCAGCTTCTTCAAATTCGCTTCGGGCGTCGTTAACAGATTTACCGTTCTCGCGAGACGCCAGTGCCGCACCTTGCTCGACCAGGTTGCGTATTTCCTGGCCAATGCGATACATCAGCTCTGAGCGCGTGCTTGGTCGCTGGCGACTCAGTAGTCCCGCTTTAACGCAGTCGCGGGCGGCTCGCATGGCGTCTTCGGTGTCGGCCAAAGTTGCACTGGCGATGGTGGCAAACGCCTGGTTGGTTGCAGGGTCCAGTACTTGGATGCGGTCCTCACTGTCCCGCCACTCGCCTCCGATAAAATTGAGCCAGTGGTTATTGTCGTTGCTCAGCATGTTCATGTCCTTACTCCGTGACTTCTGACCCGGTTTGGTCCGGGGTCGGTCTGTTGGTCGGATCAGCCGTTGCTAATAGAGGCATACTTGGTTGCGACCCAGCCATGAAAATGATGGGTCGGGCCATCCAGCACCGGTGAGAAAACGCCACCGGTAAACCCCGGTGATTGCCTGCCGGCTTGCATGCCCTCTACTGCGAAGACGTCTTCACCGAACACAACTTTCCATGCTTCCAACTGGGAATGGCGACACGCGGCGTATGCATCACCGCACGCTTCCTCAGTCACGTAGAACAAACGCAGGTTCTCAACAGTGACGTCTTTTTTCCGGGGTTCCAGGATGATCGCGAAGAAGTGGTCAGCCTGCATGCCGAGCATCACGTTGGGGTACAGGGATATGTATTCGGCTTGGCGCAGCCGGTCTTCAGGCCAGTTGGAGAATCGTGGCAAACGGGTTCCGGCTACATCCGACAGATTGTAGGTATAGCTGCCTTGGCCGGACATGTCTTCGTTGACTATCAGGTTGTAGTGTTGGTCCAGCGGTGAATAGGTATTGAGGCTGGGGTGAACCCAAGGCAGGTGGTAGGCCTCGCAATAATTTTCAATGGCCAGTTTCCAGTTACAATTCACCTCCAGCTGCATTTGGCTGCCGTTGGGGGCTATGTGCAGATTATTCCAGCCATCTTTGCCGCAAAAGTCACTCCAACGCTCTACCAGTGGTTCGATATGCTCATCGAAAGGCTTGGCATCGCCGGAAAGATTGATAAATACCATCCCCATCCAGACCTCTGAGCGCACTTCGCGCAAACCATGCTTTTCACAGGCAAAGCCTTCGACTTTGTGCACGCCAACGCCGCCAATATGGGGGGTGCCTTTCAGGTTTCCGTTCAGATCATAGGTCCAGGAGTGGTAAGGGCAGCGAACCATTCCCTCCACCTCGGTCTCTTCGGTTAGAAGAATCATGCCCCGGTGGCTGCATACGTTATGGAATACTTTATATTCTCCGTCACGGTTGCGCATGATCGCCAATGGCAGGCCCATGAAATCGACAGGCTTGGCGAAACCGTTGACCGGCAGATCGCTGGTGAAACCGAGAGCAGCCCAGGTTTTGCCGAGTACCTCGTCACGCTCCAGTTCGAACATTGTGTCTTGTGTATAAACTGCATTGGGCATACCAATGGCGTCAGCCAGAGGTTTGCGAACGTCGTCGAGCGTGGTCGCTGGGATGATGCGAGATGTTGTTGTCATGGTTTCTCTCCACATTCCGCCGTATCGGCACATAGGTTCAATAGTTGTTTGCATTGACGCAGCTCAAAAAATTGAAGCTGGCTGTGGGGCGGATAGTAGAAATAGAACGGAGGTCGCCACAAACGATTAATTTGTCGCCTATGCATTACAAAAAGTCATGCCCTTTCTTGTAGTCGCTACTGTAGGGCTGCCGTCTCTATACTTTTGTATTAGCCATTACAAAAACTCATTTGCTCATTCAGAAAATTGGTTTGATGTAAGTCAAATTTTCCTGAATATTGCGAACGCTGCCTAAAAACAGCTTATTTTGGTCCACTGACAGGCCAAAACTCCGTCACAGGGTTCATTGCCTTGCGGACAACAATAATTAGATGGAGAAGACGCTATGAAAAATGACGTCGGACTGGTTAAGGGCATTGACCCGACCGTGACGGTCATATCCAAAATCCTCGTCATTGGATTCGTGATCTTTTGCGGTCTTATGGCGGAAGAGGCTGGTGCTTTCTTTCAGCAGGTCTCAGATGCAGTTCTCAACAATTTCAAGTGGTTTTATCTCACAGTCGTGAGCGGTGTGCTGTGTGTCCTGATCTGGCTTATGTTCAGCCGCTTTGGGAACATTCGGCTTGGTCGTGATGATGAAACGCCTGAATTCAGTTATCGCTCCTGGTTGGCTATGTTGTTCAGCGGCGGAATGGGAATAGGGCTGATTTTCTGGTCAGTCGCAGAGCCGATGTGGCACTACGCCGGCAATCCGTTCGTTGAGCAGGGACTGTCAGACGCTGCGGCCGAAGCGGCTATGCGTGTTACTTTTTTCCATTGGGGACTTCACCCGTGGGCAATTTTTATAGTGGTTGCCCTCACCATGGCTTATTTTGCCTACCGCAAGGGCCTTCCTCTAACTATGCGGTCGGTGCTCTATCCATTAATTGGTGACCGAATATACGGCCCCATCGGACATACGGTGGATATTCTGACGGTTGCCATCACGGCGTTTGGGGTGTCCCAGTCCCTGGGGCTGGGCGTGGTTCAGATGAACGCGGGATTGAACAACGTTCTCGGTATGGAGATTAGCGTTGGAAACCAGCTCCTGATGATCGCGGTCATCAGTTTTTTGGCAATTATCTCGGTCATGTCCGGTGTGGGAAGAGGTATCAGGATTCTGTCGGAATGGAATATGCTGCTATCAATAGTCCTTGTCCTGATCGTGCTCGCTATCGGCCCGACCCGTTACATTCTCCACACTCTGCTTGAAAGCACTGGCGACTACCTGGGTAATATTGTAGCCCTCAGCACTTGGAGCGATGCTCAGGGAGATAGCGGCTGGCAGAACTGGTGGACTGCTTTCTACTGGCCATGGTGGATGACCTGGTCGCCTTTTGTCGGCATGTTTATCGCTCGTATCTCTAGGGGGCGGACCATTCGGGAGCTGGTGATGGGCGCTCTGATTGTACCCACCATCGTCACCTTTATCTGGATGTCCGTTTTCGGAGGTTCAGCCTTGCATGCCGAGCGTGTGGACCGCCTGGCGCATCAGGAGCAGGTTGAATCAGGCGTTCTGGTGGGTGAAGCTGCCGAGTTCAAGGGTGGCGATGTTCTTCTAGCCACCAAGGCTGATACAACGTCGGCAGTATTTACCCTGTTTGAAAAGATAGATGAGGGTGTGCTTGGGCAGATACTGAGTCTTTTGGTTGTGCTTCTGTTGGCGACCTACTTCATTACCTCTGCTGACTCGGGGACGTTGGTGCTCTGCACGTTGAACTCCCGCGGTAGTCCGGAACCGCCGATGGCATTGCGCGTTCTCTGGGGCGTGATGCAGGCATTCATCGCGGGCGGTCTGCTGTATGCCGGTGGTTTGAAAGCGGTTCAGACAGCATCTATCGTTGCCGGGCTACCAATTTCCGTGTTGACCCTGGTGATGACCATCAGTTTGCTCAAGGCTCTCAGGCAGGAAGATCCCTACCTTGCACCTTTGCCCGGCCGGCGTGCGCCGTTGCCAGTAAGACCGGTTTCTGGTTCGGACGTTCCCAGAGGGTACTCTGCCGTGAATCTCGAGCCTGCGCCCGCAATGCTTCGCGCCAGCGGAGAGTGATCTAGTGGAAAAGAGCTTTCATTAAAAGAAGGCAGTTCTATACTGCATAAAATAGAGGCCCGCTTGTCGGGCCTTTTGCATTAACAAGAAAAACAGATTGTATGGGGCTTTCCTTTGAAGATTAGACCTCTTCCGCCGCTGAACAGCCTGGTGGCCTTTGAATCATCAGCTCGCCATCTTAGTTTTACCCAGGCCGCTACGGAGTTAAGTGTTACTCAGGGGGCTATCAGCCGACAGATACGTCACCTTGAGGATTACCTTGGCCGCTCCCTGTTTGTCAGAGACAAACGAGGTATTTCCCTGACCCAGACAGGCGATGATTACTTTTACGCTGTCCAGCAAGCCCTTCATATGCTCGCTCATGCGACCGGGGAAGTCCTTCAGTGGCAGGATAACAAGCAGATCACAGTGGTAACTTCCAACGCGATGGCATCGCTCTGGTTACTCCCGCGACTGGCGGACTTTCAGGATCGACACCCGGATATTGATGTTCGTATCTTTGCCAGCGATACCCTGAAGGGCGTGCGTCCATCAGAGTACGATGTGGCGCTGTTTTTTTACCCGCAGCCCCCTAAAGACATGGACGCTACACCCTTGTTCAGGGAGCGGGTTTTTCCCGTATGTAGTCCTGCGTTTCTGGAAAAACAGTCGTTGAAGGCGCCCGAAGATATTTTTGCTACGACACTGTTATGGCTGGATTCCCGGAAAGACTGGATGGGCTGGAATGAATGGTTCCAGCAAGCAGGCATAAAACCTGCCCCGGCTAGGCGGCGGCTGAACCTGAATACCTATCCCATGCTGATCCAGGCAGCGCTCAATGGTCAGGGTCTGGCTTTGGGGTGGGAGCAGCTCATTGGTAACTATCTGGATAGTGGTCTGTTAATCAGGCCGGTTGCAGATGAGCTCAATACGGAAGCCTGTTTTTATATGCTGGAGCCAGATACAACGTTCAGGAGAAAACCTGGTGTCGATGAATTCCGAGCCTGGCTGCTTGGGTTGGTTGCAGCGGAACAAGTCTCCGGATCCAGCGTAGGTTAAAGATTAATTAATTGTTTGTAGTGAATCTCGAGTTAACCAGGGAATTATTTTCTGCAACTGTTGTAGTACCTGCCCCTCCATGAATTGTTGTATATGATTTGCGATTTCTTCGGGGATCCTGCCAAGCTCTCCTGCACGAGCCACCAGAAACAGTCGGCGCGCATGGCGGCTGTCGTCAAGTGGTAGCAGACGCAGACCCTCCACATTCTGGATTGACTGCGCCAGACAAAGCGCGCTCAGAATGCCCCAACTGTGCCCATCCCGTACAAAACGCATGAGTGTGTGAGTATCATCGGTTTCGTACCTGACTCGCGTTAGCATTCCGATACGTCGAAGAGCCACTTCGGTCATTGCGCCGATGTGGGTGTTTCGACCATAGCGTATGAGTGGGTAATGCATTGCCAGTTGGCCAAGTGCTTCTCGATGGGGTAGGTCCTCAGCAAAGTTAAAATGCTCGGGGATAGCGAGTAGAAGTGGATCTCGGAAAAGCGGGTAACGCTCCAACCCCGTCACATCCTCAAGTGGTTCATTAGACACCAGAATATCCACTTCCCGATTCATAAAGGATTGCAGTAGCGAAGGAGTAAGGCCGCTCCGAAGTGTTAACTGCTCGATTTTATGCTCCATTTGCGCAATCAACGGGCTGCCGAAGACCTCTGAGCAGGAAGTCATCAACCCCAGACGACACTGAGTCAGGTTTTGCTGGGCTGCCACCCTGACCTGGCTGCCGAGGCGCCGCAGGTCCCCGAGAATCGTATCAGCCTGCTGTTTTAACACGATCCCTGCTGCGGTCAACCTGAGGGGGCGCGTTCGTCTTATGACTAGCGTGGTTCCCAGATTCTGTTCTAGAAGTTTAAGTGTCTGCGAAACCGCAGACTGGGTTATTTGGAGTCGTCGGGCGGCATCAGTCAGGGAGTCTGATTCAGCAATTGTCACGAAACAACCCAGCGAGTTGGTGTCAATGAGAGGCTCTTGTCTGAACATAAGTTATTCTTATCAAAATGCTTAGAAATGCTTTAATAGCACAAAAACAGTAGTCAGTTTAATAAAAATTGCAATAATACAATCCAAGAGCTGTCGTAATTGACCCTCGAGGATCCGTAAAAACTGACTGAGTGTGACATCTGATGATTCTTCCACAATATGACCAGCGTTGTGGCTGGTACGAGCTCCTGAACAACGTATCCGATTTCCCCGAGCTTACAAACGACATTGATGTGGACGTTTTGGTGGTGGGAGCTGGCTTTGTTGGATGTGCCGCTGCCAGACGCATTGCAGAGAACAGGCCGGATGACTCTGTGTTATTGATCGATGCGCTCAAAGTTGGGCAAGGCGCTTCGGGACGAAATTCAGGCTTTGTTATTGATCAGCCCCATAAAAGGGATCTTGAGAGTAATGATGAGCTACTCAAGGAAAAAATAGTCCGGCTCAATCGTGTTGCCATTGAATATCTCGAAACTCAGATTGAGCGTTTCGCAATTGATTGTCAGTGGTCCCGAGCTGGCAAGTACCAGGCAGCGGTGGGTGCTCGAGGCAATAAACTCCTTGATCACTACGAAAGTCTTTTGAGAAAGAATAAGGAAAGCTTTCACCGCTTGAGTCGTGATGAGCTTCGAGAGGTGTTTGGTACCGAGTACTATACAGCGGCAATTCACACGCCCGGTGGTGCGCTGATGCAACCAGCATCACTCATGCGTGGGCTGGCGGATACCATGCCCGAGAATGTAAAAATCGCGGAGCGTACGGCTGTACAGTCTATTACTCGAAAGGGGCCGGGGTTCGAGATCATAACAGCCAAAGCACGTGTCAACTGCCGTCAACTTATTCTCGGGACGAATGTTTTTACGGCGGAGCTAGGATACATGGCTGATCGGATACTCCCGATAATGACCTTTGCAAGCATGACGGCGCCATTGTCGGATGCTCAGCTGCGCTGTTTTGGCGGGCAGATGGACTGGGGCATTACTCCGGCTGACCATGGAGGCACCACGGTGCGAATGACTCAGGACAGGAGGCTGATAATTCGCAACTCATACCGCTATGCTCATGATTACAATACGCCGCAGGATCTGATACCTGGAATTGCAGAGCGCCACAGGGACGCGTTCATTGCCCGTTATCCTCACCTTAGTGACGTGTCGTTCGAATTTACCTGGGGCGGTACAAGTGGGCTCTCCGGTAATTTTGAGACGTACTTTGGTGAACTGGAAAAGAACGTTTTCGCGTCATGCTGTGACCAGAGCGTAGGGGCAGCTCGGGGAACTATTTCCGGAATGATGCTGGCAGACATGGCAAGTGGCCTGAAAACCGAGTTGCTGGATGACATGAAGATAGTGTCCGGTAAACCCTCAAGGCTCCCGCCCAAGCCGTTACTTCGAGTTGGTGTTCCAATGCGCCTTGCTATGGCAAGGATGGCCAGCCGCTCTGAAGTCTGAACGATCATCGGCTCTCAAGGAAATTTACATGTCTGCAAAGCTAATCAGAAGTAGTAGTCTTGTCTTCAATCACCGGGGTGGGCCTCCTGGCGCTGCGGGTGTCGCTCGAGCTGTCAGCACTGACATGAGTGCGACAATGGGAGCAGGCGTCGCCCATTTTGATGCCTGCTCCATCAATTGGACTGTGCTTTATGATGAAGTCATCTACGTTATTGATGGGATTTTCCGCCTTGTAACACGTGATGGGGTTCTGGAAGGCAGACCGGGCGATGTTATCTGGATTCCGGAGGGAACAGAGTTGAAATATGAGGGAGACGGCGCTCGGATTTTCTACGCCGTGTATCCTGGTAATTGGAAGGAGTTGCATCAGTTGGCGTGAGCAACTCCTTTGTGCCCATCGAACGGCAGGTGCGATCAAAATGCCAGCAGGTAGGTTGTGTACCCAGCGAAGATGACTAGCAGGGCACCACCCTCCAACCGGTTAATGCGCCCCGGTCCACGGAAGCCATAACACAGTGCAAACAGCGCCA
>CAZFQI010000110.1:0-10942 GCA_964520755.1 uncultured Marinobacter sp. | reverse complement strand
CCTTTCACACCCAACCTGTCCAGATACAGGTGAAGCTCTGCCTCGCTCATGTCCACGTATTCAAGCACCCGGCCATACAACATGGCAGTCGGTACGTTGCGGCCGTTCAACTCACGCTGGGTTTCCTGCAAAACGTAAAGAATGATGCGCTCGGTGCGGGTGAGGCCGTCGCGAACATCGGGGATGACTTCAAGGAGGGCGTGGCGATCGTCGGGAAATTCCATGATGTACTCAGAGAGAAGCCGCTGTCTGGTACATGGTAGCAGGCTGGCAGCGAAGCCCACAGGGGCAACGCTGCCGCGTTTAGCCAAATCAGATCTGCTTGTAGACCACTTCGGACAGACTGCTGCGGTTACCATCGGTATCCAGGGTCCGGATAGCGAAGTACCAGGTGCCCTCGGCGAGCTCGTCTACCAACAACTCGTCAACGGAGGCATCACCAATCGCCAGGCTCTGATCCAGAGTTTCGGCGCTGGTGCCGTAGACCACTTCGAAGCCTGCGATTTCGCCCATGGCAAGGCTCTCGCCATTCTCGCGGGTCAGGGGTGCGGTCCAGCTCAACAGGGCTGCATTTGCAGGAACGGTTTCCTCCGGCGTGGTTTCAGTGACTGGCTCGCTGGTTTCAGTGTTTGTGTCTGTTCCTGTGTCCGCTATGGTTTCGTCAGTAGTGGTATCACTTGATGTGTCACCGCCTGAAGTCACATCACCTGAAGTGTCGGGCTCAGTGTTACCGGCAACCTGCTCTTCGGAACCAGTATTGGTATCTGTGGACGTGTCGGTGCCTGTATCCGTTGAGCTGTCAGGAGTGCTGCCGGAATCAGTTCCAGCAGTTTCATCACCGCCGGTATTTTCGTCAGTGGTCTCTCCGGAGTCGGCAACGCTGGTATCGCTCTCCTCGTTTACATCGGCAATGGTTTTGAAGCGCTGCACGTTGCGGTGTTGAACAACTGCCAGTCTCTGACTGATGACGCTTGAGTCCACTACATTCTGAAGCTCGGAGGATTGCAGCGCAGCGGCGCTGACCAGATCCGCCAGCGCTACGTTGGTACCGTCACCTGTGATGCTAATCTGGCCGGTGGAACTGACCTGAGAGGTAACGTCACCCAGCACATCAGAAATCGAATCCCACTGGACGTTGTCATTGACCAGAGCCAGGAAGGCCGCATTGGCAACCGCTACCTGAATGGCATCGGCGGATACGCCGGTCATTGCATCCAGGTTGGTCAGGTCTGGCGGGGTCAGGCGCAGGGCGCCGGCCGAAAGGCCGAACCAGTTTTCGACCGTGGTATAGGCACTGGAAATGGCAACCGGTGAAAGGCCGTCACCACTGCGCTCGGCCAATGTTACGGCCAGGTGAGTCAGCGGAGTGAGGTTAACGGTTTCCATGCGCAGATCACCCGCGCCCAACAAGCTGAAATTGCTGTCCAGTGGCATGGTCTGGCCAAACGCCACCGGCTCTCCGCCAGCCTGATCGCACTGGGGTACGACATCGCAGATCATGCGGGTTCCGCCATCAGCCGTCAGTTCAACCAGAGCCCAGCCTTCGGCTTTGCCGCGAAGCTGCCATTCATAACTGCCGTCGTCTGCCGTCAACACCGGTTTTGCTGCCTGACGCTGCGGAGCGTAGTAGCCGTCTTTATCGGAAATCAGGCGATTGGCAACAACCAGCCCCTGCTGGATAACGCCCTTCATCGCTGCGCCGGCAATCTGGACCGTCGGCTCGGCCGTGGCTGAAGACTGCGCAGAGGTGTCGTCGCTACTGGCAATGTCCAGACCGCAGCCCGAAAGCAGAACGACCGCAGGTAACATCAGCAGTCCTTGCTTCGTTAGTTTTTTGCCGCAATGTGACATCTTTACACACCATTTATTTGACGAATTTGATCGAATCTTACAGCGGCGGTTTTCGGTTATATGCGGTGCAGTTCCGGATTTTCCGGAGCGATTTCGTCAGGAAATTGGCGTTTACGGAGGGATACACGTTGTGATGGAAGGTTACAGCCCTTAGCCGGATTTGCGGAACATAAGGCATTGTTTTAGTGTACTTTTACAGATCGCGCTTAAATTCTGGTTCAGCGCCATGAACAATAAGCGCGGCGCCCGATTACAAATTTAAACGTTGGTAAAGCGAGAGCGATTTCACAGTTTTCCGGAGACCGCTCCCTGATAACGGAGATTGACCTGCCCCCATGCTCTGCTTCAGCTACGGCTCCAACATGTCACATCGACGCCTCCAGGCCCGGGTGCCATCGGCCAGGTTTTTGGCTGTGGCAGAGCTACCCGCCCATCGGCTTCGCTTTCATAAATCGGCCGGGGATGGCTCTGCCAAATGCGACGCGGAAGAAACCGGACACCCGGACGACCGGGTGATTGGTGTGGTTTACGAGATTGACGATGCAGAAAAGCCGGACCTTGATCGGCATGAGGCCCTTGGGTTTGGCTATGATGAAAAGCAGGTAGAACTGAAAACGGGCAGCGACCGGGTTCAGGCCTGGATGTACTACGCCACCCGCATCAACAATGCACTGAAGCCTTTCCATTGGTACAAAGATCACGTGCTCATCGGCGCCAGGGAAAACGGCCTGCCGGCTGAATACATTGCGCAGATCGAAGCCGTCGAGTCCATTGACGACCCGAAACCCGAACGGCATGGGCGCGAGTTGTCGATTTACGGCAAGTCCTGAACGGCCCTGGGCGTCAAACCCCCAGTCTGTCACGCAATGCATAGTACCAGGCGCCCATGGCAGTCAAAGGCACCCGGAACGCCCGCCCACCCGGGAAGGGGTAATGCGGCAGGCTGGAGAACGCGTCAAACCTTTCCGCCTGCCCCTGAATCGCCAGGGCCAATGCCTTGCCAGCCACATGAGTGAAGGTGACGCCATGGCCGGAGCAGCCCTGGGAATAGAACACATTCTCGTGCAAACGGCCAAGCTGGGGCAGGCGCGACAGGGTCAGCAGGAAATTGCCGGTCCAGGCGTAATCAATCTTCACGTTCGCCAGTTCCGGAAAGGTTTTCAACATATTCGGGCGAATCAGCCGTTCAATGTTGGCGGGATCGCGGGCGCCATAGACAACACCGCCGCCATAAATCAGCCGGTTGTCGCCAGATAGGCGGAAGTAATCCAGCAGGTAATTGCAGTCCTCGACGCAGTTATCCGCCGGAAGCAGCTTTTTCGCAAGCGCCTCTTCCAGAGGCTCGGTGGCAATGATTTGGGAACCACACGGCATGGATTTGGCCCCGAGTTCCGGCACCAGGCCACCAAGGTAGGCATTGCCCGCCAGTACTACATACTGGGCCCTGACTTCCCCCTGTTCGGTTTTGACGATTGCCGTTTTCCCCGGAAAAACCTCTGTAACGGTCGAGTGCTCGTGAATCACGCCGCCGCGGGATTCCAGTGCCGCCGCCTCGCCCAGAGCCAGGTTAAGCGGGTGGATATGGCCACCGGTATGGTCGATCGCACCCCCAACATATCGCTCCGTGCCAATGCGCTTGCCGATGGCAGCCCTATCGAGCAACTCAAGCTTTTCATAGCCGAATCGCTGCCACAACGCCTGCTGGCCCTCCAGATGCTTCAACTGCTTCGGATTGAGCGCAGCAAAAATACCGCCCTCTTTCAGGTCGCAGTGAATGCCGTAACTCTTCACCCTCTGGCGGATAATCTGGCTGCCTTCGAAGGCCATTTCGGCCAGCAGCTTCAGGTGGTTCTTCGAAGTCTGCCTTTCGATGCTGTCCAGATCGCGGCTGAAGCTGTTCACGATCTGGCCGCCATTGCGCCCCGAAGCACCCCAGCCAACCGTTGCAGCTTCCAGAACCACCACCCTGAAACCGGCTTCTGCCAGGAACAGCGCCGTAGACAGGCCGGTATAACCGGCACCAACGACGCACACATCCGCCTCGCAGGATCCTCGCAGAGCCGGACGCACAGGGGCCGGATTGGCGGACGCTGCGTAATACGAGGGAACCGGAGGATACTGGATCATTATGTGGCGCCAGAGAGGGTGAAAGAGACGTTCAGGGTCCGGCGGGCAACGCTGCGCGCCGCAGAAAGTCTATGCCAGCGCCGGGCGTTCGGAAAGACACGTTCTTATACCTATATCGCGGGCGGCGCCTGCGGATAAAAGTGCTGCTATGATTGCTCAACTCTACAGCCTGCGAGGCGTCCATGAATCAACCCGTCAGCTCTTCCACCCCAACCAGCCAGACCGAATGGCAGGCCCTGACCACAAGCCTGACACTGGAAGGCCGCGCCTACCTGAACGGCGCCTATCAATGGGCTGCCAGCGGCGAGACCTTTACCTCGGTCAGCCCGATTGACGGGCGGGAGCTGGCCACCATCGCCAGCTGCGGTCAGAGCGATGCCGACCAGGCGGTTATGGCTGCCAGGAACGCCTTTGAGGCAGGCATCTGGAGCCAGCTGGCACCGGCCAAACGCAAGGCGGTTCTGCTGCGATTCGCTGATCTGATCGAAGCTAACGGCAACGAGCTTGCCCTGCTGGAAACACTGGATATGGGCAAACCTATCAGCCATGCCAGGAACGTGGATGTGCCGGCCACAGCCAGAGCCATCCGCTGGACCGCCGAGGCCATCGACAAGGTTTATGGTGAACTTGCCCCCACGCCTCACAACCAGATTGGCATGATCTCCCGGGAGCCCATGGGTGTTGTGGCTGCCATCGTGCCCTGGAACTTTCCGATGATCATGGCGGCCTGGAAAATCGCCCCGGCCCTGGCCACCGGCAATTCGGTGATTCTCAAGCCTTCCGAGAAATCGCCCCTGAGCGCTATTCGACTGGCCGCCCTGGCCGAGCAAGCCGGCGTTCCCACCGGCGTTTTCAACGTGCTGCCGGGCTATGGCCACACCGTGGGCAAAGCTCTGGCCCTGCACATGGATGTAGACTGCCTGGTGTTTACCGGGTCCACGAATGTGGCCAAACAGCTGATGATCTACGCCGGCCAGTCCAACATGAAGCGGGTATGGCTGGAGGCTGGTGGTAAAAGCCCCAACATTGTCTTCGCCGATGCGCCGGACCTGAAAAAAGCCGCTGCCGAGGCGGCCAGTGCCATTGCCTTCAACCAGGGTGAGGTGTGCACCGCCGGCAGTCGTTTGCTGGTGGAAAACAGCATTCGTGCGGAGTTTGTCGGGCTGATTTGCGAAGCCCTGAAAACCTGGCGCCCCGGCCATCCCCTGGACCCGGCAACGACCTGCGGCGCCATTGTGGACCAGGGTCAGCTCGATCGAATTGTCGACTACATTGGCATTGGCCAGTCTGAGGGTGCAAGGCTGGTGGAAGGTGGTCAGCGGATTATGGAAGACACAGGCGGCCTGTTCGTTCAGCCCACGGTGTTTGACGGAGTGAATAACCAGATGCGCATCGCCTCCGAGGAAATCTTCGGGCCGGTGCTGTCGGTGATCGGCTTCGATACCGCTGACGAGGCCATCCGCATTGCCAACGACTCCATCTACGGCCTGGCAGCCGCGGTGTGGACCTCTAACATTAATACCGCCCACAAGGTGGCCAAGGCCCTGCGAGCCGGCAGCGTATGGATTAACCACTATGACGGTGGCGACATGACAGCGCCTTTCGGTGGTTTCAAGCAGTCCGGCAACGGCCGCGACAAGTCTGTGCACGCCTTCGACAAGTACACCGAACTGAAGGCCACCTGGCTGGTCCTGGAGTAAAGAAAAAAGAGCCACTTCGCAAATGCAAACGGCGCCTTCGAGGCGCCGTTTTTTTATGCTTCACGAACCGCTAGACCGTGTGCAGATACCAGAGATACTCGAGATCCGAGATGGTCATCTCGAACTCATTCAGTTCATGCTCCTTGCAGGCGACGAACACATCCAGAAACTGGCTGCCAAGATAGTCGGCCATCACTTTCGATTGCCCCAGCTCCCGCAAGGCATCCCGCAGGTTGTTCACCAATGAGGCTTCGTGCTGCTCGTGGGCATTACCCACGGTGACCGGTGGTGGTTCGATCCTGTTGGAGATGCCGTAGTGAATGCCCGCCAGCACGGCGGCCATCAGCAGATACGGGTTGGCATCGGCACCGGCGACCCTGTGTTCAATTCGCAGGGCCTCGGGATCACCGCCCGGCAGCCGGAGAGACGCGGTACGGTTATCCACGCCCCAGGTGGCAGCACTGGGTACGTAATACTCAGGACTGAACCGCCGATAGGAATTGATATTGGGGCAGAACAGCGCCATCGCGTCATTCATGGTTGCTACCAGCCCGCCAACGGCCCAGCGCAGCATGTCGTTGGGCTGCTCGGCATCACCGGCGAACACGTTACGGCCCTCGCGGTCCACGAGGCTAACATGCAGGTGCATGCCGCTGCCGGCCTGGTTGTGATAGGGCTTGGCCATGAACGTGGTGTCCATTTCATGGTCGTAGGCCATGTTCTTGATCAGACGCTTGAGCAGGGTGGCGTGGTCACAGGCCCGCACTGCGTCATCCACGTAATGCAGGTTGACTTCAAACTGTCCGGGCGCCGATTCCGCTACCAGCGCATCTGCTGGCAGTTCCTGCTCGTGGGCGGCATCCAGCACGTCCGCCAGGAATTCAGCGTATTCGTCCAGATCATCAATCGAATAGGCTTGGGTGCCCGCCGGGCGCTTGCCAGAGATGGGTGACTTGGGTGGCTGAGGGCGACCGGCGAGGTTTTCCTGGTCGATCAGGTAAAACTCCAACTCAAAGGCCGCCACGGGAGTCAGCCCCAGCTCCTCAAACCGCTTGACGATGTTCTGCAATACCACCCGCGGGTCTGCGAAAAACGGTGTCTCGCGATCCAGCTCATACATGGTCAACAGAAGTTGCGCAGTGGGCCGCTTCTGCCAGGGCTCCATGGTGAGGGTGTTTTCAATGGGCAGGCAGACGCGATCTGCCTCGCCAATATCCAGACCTAGCCCGGTTTCTTCCACCGTGGTGCCCTGGATGTTGAGGGCAAAGATGGAGGCCGGCATGGCGACGCCACGCTCAAACACCTTTGCCAGCGCGGACGGATCCACCCGCTTGCCGCGGACAATGCCATTCATATCCGGGATCAGCAGATCGACGAACTGCAACTCGGGGTGTGCCTGAAGGAACGAGTCGGCACTCGCAAAACCAGAAGCCATAGGGGAAGCCTTACACAACTCAAACAGGCCTGGTGCCGAGGAGCCGGCGCAGGGGTTTCAACACTCCTTTATCCCGGTTTCCTGAGCATTTGGCAAGATACGCACATACCGTATTTTGCGCGAAATCCGGGCAATTAAGACAACAGCCGCCCAAAGCCTGTCCCGGGGAAACCGTCCTTTTCCGATGTGATAGCATGCAGAGGTTGCGTACCCAGCAGCGCAGCCAATTACCGCCACGCAAGGGAGCCACGTTCCATGAAAACTCTCGCAGGCCTGACCCTGATTCTAGCCGCTTTCAGCACCGGCAGTTGGGCTGAGCCGGTCGACTTCAATAAACGCAACGCCCACATTTTCTGCTCTTCCCACCTGGCTGTTATCAGCGAGTCTGTGGACAAAGGCTCTGAGGAATACCAGGCATTACGGTATCTCTCCGGCATGCACCGTAAAGAAGCTCAGGCCATGGGTGCGACCCGGAAGCATTTCCTGGATGTTATTCGTTACCTGGAGCAGGCACGCGACAGCGACAAAGAGAAATGGCGGAGTCTCTCTGCACGGAGCCAGGAAGTCTGCATCCAGGACTGACTTGAACCGGAATATCCGGAAAGCGCCTTTCCTCTGCGGCAGAGCGCGCGAAGCATACGCATAACTCCGAATCGGTCAGCGAAAATTTCCGTAGCGCATTCCGCGATCTCGTGATACATATCGCGCGAATGCAGCTGGTTCTCCACCGCTGTTTCCAGGATAAGCCCTAAAGGAGTCAAAAGGCGGCGACCGGTTCTTTCCGGGACAACAGCCACCTGCGGCCACCCTCAGCAGACCTGCACAACACTGCGTGCGTCCTGCACGTTTTGTATTAATCCCTTTTGAGTGAGGGACATCATCCAATGTTGAAGTTGTGTAAGCCACAGGCGCTGGCCGCCTCTGTTGCGTTGTCTTTGTGTGCCTCCTCCGCGTTTGCCGCTGAGGAAGTGCGTGTCTACAACTGGTCCGATTACATCGCTGAGGACACCCTGGCGAAGTTCACGGAAGAAACCGGCATCAAGGTCATCTACGACGTTTACGACAGTAACGAGATCCTGGAAGCCGCCCTGCTTTCCGGTCGTTCCGGCTACGATCTTGTTGTGCCCTCCAACCACTACGTGGCCAAGCAGATCTCTGCCAACGCGTTCGTGGCCCTGGACCACAGCAAATTGCCAAACATGAGCAACCTGAACCCGGACTTGATGGACGATCTGGAAAAGGTTGACCCGGGTAGCCAGTTCGCCCTGCCCTACCTCTGGGGCACCAACGGCTATGGCTACAACGAAGGCCGTATTCAGGAAATCCTGGGCGACAGCGCCCCCACCGATTCCTGGGCACTGGTGTTTGATCCGGAAGTGACCGGCAAGCTCGCCGCCGGCGGCTGCGGTATTGCCATGCTGGATTCCGGAGAGGAAATGGTTCGTGCCGCCATGGCCTACATTGGCCTGGACCCGAACAGCAACAACGCCGACGACATCAGGAAAGGCGGTGAGGTGATCAAGGCCATTCGCCCGAACGTCACCTACTTCCACTCGTCCCGTTATATTGGCGATCTGGCCAACGGTGATCTGTGTGTGGCTGCCGGCTACTCCGGCGACATCCTGCAGGCCGCTGCCCGGGCCGAGGAAGCCGAGAACGGCAACGTGATCCGCTACACCATTCCCAAAGAGGGTGCGGTGCTGTGGTTCGACATGATGACCATCCCGGTCGGCGCGCCGAACGTTGAGAACGCCCACAAGCTGATGAACTTCCTGATGCGCCCGGAGATCATTGCGGACGTGACCAACTACGTGTGGTACGCCAACCCGAACAAGCCGGCCAACGAGTTTGTTGATCCGGAAATTCTGGGCGACAACAGCATCTACCCCACGGATGAGGTAATGAAGAAGCTGTACATCATGGAAGGCCGGCCTCAGGACGCCCAGCGTCTGATGACCCGCACCTGGACCAACGTAAAGTCTGGTCGCTGAGCGGTGGAAAACGGCAACAACACCTCCGCGCAAGCGGAGGTGTTACTCAGCATTCGGGGCATCTCCAAAAGCTTTGATGGCACGCTGGCCGTGGACAATGTGAACCTGGACATCCACAAGGGCGAGATTTTTGCCCTGTTGGGTGGTTCCGGTTCCGGCAAATCCACCCTGCTGCGCATGCTCGCAGGTTTTGAAACGCCCAACGCCGGCACCATCGTGCTCGACGGCCAGGACGTTACAGCTCTGCCCCCGTTCCTGCGCCCGACCAACATGATGTTCCAGTCCTATGCCCTGTTTCCGCACATGACGGTTGAGCAGAACATTGCCATGGGCCTGAAACAGGACAAGCTGCCCAAGAGCGAAATTCGCGACCGGGTGGCCGCCATGCTGAAGCTGGTCAAGATGGAACCCTATGCCCGGCGCAAGCCCCAGCAACTTTCTGGTGGTCAGCAACAACGCGTTGCCCTGGCCCGCTCACTGGCCAAACGTCCCAAACTGCTGTTACTGGACGAGCCCATGGGCGCCCTGGACAAGAAGCTGCGTACTGAAATGCAGCTGGAACTGGTGGAAATTCTGGAAAACGTGGGCGCCACCTGCCTGATGGTGACCCACGATCAGGAAGAAGCCATGACCATGGCCAGCCGGATAGCCATCATGGCCCAGGGCCGCATTGCCCAGATCGGCTCGCCGATCGACATATACGAGAGCCCGAACAGCCGCATGACGGCAGAGTTCATTGGCTCGGTGAATATCTTCGAGGCTCACATCCGGGAAGACGAAGCCGACAGCGTTACGCTGACCAGCGACCTGCTGGACGCCCCCGTATTTATCGATCGCGGCGTGACCACCCCTGCGGAAAGCACCGCAACACTGGTAGCCCTGCGTCCGGAGAAGATCTACCTCACCTCCGACAAACCGGACGGCGAGCACAACTGGAGCTGCGGTACGGTGGACAATATTGCCTACCTGGGTGACATCACGTCTTACTACGTGAAACTGGCCAGCGGCAAACGCGTTCAGGCAACCATGGCGAACGTGGAACGCCGCGGTGAGCGGCCAACCTGGGGCGATAGGGTATTCGTATCCTGGGAAGCCTCCAGCCCCATCCTGCTCTGGAACTGAAGCCATGAACCGGAAACTGTTTCCCGCCCGACTGACCGCGCGGGTGCGTTCGCTGCTGTTCCATCGCCGGGTGGTGTTCGGTATCCCGTTCCTGTGGCTGCTGCTGTTCTTCCTCCTGCCCTTTGCGCTGGTGTTGAAGATCAGCCTGACCTCGGCGGTGATGGCCATTCCCCCTTATGAGCCGGTCTTCCGGTGGATGGACAATACCCTCTCAGTGGTGGTGAATATCGGGAACTATTTGTTCCTGCTATCCGACAGCCTCTACATCGCTGCCTATTGGGGGTCGGTGAAAACGGCATTCCTGGCCACCGTCGTTTGCCTGCTCATTGGCTACCCCATGGCCTACGCCATGGCCCGGGCTCCGAAGCACTGGCAACTGGTGTTGCTGCTGATGGTGATGCTGCCCTCATGGACCTCGTTCCTGATCCGTGTCTATGCCTGGATGGGCATCCTCGGCAATCAGGGGCTGCTGAACAGTTTTCTGATGTGGCTGGGTCTGATTGACCAGCCCCTGAAAATGCTGAACACCAACTTCGCGGTGGTGTTGGGCATCGTCTACGCCTACCTGCCGTTCATGGTGCTGCCCATCTATACCAACCTGGTGAAGCTGGACGTGCGTCTGCTGGAGGCTGCATCAGACCTGGGTTGTCGTAGCCTCACCACCTTCTGGGCCATCACCCTGCCATTGTCCAAGGCCGGGATTCTGGCCGGTTCCA
>CAZFQI010000109.1:0-11101 GCA_964520755.1 uncultured Marinobacter sp. | reverse complement strand
TTACTTGCCGATACAGAAGCTGCTGAAAATCTTGCCCAGAAGCTCATCCGGGGTAAGGTGCCCGGTGATCTCGCCCAGACTATCCTGGGCCGCCCGCAGATCTTCCGCGAGTAACTCCCCGGCGCCGAATCCTTCCAGCTGACTCTGGCCCTGAATCAGGAGGGCCTGGGCCCGTTCCAGGGCATCCAGGTGCCGGCGTCGGGCCAGGAAACCACCCTCGGTGGTGCTGGCAAAGCCCATGCACTGCTTGAGGTGGTCCCGCAAAATCTCCAGACCTTCGGCAGACTTTGCCGCTAAACGGATCACCGGCGCGCTCTGGTGATCTTCGGCACTGATCCCTACGGTTTCACCGGACAGGTCCACCTTGTTGCGAATAACCGTCACCGGCGCGTTGGCCGGTAGCTGGTCAATGAAATCCGGCCAGATTTCATGGGGACTGGTTTTATCGGTGGTGGTGGCATCCACCATCAGAAGGATGCGATCGGCCTGACGGATTTCATCCCAGGCCCGGGCTATCCCGATCTGCTCCACTTCATCCGGGCTGTCCCGGAGACCTGCCGTGTCGATGATGTGCAGCGGCATACCATCGATGTGGATATGTTCCCTCAGGACATCCCGGGTTGTGCCCTCAATAGCGGTAACAATGGCAGCCTCACGACCGGCCAGGGCATTGAGCAGGCTGGATTTTCCGGCATTGGGCCGGCCGCCAATGACCACTTTCATGCCGTCCCGCAGAATGGTCCCCTGCTGGGCCTCCGCCAGGATTTTCCCGAGCCGGTCCAGCAGGCTCTGAAGATCACTGGCCACCTTGCCATCGGCCAGAAAATCGATCTCCTCCTCGGGAAAATCGATCGCCGCCTCCACGTAGATCCGTAGATGAGTAACCGCGTCCACCAGATCCTCGATCTGCCGGGAGAACACCCCCTGCATCGAACGAACGGCACAGCGGGCCGCCTGTTCCGAGCTGCTCTCAATCAGATCGGCAATGGCTTCGGCCTGGGCCAGATCCAGTTTATCGTTCAGAAACGCCCGCTCGGAAAACTCACCCGGTCGGGCCAGTCTTGCGCCCTGGCTACACACTTCCCGGAGCAGAAGATCGAGAATCACGGTGCCACCGTGGCCCTGAAGCTCGAAGACATCCTCACCGGTGAAGGAGTGGGGGTTGGGGAAAAACAGCCCGATGCCCTCATCAATCAACTCGCCCCGGCTGTCTTGGAACGGGCCGTAATGGGCATAACGGGGTTTGGGCTCGAACCCCAGCATCTGTTGGGCAATGGTCCGAGCCCTGGGACCGGACACGCGAACGATGCCGACCCCGGCCTGTCCGGGTGCGGTGGCTATGGCTGCGATGGTTTCAGAACTCTGGCTCATACTTTTTCCACAGGCTGAAAACAACAAAGGCTCCACACAGGAGCCTTTGCCGGGTCGGTTCGGGCACCGGTCAGTGCTTCTTGCCGGCCATTTCTGCTTCGATCTTGCGGGTAATGTACCACTGCTGGGCAATGGACAGAATGTTGTTCACCAGCCAGTACAGAACCAGACCTGCCGGGAACCACAGGAAGAACACGGTGAAGATCAACGGCATCATCTTCATGATCTTGGCCTGCATGGGATCAGGCGGAGTCGGGTTCAGACTCATCTGCAGGAACATGCTGGCGCCCATCAGGATCGGCAGGATGAAATACGGGTCCATGACTGACAGATCCTGAATCCACAGCATGAACGGCGCATGGCGTAGCTGCACACTTTCAAACAGTACCCAGTACAGGGAAATGAACACAGGCATCTGCACCAGGATGGGCAGACAGCCACCGAGCGGATTGATTTTCTCCCGCTTGTACAGAGCCATCATTTCCTGGGACATGCGCTGTCGATCGTCACCGTACAATTCTTTCAGCCGGGTCAGCTGAGGCGCTACCGCCCGCATTTTGGCCATGGACTTGTAACTGGTGGCGGACAGGTGGAAGAACACCCCCTTGACCAGAACCGTCAGCAGGATGATGGCAACACCCCAGTTGCCAACAAGGCTGTGGAACCAGTCCAGAATGATGAACAGCGGCAGGGAAATAAAGAACAGCCAGCCGAAATCAACGGTACGGTCCATGTTCGGAGCCACGGCTTCAAGACGCTCAATGATCTTCGGTCCGACATAAGCCCGCGCACCGATTTCGGCGGTCTCGCCCGGCGCCACGGTGGTGGCGGGGTAGACAAAGCCCATCACGTAGTTCTGGCCACGTTGTGTGGTCTGATACTGGGCAGAGATGTCGCGTTCGGGCACCCAGGCAGACAGAAAGTAGTGCTGGAGAAAGGCCAGCCAGCCGTTGGTGACGGACTGGTTGATCTGGGTCTCCTGCAGGTCGCCAAAATCGAATTTCTCGTACGGATCTTCCGGGGAGCTGATCACCAGACCAAGAAACGCCTGAATACCCATGCTGGTCTGGGAGGTCGGGTCCGGAGACTGGTCACGGACGATCTTGCCGGTGAAATTGGCCTGCCAGTTGTCACTGGACTGGTTCTCAACCAGGTACTTGACGCCGATTTCATAACTGTTGCGTTCGAACTGGTAGCGCTTGGTGATCTGGACACCATTATCAGTGGTGTAAGTGAGATCTACCTGGAGCTGGTTGTCACCCTCAGCCAGCTCATAGCTGGAGGCATCCGCACTGTAGACGGGAGCGGAACCATTTTTGCGGCTATCAGGACCGTCACGACCAATCAGACCGCTTTCGAGAACGTACAGGCGGTTCTGTGTGTTGTTCAGGAGGGTCAACGGCTCCTCGCTGTTCAGGGTGTCGTCGTAGTCAAGCAGCTGTGCTTTTACGAGGTTACCGCTGACACGATCAATCTGCAGGTCGTACACATCGGTGCGCACAGTGATGAACTGATCGCTGACCGTCGTGTTGTTTTCGGTAGAACTGACGACAGCCTGACCGGTTTCCGGTGTCGTGAACTCGCCATCACCGTCCACCTGAGCGGCATTATCTTCCGGAAGCACCATATCGTCTGAACCGTTCAGGCTGCCGGTGTTCTGCGAAGGCTGTGATTCAGCGACCTGGGCCGTCTCTGGCTGCTGATGGTAATCCTCATTCCAGGCAAGCACCATCAGATAACTGACAATAGCCAGGCCGGCAAATAATACGATGCGTTGAATATCCATAGAGTTACTGTCTGGTCTGGGTTGTTGTATGGGAATGATCAGCGTGTACGCAGGTTGTTACGGTTTCCTGAACCCCGGGTTCCGTTGTTCCCGGCACAGGATCATAACCGCCTTCCGCCCAGGGATGACACCTTAACAGACGCCGGATTGCGAGAAATAATCCTTTGAGCGCGCCATGGTGGGTTATGGCTTCAACGGCGTATTGTGAGCAGGTGGGATAGTGGCGGCAGTGACTGGCCATCAGGGGACTGATTGCATACTGGTAGAAGCGGATGGGCAGAAGCAGGAGCTTGCGCATTAACCCGTTCCTCGACCGGCAGTGTCCGATGTTGCTGCCCGGGATGGCTGAGATTGAGCGTACTTTTTTCTGAGACGTCGCCAGAGGTCGTCCATGGATGCCCGTACCGACTGGTTATCCAGGGAAACAAGCCCCTGACGTCCCAGAACCACCAGGTCGAGACCGGGCAGATCCGTCTGTTGCCGGAAGCTTTCCCTGACCTGGCGTTTTACCCGGTTTCTCTGGACGGCCAGCTTGAGGTTCTTCTTCGAGAAGATCAAACCGATCCTGGCGTGACCGAGGTTATTCGGTGTCGCCAGGATCAGAAAATTCCTATGCGGAACTTTCAGCTGCACGTCGTTGAAGACTTTGCCGTAATCAGCAGGTCGCAGAAGACGATGTGATTTCGGGAAACTCAAAGCCTTCATGAGGCAATCAGAGCTTACGCGGACAGACGTGCGCGGCCCTTGGCACGACGACGGGAAATAACCTTGCGGCCGTTGGCAGTGGCCATACGGGCACGGAAACCGTGAACGCGCTTACGCTTCAGGACGCTTGGTTGAAACGTTCTTTTCATGGTGATGATCTCACAATTCGTAAGTTGGAAATTCAGTAACTGGCTGGAAAATGAACAGCCAAAACAGGAGCGGCATTCTATGCAAATACCGGTGGGAATTCAATGCTTATTGCTAGGGGGTTGTGCGCATCCGGGAAATTCGTGAATCGGCTGACCAGGTAATAAATTCAGTAAGTCTTTTTAGAATTCTTTTAAGGATTAATTATTACTGTTATTAGTATCGAGGGTTTCTGTGGATAAGCCAAAAAAAATATTCAAAAACATATTACTGCGTGGTTTATAAGGGTATTGATAAGGTGGCCTGAGCGCTGTGGACGGAGGCGGGGCGAAATGTGGGTAACTCGGTTTGGTGTGATGGATCCAAGTTATCCCCGGTTACGTCCCCTGGTTCCTAACAGGGTTAAACCCGGGGTGTACACACAGGGCTGTGGGTAACTTTCCAAGAAGTTATTTTCTGTACACAAGGTTGTAGGTAAGTTTGTAAAAAATTGAAATATATAGGAATAAATTTCCACAGGCTGTTCATGAACCGGCTATGGCTCTTTCACTGAAGGGCCGGTCGGGTTAGAATCCGGGGTCATCTCACTGGACAGGAAGTCCCTTGTCCGTTCAGAGACATTTCAGGGTTATCGGGAGCAGGCTGTCGTGCCAAACAGTATGTGGCATCAATGTCTTGAAGTACTCCGGGACGAGTTTCCCGCACAACAGTTCAATACCTGGCTCAGGCCCCTGCAATCCGATCATCGGGAGGGGCAGCTGATGCTGTTCGCGCCCAACCGTTTCGTGATGGATTGGGTGAATGAAAAGTATCTGCGACGCATCGAGGAGGTACTCAAGGATCTGAACGGCGGCCAGGCTCCCCGGGTTAACATGAAGGTTGGCTCTGCGCCCCGGGAAAGTGAGCCGGTCAAACGCTCGGAAGCACCTGTCCGGGTCAATGGTCAGGTTCAGGAAGAAACCGGGAGCAGGGTTACGGAAGAAGAGAAGGGCGTGGCGGCAACGGTTGCAGGTTCTACGTCCGTGCGTCCGAAAAGCGGCAGCGAACGGCGACCGGTTCAGGTTGAAGGTGATATCAAGCATCAGAGTTTTCTGAATGAAGGCTTCACCTTTGAGACCTTCGTTGAGGGCAAATCCAACCAGCTGGCCCGTGCGGCGTCCATGCAGGTGGCGGAGAATCCGGGTGGCGCCTACAACCCGTTGTTCCTGTACGGCGGTGTTGGTCTGGGTAAGACCCACCTGATGCATGCCATCGGCAATGAAATTGTCCGTCGCAACCCCAAGGCGAAAGTGGCCTATCTCCGCTCGGAACGGTTTGTGGCGGACATGGTCAAGGCATTGCAGCTGAACGCCATCAACGAATTCAAGCGCTATTACCGGTCCGTGGATGCCCTGTTAATCGACGACATTCAGTTCTTTGCCCGTAAAGAACGGTCTCAGGAAGAGTTTTTCCACACCTTTAATGCTTTGCTGGAAGGTGGCCAACAGGTCATTGTGACTTGCGATCGATTCCCGAAAGAAATCGTCGACATGGAAGAACGCCTGAAATCTCGATTCGGCTGGGGTCTGACTGTGATGGTCGAGCCGCCTGAGTTGGAAACCCGGGTAGCGATCCTGATGAAAAAAGCTGATCAGGCGAACGTAAAACTGAGCAGCGAAGCGGCCTTTTTTATTGCCCAAAAGATCCGCTCGAATGTTCGAGAGCTTGAAGGTGCGCTACGTTTGGTGATAGCGAATGCTCACTTCACTGGCTCGGAGATAACCCCGCCCTTTATCCGGGAGAGTCTGAAAGACCTGCTGGCCCTGCATGAAAAGCAGGTGAGCATCGACAATATCCAGCGCACGGTAGCGGAGTATTACAAGATCAAGGTTGCCGATCTGCTTTCAAAGCGGAGGACCCGAACCGTTACGCGTCCCCGGCAGGTCGCCATGTCCTTGTCAAAGGAGCTGACCAATCACAGTCTGCCGGAGATTGGTGACGCCTTTGGCGGCCGTGACCACACAACCGTTTTGCATGCATGCAAGAAAATCGTGGAATTGCAGGAGACTGATCCGGGCATCCGCGAGGATTATCAGAATTTTATGAGACTGCTGACCACCTGATGCCGGGCGTTGGCGAATAACATTCACCCTTCCAACATAAAGAAAGCTGAGTGCCATGAAACTGACGATCAGCCGTGAATCCCTGCTTACCCCACTGCAAAGTATTGCCGGCGTGGTGGAAAAGAAACAGACCATGCCCGTGTTGTCCAACGTATTGCTGGTGGCCGAGGACAATACCCTGACCCTGACCGGAACCAATATGGAGGTGGAACTGGTTGCCCGGATAACACCGGTGCATGTGGATCAGCCTGGCCGGATTACCGTTCCGGCCCGCAAACTGTCCGATATTTCCCGGGCCCTTGGTGATGAAGCGCCGATGGAGCTGTCCCTGGAAGGCGATCGCTTGCACCTGCGTTGTGGCGCCAGTCACTTCACTCTGTCCACATTGCCGGCGGAGCACTTCCCCAACGTGGAAGACGAGGACGAGAGCTTCCGTCTGGAACTGCCCCAGAAGGAGCTGGGCCGGATGCTGGATGCAACGGCGTTCGCCATGGCCCAGCAGGACGTTCGCTATTACCTGAATGGTCTGTTACTGGAAGTGGACAAGGATCACGTACGGACGGTAGCGACTGATGGCCACCGCCTGGCAATGGCACATCTGGAAGTGGCGACCAATTGCCCGGAGCTGCGACAGGTGATTGTTCCGCGCAAGGGCGTTCTGGAGCTGGCCCGTCTGGTTGAGGATGTGGAAACGCCGGTGACCCTGGTCATTGGTGATAATCACCTCCGGGCGACGGTGGGCTCTTACACCTTCACCTCCAAGCTCATCGAGGGCAAGTTCCCGGACTACAACCGTGTTATTCCCCGGGGCGGCGACAAGGTGGTGCTGGCGGATCGCGCGACACTGAAGAATACGCTGCAACGGGCGGGGATCCTGTCGCACGAGAATATCCGGGGTGTTCGCCTGAATCTGGCATCGAATGAACTCCAGGTATTCGCCAACAACCCGGACCAGGAACAGGCTGAAGACGCGCTGCCGGTGGACTATCAGGGCGAATCCCTGCAGATCGGTTTTAATGTAGGCTATTTGGTCGACGTGATGAACGCGCTGGATGAGGATCAGGTCAAGATTACCCTGTCCAACCCCAACAGCAGTGCGTTAATCGAAGCACAGAACGACAACCGCTGCCTCTATGTGGTTATGCCCATGAGGCTGTAGGAGGATGAGATTGATGAGTACCGTAACGAATGGAATCAAAGGCGCTTTTCGGATTGGCCAGACTGTGTCGGTACTCGGGCGCACCGGGATCAACTGGCTCCGGGGAGATCGTCCTCCCACGCCCCGGCTGCTGAGGCAGACCTTTGAGTCCCTCGGTGCGACCTATATCAAGCTGGGGCAGTTTATTGCCAGCTCCCCTACCTTCTTCCCCAAGGAATATGTGGAGGAATTTCAGTACTGCCTGGACAAGACTCCGAACCTGCCGTTCGGCGTCATCAAGAAGATTATCCGGGACGAGCTGGGAAGGCCGCTGGATGAAGTCTATTCAGAAATCGATCCGGTAGCATTGGCGTCGGCTTCGATTGCTCAGGTGCATGCCGCGCGGCTGGTAACCGGTGAAGAGGTGGTTATCAAGGTGCAGAAGCCGGGGGTCGAGAACATCCTGCTGACGGACCTGAACTTTTTGTATGTGTCCGCCCGCATTATTGAAACCCTGGCGCCGAAACTGTCCTGGACATCCATGTCCGGTATTGTCGAAGAAATCCAGCGGACCATGATGGAAGAGTGTGACTTCATCAAGGAAGCCAACAACCTCAAGGTATTCCGGGATTTCCTGCACGACACCCATAATGAAGACGCGGCAGTGCCGAGGGTTTTCGAGCATTGCAGCACCCGACGCATTCTCACAATGGAACGCTTTCATGGGGTTTCGCTGACCGATCTGGAAAGCATTCGCGGTTACGCCCGTGATCCAGAGCGGACCCTGATCACTGCGATGAATACCTGGTTTTCGAGTCTCACCCAGTGCGAGTTCTTCCATGCCGACGTCCACGCCGGAAACCTGATGGTGCTGAAGGATGGCCGTGTCGGGTTTATCGACTTTGGCATTGTTGGCCGGATCAAGCCGGATACCTGGCAGGCGGTCAGTGATTTTATTTCGGCAGTGATGGTTGGTAATTTTGAAGGGATGGCCGATGCCATGGTCCGTATTGGCATTACCCGCCAGGCCGTTCGGGTGGAGGATCTTGCCGGTGACCTTCGAAGGCTGTATCAGCAGATGGACAAGATGGTACCGGACGAGGTTCCTTACGAAGCGGATCAGGCGGAGGATGATGTTAATCATATTCTGATGGATATGGTTAAGATCGGCGAAAGCCATGGTCTGCATTTCCCGAGGGAGTTCGCCCTTCTGCTCAAGCAGTTCCTGTATTTTGATCGGTACGTTCACATCCTGGCTCCGGAAATGGACGTGTTCATGGATGAACGGCTGAACATGCTCCACTAAGGCTGTCGCCTTGAGCGATTGGCTTTTGTACACTAGGGCGGCGTTACTGAAGGGAGGTAACGCTGCCTTTTTCGTTTTGCGGCTTTTGTTCGCCTCCTTTCGCCTCCCCTTCGAGTTTGCTTTTCTATGGCGCTTGTAAAATTCCAGACTGAAAATTTCCGCAATCTGTCTTCTGCACCAGTCAGTCTATCGCCTTCCTTTAACTTGCTGTATGGACAAAACGGCAGCGGTAAAACCAGTGTGCTGGAAGCCATCGGTTATCTGGGGTTGGGTCGATCGTTCCGGGTGAACCGGCATCAGGCAGTGGTGAGCCACGGTGCGCAACGGCTCACGGTGTTTGGTGGACTGGATCATGGCCTGGACGATCGGAGTCGGGCAGACAACGGGGCTTTGGTTCATCGTCTCGGAATTTCCCGGGATGTGGGTCAGAAAGAAACGATCCTGAGGGTGGATGGTGAAGCAGTGCGAAGTTTGTCCAGCCTGGCGAAACATCTGCCGGTCTCGGTAATCGATCCGGGTGTGTTTGATGTGGTCGCGGGTGGGCCGGGAAAGCGACGACAGTTTCTCGATTGGTTAGTGTTCCACGTGGAACCTTCTTTTGGATCGATTTGGCAACAATGCCAGAGAGTCACATCACAGCGGAATCAAATGCTCAGAAATGGTAGACTAGACGAAGCGTTAATGCGGGTCTGGGACCATCAGTACACCACCCTGAGTGAACGCATTACCGAGGCTCGCGCTAGCATCTTTGGCAAGTTCAAGGCGGCCTTTGAAAAGCTGGTCTGTGAAGTGGAAGTACCCTGGACTGAAGGTCTGAAGCTCGAGTACTACGCGGGCTGGGATGTTAACCGCCCGCTGGTGGAATTGCTTGCAGATCATCGAGAACAGGAGCGAAAGGTCGGACACACACTTTATGGTCCGAATCGCGCCGATATCCGGTTGAAGTTCCAGGGGCGGCCAGTGGCCGAAACCTTCTCCCGGGGCCAGCAAAAAACACTGGTTATATTAATGAAGATTGCCCAGGGCATGTTGTTGAGTGACATGGGCAAGCAGGTGACCTTTTTGCTCGACGACATCAATGCCGAGCTGGATGAAGGACATCGGGCCATGCTGGCCAGCAGGTTACAGGCATTACGTTGTCAGGTGTTTATCACGTCTATAGAGCGTCCCCTCGTGGACCAGCTCTGGCCCGAAGGTAAGGCACCGGATTACAGATTGTTCCACGTGGAACATGGCAAATTGACGGAAGAATAAGACCGGTGGGAAAAGCAAAAATGCCCCGGCCTATCACGCTTCAGGAGTTTCCGAATGAGTGAATCGAACTACAATTCCTCCAGTATCAAAGTCTTAAAAGGACTGGATGCGGTGCGAAAGCGGCCAGGCATGTACATCGGGGACACCGATGATGGCACCGGTCTGCATCACATGGTCTTTGAGTTGGTAGATAACTCCATTGACGAAGCTCTCGCGGGCTACTGTTCGGAGATCGGGGTGATCATTCATCCGGATGAATCGGTAACGGTTAAGGATAACGGCCGTGGTATTCCGGTGGATCTGCACGAGGAAGAGGGTGTCTCCGCGGCAGAGGTTATTATGACCGTGCTGCACGCCGGTGGTAAGTTCGATGACAACTCCTACAAGGTGTCTGGCGGCCTTCACGGTGTCGGTGTATCCGTGGTCAACGCATTGTCCTCTACCCTCACCCTGACGATCCGTCGTGATAACAAGGTGTATGAACAGACCTACACCCACGGTGTTCCCAATTCGCCCCTGGCTGCTGTTGGCGAAACCGATGCTTCGGGCACCAAGGTGCATTTTATTCCATCGCCGGAAACCTTCACTCACATTGAGTTCCACTACGACATTCTTGCCAAGCGCCTTCGTGAACTGGCGTTTCTTAACAGTGGCGTCCGCATCCGTTTGACCGATGAACGGTCCGGCAAGGAAGAGATCTTTCAATACGAAGGTGGTCTGAGGGCTTTTGTTGAGCATCTGAACGCCAACAAGACGCCGATTAACCGGGTATTCCACTTCAACCGTGAGCGGGAAGACGGTATTGCCGTGGAAGTGTCCATGCAATGGAATGACGCGTTCCAGGAAAACCTTTACTGCTTCACCAACAACATCCCCCAGCGGGATGGTGGTACTCATCTGGCCGGTTTCCGTGCCGCCCTGACCCGTTCTCTCAACAACTACATTGAGCAGGAAGGCCTGGGCAAGAAGGCCAAGGTTGCGACTTCCGGTGACGATGCCCGTGAAGGCCTCACTGCCATCATCAGCGTGAAAGTTCCGGACCCGAAGTTCTCCTCCCAGACCAAGGACAAGCTGGTGTCCTCCGAGGTAAAAACCGCGGTCGAGCAGGAGCTGTACCAGAGTTTTGCCGAATACCTGCAGGAGCAGCCCAACGAAGCCAAGCTTATCGTCAACAAGATGATCGAGGCCGCCCGGGCCCGTGAAGCAGCCCGAAAGGCACGGGATATGACCCGTCGAAAAGGCGCCCTGGACATTGCCGGCCTGCCCGGAAAACTGGCGGACTGCCAGGAGAA
>CAZFQI010000108.1:0-11150 GCA_964520755.1 uncultured Marinobacter sp. | reverse complement strand
CTTGTGTTGCAGTGCGTCTTTTCGTACAATCACGCGCCCAACTCATCCCAACCTGCGCTCCCTGCTATAGGGTCGCCAGAGCGCCTCCCTTAGAACCAGGTGGATAAGAGCAGGGATGGGTCAATCGTGGAGAACGAGTGAATGTACGCAGTTATTGTTAGCGGTGGTAAGCAGCACCGTGTAAAGGAAGGCGAAACCCTGAAGCTGGAAAAGCTGGAAGTTGAAACCGGTGGCAACGTTGAGTTCGATCGCGTTCTGCTGATCGCCGACGGCGACAAGGTTCAGGTAGGCGCGCCGGTTGTTGATGGTGCCAAAGTGACAGCGGAAGTGGTTAGCCACGGCCGTCACGACAAGGTTCAGATCATCAAGTTCCGTCGTCGTAAGCACCACATGAAGCGTCAGGGCCACCGTCAGTGGTTTACTGAAGTCAAGATCACGGGTATCAAGGGCTGAGGCTCTCGAATTACCCCTTAAATAAGGAGGCTGGTAATGGCTCATAAAAAAGCAGCAGGTAGTACCCGTAACGGTCGCGATTCCGAGTCGAAACGACTTGGTGTGAAGCGCTTCGGCGGTGAGACTGTATCTGCAGGCAGCATCATCATTCGTCAGCGTGGCACCCGTTTCCACGCTGGTAGCAATGTTGGCATTGGCAAGGACCACACCCTGTTCGCGAAAGCGGAAGGTCAGGTGAAGTTCGAAGTCAAAGGCCCGCAGAGCCGTAAGTTCGTGAGCATCGTTCCGGCTGCGTAAGCAGCGGCGATCCGGTTCTGTCGAACCTTGGGTGGCGCTGATATCCTGATATCATCAGGTGTTCAGAGCCATCCGGAGCCCCGCAAAGCTTCCTAGAGGCTGCGGGGCTTTTTAGTTTATGCGCATGGCGCAAAGGGTTGATTCATGAAATTCGTAGACGAAGCCACCATCATTGTGGAAGCCGGCAAGGGCGGTCACGGCTGCCTGAGCTTCCGGCGTGAAAAATACGTTCCCAAGGGTGGCCCCGATGGTGGCGACGGGGGCGATGGTGGTTCCGTGTATCTGGAGGCCGAAGAGTCGTTGAACACGCTGATCGACTACCGGTTCCAGCGCAAGCACAAGGCCCAGAATGGCGAGCCAGGCTCCGGCCGCAACTGTACCGGCAATAAAGGCGAGGACCTGGTTTTGCCGGTTCCGGTCGGCACCACGGTGGTCGATATGGACACCCACGAGGTCCTGGGGGACCTGACTCATGCCGGTCAGCGCCTGAAGGTTGCCCAGGCGGGTTTTCATGGTCTTGGTAATACCCGCTTCAAATCTTCAGTGAATCGTGCGCCACGCCAGACCACCAAGGGCTCGGATGGTGAGCTGCGCAACCTCAGGCTCGAGCTGAAGGTGCTGGCGGATGTGGGGCTGCTGGGTATGCCCAATGCCGGCAAGTCCACCTTCATTCGTTCAGTATCGGCGGCCCGCCCGAAAGTTGCGGACTATCCGTTTACCACGCTCGTGCCCAATCTTGGTGTGGTCAGCGTGCAGGCGCACCAGAGTTTCGTGATTGCCGATATTCCCGGTTTGATTGAAGGTGCTGCCGAAGGCGCGGGCCTGGGTATCCGCTTCCTGAAGCATCTCGTTCGTACCCGGCTGCTACTGCACCTTGTGGACGTGGCGCCGTACGATGGCTCCTCGCCCGCCGATGCGGTAAGAGCGATCGAGCATGAGCTGGAGAAATTCAGTGAAACCCTCGCCAACCGCCCAAGATGGCTGGTTCTGAACAAGGTCGATATGGTGGCCGAGGAAGACCGCGATGCCCATTGTCAGGCGATCATCGATGAGCTCGGGTGGCAAGGGCCGGTGTTCCGGATTTCCGCGCTAAGCGGCGAGGGCACCAAATCCCTGGCCCAGGCTGTCATGCGCTGGATTGAAGAGCAGGCCGAAGAAGAAGCTCAGAATCCGGAATTTGCCGAGCGGGAAGCGCAGCGACGCCGGCAGATGGACGACGAGGCCCGCGCCCGTATTGAAGCCGAGCGTCAGGCTCGCCGCGCGGCCCGTGAAGAGGACGATGACGACGACTTTGACGATGATGATTACGACGTCGAAGTGGTCTACGCCCCAGAGTAAAAGCAGGACTGACACCAGAGAGATTGCTCACGAACCATGACTGAACGCCTACAGCTGCGCCAGGCCCGCCGCCTGGTTATCAAGATCGGAAGCGCCTTGCTGACCAACGACGGCCGTGGCCTGGACGTGGCTGCTCTTGGTTTATGGGTGGATCAGATTGCAGAGTTGATCGAAGACGGCGTTGAGGTGGTTGTTGTCTCCTCTGGATCGGTGGCCGAAGGGATGAGTCGGCTTGGCTGGACCGTCAGGCCGGAGCAGCTCCATGAGCTTCAGGCGGCGGCAGCTGTCGGTCAGATGGGGTTGGTGCAGACCTGGGAAGCCCAGTTCAAGCGTCACGATATCCATACCGCCCAGATTCTGCTCACCCACGATGACCTGTCCGACCGCAAGCGTTACCTCAATGGCCGGGGCACGCTCAGGGCCCTGCTGAACCTCGGTGTGGTACCAATCGTCAATGAAAACGACACCGTGGTTACCGACGAAATCCGGTTTGGCGACAACGACACCCTGGGCGCGCTGGTTGCCAATCTGATTGAGGCCGATGGCCTGATTATCCTGACTGACCAACTGGGTTTGTTTGACAAGGATCCGAGGAAGCATGCGGATGCCCGCCTGGTGACCGAGCGTCGGGCCGGTGATCGCGAGCTGGATGCCATGGCCGGTGGTGGCGCCGGCGTTCTTGGTCGCGGCGGTATGCAGACCAAGTTGCGGGCTGCTCGGCTTGCTGCCCGTTCGGGGGCTTTCACCGTTATCGTAGGCGGTCGCATCGAAGACGCTATTGGCCGTTTGCGGCAAGGCGATGTGATTGGCACTCTGTTGCTGCCGGAGCAGGGCCGGATTGCGGCGCGAAAGCAGTGGCTCGCCAGTCATCTGCAGACCCGGGGCAGGCTGACGCTCGATGATGGTGCCGTGAAAGTGCTCTGTCTTGGTGGGCGCAGTCTTCTGCCGGTGGGCGTTAAAGGGGTGTCGGGGCAGTTCCGGCGAGGGGAGATGGTGTCCTGCTTCGATCAGAGTGGCCGTGAAATCGCCCGGGGGCTGGTGAATTACGACGCCGATGAAGCCAGGGCCATTGCCGGCCGGTCCAGTGACCGGATTACCGAAATTCTTGGCTATATGTCGGGCGAGGAGATGATTCACCGGGACAATCTGGTGATTGTGTGATGATCGTTCGCCCATAAAAAAACCGGCCGTTTGGCCGGTTTTTTTATGCCTGAATCTAGCGACTTATGCGCTCTTCAGGGCCTTGATCTTGGCGCTGAGGCGGCTCTTGCTACGAGCAACCTTGTTCTTCGCGAAGATGCCTTTGTTGACCATGCTGTCCAGAATTGGCTGAGCCTGCTGGAAAGCGGCCTGGGCTTCTTCGTAGTTGCCGGATTCGATCTTGGATTGAACCTTTTTCATGTAAGTACGAGCCATGGAACGCAGGCTTGCATTGTGCTTGCGGTTCTTCTCGTTCTGACGTGCGCGCTTCTTGGCTTGCGGGGAATTTGCCACCGTAAAACTCCTGAAAATCTCAAATTCGTTGCTGAATGATTCGTTACATCGCGGGCGCGCCAAAACCAGCGCGTCGAAATAAATGACGCGGAACTATGCCGCTCAAACCTCCAAATGTCAAGGCTAAAACCCATTTCATCCCCCGACACAGAAGGCCTGTGGTAAACTCGCGGCTCGCTGAACACGGACTGAACCGGGAAGCTAGTAATTCCCGAAATACCCGCGCCAAAAGGATGTCCAGAATGCCACACAAGGGCCTGCATGTCGTCGGAACCTGAACCAACGCCTGAACAGAAGCAATTGCCCAGGGCGCCCGGCCTGCTCAGGTCGTCGGGGCTTGTGGGTATCATGACCATGCTGTCCCGGGTGTTGGGTCTGGTTCGGGACATGGTCATCGCCCGCTATTTCGGCGCCGGTGCCGGGGCGGATGCCTTTTTCGTTGCGTTCAAGATTCCAAATTTCCTGCGCCGGCTGTTTGCTGAAGGCGCCTTCTCCCAGGCCTTTGTGCCGGTACTGTCATCCTATCGGGAGAATCAGTCACTCTCGGACGTCCAGCGACTGGTCAATGCGGTGGCAGGCTCCCTCGGTTTGGTGCTGTTGGGTGTCACGCTGGTGGCCATTCTCGGGGCGCCGGTGCTGACGGCGGTTTTTGCTCCTGGCTTCCTGGATGATGATGTGAAATTCGCGCTTACCAGCGACATGTTGCGCATCACCTTTCCGTACCTGTTGCTGATCTCGCTGACTGCCTTCGCGGGCGGCATCCTCAATAGTTACGATCGCTTCGCTGTGCCGGCATTTACCCCGGTGCTTCTGAACCTGGCGATGATTGCGGCGGCCATCTGGTTAACGCCACTGATGGACGAGCCGGTGATGGCCCTGGCCTGGGGCGTTTTTATTGCCGGGGCCTTGCAGCTGTTTTTCCAATTGCCGTTTCTGATGCGACTGGGCCTGTTGCCCAGGCCTCGAGTGGATTATCGCCACGAAGGCGTCAGCCGGATTCTCAAGCTGATGGCGCCTGCGCTGTTCGGGGTGTCGGTAAGTCAGATCAACCTGCTGCTTGATACCGTTCTGGCGTCTTTTCTCCAGACAGGCAGCGTTTCCTGGCTCTATTACTCTGACAGGCTTTCGGAACTTCCTCTCGGGGTGTTTGGCATAGCCATTGCCACGGTGATCCTCCCGAGCCTTTCCCGTAAACACGCAGCGGCATCAGCGGACCAGTTCGCGGCTACCCTGGATTGGGCGGTTCGGGCGGTTCTGTTGATCGGTCTGCCGGCAGCCCTTGCGCTTGCATTGTTGGCCGAGCCCTTGATTGCCACCCTGTTTCACTATGGTGCGGTTACCGACCGGGATGTCGCCATGTCGGCCCAGAGCTTGAGGGCCTATTCCGCCGGTTTGCTGGCGTTCATGCTGATCAAGGTTCTGGCGCCGGGGTTTTTCGCAAGAGAAGACACCAAAACGCCGGTCAAGATCGGCATTATTGCCATGGTGGCAAACATGGTGTTCAACCTGATTCTCATTTTTCCGCTGGCTCACGCAGGTCTTGCGCTGGCCACCTCCATATCGGCCTGGTTGAATGGCTATCTTCTGTGGCGCGGACTGCGGAAGGAAGGGGCCTGGCAGAGCCAGCCCGGCTGGCCCCGTTTCCTGCTACAGCTGCTGTTTGCCAACGGTGCGCTAGCGGCCATCATTGTCTGGCTTAACGCCCCGGTGTCGGTGTGGCTGGCAAACGGCGGTTATCAGCGGGCGGCGGATATGGGGTTGCTGGTGGGGGCAGGCGTCGCCGTCTACTTCGTTGCGCTGGCGCTGGCCGGGGTTCGGGTAAGACATTTCCGCCACAGGTAAGGTATAATCGCGCGTTTTCTCACCAGCGTTGCGGTAAAAGTGAGCGCTGAAAGCTAGCTGGCAATTGAAGGTTCGCATTGCATGCGTCTGATCCGGGGCCTGACCAACCTGAAAATGCTTTCCCGTCGGGAGGATTCACCGCTCGCCAACGGCTGTGTCGCCACCATTGGTAACTTTGATGGTGTGCACCTGGGGCACAAGACCATTATTGATCAGGTCAGAAGCAAGGCTGAAGCTCTGGGTGTGCCGTCTGTGGTCATGATTTTCGAACCCCAGCCCCGGGAGTTTTTCCAGGGCAGGGAGGCGCCACCGAGGCTGATGGGGTTTCGCCAGAAATTCGAGGCCCTGCTGGCCGAGGGCATCGATATCGTGCTGTGCCTGCGCTTCAATCAGGCGTTTCGCAGTTATTCGGCCATGGGCTTCATAGACGATGTTCTCATTCACGGGTTGGCCGTTCGTCACCTGGTGGTCGGCGATGATTTCCGTTTTGGCTGTGATCGGGCCGGCGACTTCGCACTTCTCGAGAAGGTTGGCAACGACGCCGGGTTTACCGTTGAAAATACCCTTACAGTGACGGTAGGCGGAGAAAGGGTGAGCAGTACCCGGGTTCGGGACTTGCTGACCGTGAATGGACTTGAGAAAGCTGAAGCGCTTCTCGGTCACCCCTATCGAATCCGGGGCCGGGTCGTGTATGGCCGGCAACTGGGGCGCCAGATTGGCGCGCCAACTGCGAATATTTTGTTGCACAGAACGCCGGCCCTGCGCGGTGTCTATGTGGTGGCCGCCACCCTGGATGACGGCGACCGATTCGATGGCGTTGCCAATATCGGTGTGCGTCCGACCGTGGACGGCAAGCGGCCCTCGCTGGAAGTGCACCTGTTTGACTTTGCTGGCACACTTTATGGCCAGCATCTGGAAGTGGTATTCCGCCACGGCCTGCGGGACGAGGAAAAGTTCGATTCCGTGGATGAGCTGAAGTATCAGATTGCCCGGGATTTCGAACATGCCCGAGCGTGGATCGCCGAAAACGGCTCTGTGAAAAGCGCGGATTGAAACGCCCGGCTGTGCCCCAACGAATAAACGACTGACCAACACTGACCAAGACCAAAAGAGTACGCACACAAACCATGAGCGACTACAAGCACACCCTGAATCTGCCGGAAACCGCCTTCCCCATGCGTGGCAATCTGGCCAAGCGCGAGCCGGAAATGCTAAAGCGCTGGCAGGATCTCGACGTCTACGGCAACCTGCGCAAGCAGCGTGAAGGGCGGGAAAAGTTCATCCTCCATGATGGCCCTCCCTACGCCAACGGCAGCATTCACATTGGTCATGCGGTCAACAAGATTCTCAAGGACATGATCGTCAAGTCCCGCAGTTTCATGGGCTATGACGCGCCTTACGTGCCGGGTTGGGACTGTCATGGTCTGCCCATCGAGCACAAGGTTGAGCAGGAAATTGGCAAGGCCGGTGTAAAGGTGGATTACAAAACCTTCCGCCAGGCCTGTCGCGACTACGCCACCAAGCAGATCGCCGGTCAGAAAACCGATTTTATCCGCCTTGGCGTGATGGGGGAGTGGGACAAGCCTTACCTGACCATGGACCCCAAGGTTGAGGCGGGTATTGTTCGTGCGCTCGGCAAGATTGTCGCCAAGGGCCACCTGGTGCGTGGTTACAAGCCGGTTTACTGGAGTGTGGTCGGTCAGTCCGCACTGGCAGAAGCCGAGGTTGAGTATCAGGACAAGACTTCTACCCAGATCGACGTGCGCTTTACCGCGGTTGATCAGGCAAAAGCCCTGTCGCTGTTCGGCACCGATAATGGCAGTGGCGATGTGTCCGTTGTTATCTGGACCACCACGCCCTGGACCATTCCGGCCAACCAGGCGGTGTCCCTCAATGCCGATCTGGACTATGCATTGGTCCAGACCGATGTCGGGCATGGCCCGGAGCGGATGATCCTGGCTGCCGATATGGTCGATGGCATCATGGCCCGCTGGCAGGTTGAGAACTACGAAGTGCTGGCAACCTGCTCCGGCGCTGCCCTGGAGAATCTGGTTCTACAGCACCCGATCTACGACAAACAAGTACCGGTGATCCTCGGCGACCACGTGTCCACCGATGCCGGTACCGGCGCTGTTCATACCGCGCCCGATCACGGTATGGAAGACTTTGAAGTGGGCAAGGCCTACAACATCGGCACCATCAATCTGGTCCAGGCGGATGGCACCTACACCTCGGCCGCCGGTGAGTTGGCAGGCGTGCACGTTTACAAGGCGGATGAGCCGGTTTGCAGCGCCCTCGAGCGCGAGGGCAAGCTGGTTCGTTCCGAGAAGTTCCGGCACAGCTATCCCCACTGCTGGCGTACCAAGACCCCGCTGATCTACCGGGCCACACCCCAGTGGTTTATCAGCATGGACAAGGAAAACCTGCGCGCAGACGCTCTGGAAGCCATCCAGGGTGTGCGCTGGGTGCCTTCCTGGGGTAAGAACCGGATCGAGGCCATGTTCAATCAGTCTCCGGACTGGTGCATCTCCCGTCAGCGGACCTGGGGCGTGCCCATCACCCTGTTTATCCATAAGGAAACCCAGGAGCTGCACCCGGACACCCAGAACCTGATCGAAAAGGTGGCCCAACAGATCGAGGAAGGCGGTATCGACGCCTGGTACGAGCTGGAAGCATCCTCCCTCCTGGGCAGCGATGCCGAGCAGTACGAGAAGGTAACGGACACCCTCGATGTCTGGTTTGATTCCGGCGTAACCCACGAATCGGTCCTGCGGGTTCGCGAGGAGCTGGGCCAGTTCCCGGCGGATATGTACCTGGAAGGCTCCGACCAACATCGGGGCTGGTTCCAGTCGTCCCTGAAAACCTCCATCGCGATGAACGGCGTGGCGCCTTACAAGCAGGTTCTGACCCACGGCTTTACCGTCGATGGCAAGGGCCACAAGATGTCCAAATCCCTGGGGAACGTCATCGCGCCTCAGGAGGTCATGAACGAGCTGGGGGCGGACATCCTGCGCCTGTGGGTTGCTGCAACCGACTACAGCGGCGAAATGACCGTCTCCAAGGATATCCTGCGCCAGACCGCCGATGGTTACCGCAGGATCCGGAACACCTCCCGCTTCCTGTTGAGCAACCTGACTGGATTCGATCCGGAGCAGCACATGGTGGCGCCGGAAGATATGATCGCCCTGGATCGCTGGATGGTGGACCGTGCCCTGCAGTTGCAGGAAGAGCTCCATGAGGACTATGGCAACTACGCCTTCCTGCGGATTTACCAGAAGGTGTACAACTTCTGTGAAGCCACTCTGGGTGGTTTCTATCTGGATATCATCAAGGATCGCCAGTACACCACCCAGGCTGACAGCCTGGCGAGGCGTTCCTGCCAGACGGCCCTCTATCATGTCGCCGAGGCGCTCGTTCGCTGGATCGCCCCGATCCTCAGCTTTACCGCTGATGAAATCTGGCAGCACCTGCCCGGCAAGCGCAGCGATACCGTGTTCTATGAAACCTGGTACGAAGGCCTTACCGCGCTGCCAGACAACGCCGAGCTTGGCCGCGACTACTGGCGCGAGATGTACAGTGTGAAAGAGGCCGTCAACAAGTGCCTTGAGGAATCCAGGGCACGGGGTGAAATCAAAGGCTCGCTCAGCGCCGAAGTGACCCTGTTCTGTGAAGGTGACCTCGCTGCCGACCTGAAGCACCTGGGTGAGGAACTGCGGTTTGTCCTGATTACCTCCGAAGCCAGCGTTAAGCCAGTTTCAGAAGCTGGCGATGCTGAAATGACTTCCCACGAAGGTCTCCGAGTGAAGGTGATGCCTGCCGCTCACACCAAGTGCGAGCGCTGCTGGCACCATCGGGAAGACGTCGGTCGCAACGCCAAGTACGACGACCTCTGTGGTCGCTGTGTGACCAACGTGGAAGGGCCCGGCGAAGCCCGCGCCTACGCCTGATGGACGCGACCATGACTGAGCAGGTCACCGGAAGCAAATTGAAGTGGCTGTGGCTGGCAGTGCTGGTGATCGTTCTGGATCTCGGCACCAAGGCCATGGCCACCGCCATGCTGACCTATGGTGACCCGGTTCCGGTCATCCCCATGTTCAACCTGACGCTGCTCCACAATACCGGAGCAGCATTCAGCTTTCTGGCCGGCGCTTCTGGTTGGCAGCGCTGGTTCTTCGTAACCCTGGCGCTGGTGGTCAGCGTGGTACTGATCAAATGGCTGAAAAACCTTCAGCGCCATGAAACCTGGACCGCCGTTGCCATCGTACTCATACTTGGCGGCGCGCTGGGCAACGTCTACGATCGGGTGGTGCACGGCTACGTGGTCGATTTCCTGCATTTCTACTGGCAGGACTGGCACTTTCCCGCCTTTAACCTGGCTGACACCGCCATCACCATCGGTGCCGCCATGATGATTCTTGATATGTTTCGCAAACCCGCCGATTCCGACGGGGATGCGCAAAGGAGTGAGTAGCTCTTATGAATGAACTGCCTGTCGACAAGGGTACCCGGGTAAAACTGCATTTCGCCCTGAAGTTTCCGGATGGCGAAGTGATTGATTCAACGTTTGAGAAAGAGCCGGCTTCCCTGGAAATCGGCGATGACAATCTGCCGGAAAACTTTGAAGCCTATCTGATGGGTATGAAGGCGGGCGACAAGGACAGTTTTCAGGTACCGCCCGAGAAGGCCTTTGGTCAGCACAACCCGAATAACGTCCAGACCTTCAAACGCCATGAGTTCAGTCCCGACATGGTGCTGGAACCCGGCGTGATGATCTCCTTCGCCGATGCACGGCAGAGTGAGTTGCCTGGTGTTGTGAGCCGCGTAGAAGGTGACGAAGTGGAGGTGGATTTCAATCACCCCCTTGCAGGGCGTACACTGACGTTTGAAGTAGAAATCATTGATGTGGAGCCGGTCGGCCCGGCCCACTAACCAGAGCAGCAGGTTGATATGCAGATCCGACTCGCCAATCCCCGAGGTTTTTGTGCCGGCGTGGACCGCGCCATTGAAATTGTAAACCGGGCGCTGGACGTGTTCGGAGCGCCCATCTACGTAAGGCACGAGGTCGTCCACAATAAATTTGTGGTGGATAACCTGCGCAACCGTGGCGCCATTTTCGTGGACGAACTGGACGAAGTCCCGGACGACAAGCTTGTCATATTCAGCGCCCACGGCGTTTCCCAGGCAGTGCAGAACGAAGCCGCCCGTCGTGGCCTGAAGGTCTTCGACGCCACCTGCCCGCTGGTCACCAAAGTCCACCTGGAAGTCATGCGCTACAGCCGCGACGGCCGGGAATGCGTACTGATCGGCCACCACGGCCATCCGGAAGTGGAAGGCACCATGGGGCAGTACGATCACAGCAACGGTGGCGAGATCTACCTCGTGGAAAACGAGGTAGATGTTGCCAACCTGGAAGTGCAAGATCCCGCAAAGCTTTCCTACGTAACCCAGACTACCCTGTCCATGGACGATACCGCCCGGGTGATCGACGCCCTCCGTGCAAAGTTTCCGGAGATCCAGGGCCCGCGCAAAGACGATATCTGCTACGCCACCCAGAACCGCCAGGACGCCGTCAAACAGTTGGCTGGAGACTGTGACCTGATGCTGGTGGTAGGTTCTCCGAACAGTTCCAACTCGAATCGTTTGCGCGAGCTGGCGGAAAGAATGGGTACACCGGCCTATCTGATTGATGAGGCCTCTCAGATCGACGCCGCGTGGCTGGAAGGGAA
>CAZFQI010000107.1:0-11372 GCA_964520755.1 uncultured Marinobacter sp. | reverse complement strand
CTATCAAAGCAGCCTGTAAGTCCAACGGAAGACGCCACGGCAAGACTTATTAGAGTTTTCTTGAACATGGGTGGAACCTTTTCCTGTTGTTGTGTCGTTATGTTCGGCAGCTGACGGGGCCGGTCTGATCCGGTAAGCCCGTTGTCAGTGGCCTGTTCTGCTTAAACTGTTGTCTGAAATTGTAGCCAGCGCTGTAAGCCAATTTCTGTATCTCTGACTATAGCGACAGTATGGCAAGTGTTGATCAGCCAAAAGTGTGATTCTTCTGGATTGAATCCTCCCCGCACAGTTGGAGTTCGGCCTTTGAGAAAAATAGTTGCCGGTTAACGGTTTGTCGAGGTCCGGCAACCGGGAAATTGGGGCGCAGTCGAGGTTTATTCGAAGCTCGAGAAATCCGGCGGGCGTTTTTCCATGAAGGCCCGGAAGGCTTCGGCGGCTTCGGGGGATTTCAGCCGCTCGGCAAACAGCTGTCCCTCCTCGAGCATGGTTTCCCTGAGTGATTCCATAGTTGGCCTGTTAAGAAGCGCTTTGGTGGCCCGAATGGCTGCTGGTGCTTTTTCAGCCAGCCGCTGGCAGGCCTCGAAGGCATTGGCTTCGGTCTGCTCAGGCTCGCAAACCCGGTTGATCAGGCCAAGACGGGAAGCTTCATCTGCGGAGAAGGCGCCGCCAAGCATCAGGAGCTCGGCAGTGCGCACCCGGCCAATCCAGGAGGGCAGCAGAAGGCTTGAGCCGCCCTCGGGGCAAAGCCCGAGGCTGGCAAAGGGCATCTGGAACGCCGTGTTGTTGCCGGCGAACACCAGATCGCAGTGCAGCAACATGGTGGTGCCAATGCCGACCGCAGCGCCATTGACCGACGCCACCACAGGCTTGGTTGCACTGGCCAATAAAAAAAGAAAGCGGCCGACAGGCGTTTGTTCGAAATCACCGGGCAAACCGGCGGCAAATTCGCTCAGGTCGTTGCCTGCGGTGAAGCACTCGCTGGTGCCGGTGAAGAGCACGCACCGAATGTTTGTGTCGTCCCTGGCCTGTTCCAGGGCGTCCCCCATGGCGGTGTACATGGCGTGGGTGAGGGCGTTCTTGCGCTCTGGCCGGTTCAGGCGAACGATGAGAATCCGGTCTTTGATTTCGGTGAGGACGAGGTCAGTCACGGTGTCTCCTGCGGTGTTATTCTAGTTTGGTTAGGATGATACCTTTTTCTCGTGGCGTTTTTCACGGGTTTTAATCCTTGCTTCGCCATCTGTCCAATCACTCGCCAAACCGATTTTCTGGTAAACTCTCGCCTCCCGATTTTTACGACACGACATAACGATACCAAGCTGATGAGGCGCCTATGACCACCGTAATCCGCCAGGACGACCTGATTGAAAGCGTAGCGGACGCGCTGCAGTTCATTTCCTACTACCACCCGAAAGATTTTATTGATGGTGTGTATGAGGCCTACCAGAAGGAAGAATCCCAGGCGGCCAAGGATGCCATGGCCCAGATCCTGATCAACTCGCGCATGTGTGCGGAAGGGCATCGGCCCTTGTGTCAGGACACTGGCATTGTGACGGTATTCGTCAACATCGGTATGAACGTCCAGTGGGACTGCGAGATGGCCCTGGATGATGTGATCAACGAAGGGGTGCGTCGCGCCTATACCCATCCAGACAACGTGCTGCGCGCCTCTATCCTGGATGATCCGGACGGCAAGCGTAAGAACACCGGTGATAACACGCCGGCCATCATCCACTACAAGATGGTCCCGGGCGATACGGTTGAAGTGCACGTGGCTGCCAAAGGCGGCGGTTCAGAGGCCAAGTCCAAATTCGCCATGCTGAACCCGTCCGATTCGGTTGTAGACTGGGTTCTGAAGATGGTCCCGCAGATGGGCGCTGGCTGGTGCCCGCCTGGCATGCTGGGCATTGGTATTGGCGGTACCGCCGAAAAGGCGATGGAAATGGCGAAGGAATCCCTGCTGGATCCGATCGACATCCACGACCTGAAAGAGCGCGGTGCGTCGAACAGAGCCGAGGAACTGCGCCTCGAGTTGTTCGACAAGGTGAATGATCTCGGTATCGGTGCCCAGGGGCTGGGCGGTCTGACCACCGTTCTGGACGTCAAGGTCAAGGATTACCCGACCCACGCAGCCAATAAGCCGGTGGCCATCATCCCGAACTGTGCTGCGACCCGTCACGCGCATTTCACCCTGGATGGCACCGGACCGTCCCTGCAGACGCCGCCGCGCCTGGAAGACTGGCCGGAAATCACCTGGGAAGTGGGCGACAACGTGCGTCGGGTGAACCTCGATACGGTGACCCCCGAAGACGTCAAGGACTGGCAGCCGGGCGAAACCGTTCTGCTATCCGGCAAGATGCTGACTGGCCGGGATGCTGCCCACAAAAAGATGGTCGACATGATCGAGAAAGGCGAGGAGCTGCCGGTCGATCTGAAAGGTCGGTTCATTTATTACGTGGGCCCGGTTGATCCGGTGCGTGAAGAAGTGGTTGGCCCCGCAGGCCCGACGACCGCTACCCGAATGGACAAGTTTACCCACACCATGCTCGAGAAGACCGGCCTTACCGGCATGATTGGTAAAGCCGAGCGCGGTCAGGTGGCCATCGACGCCATCAAGGAATTCGGTGCGGTATACCTGATGGCCGTAGGCGGCTCCGCCTACCTGGTTTCCAAAGCCATCAAGAATGCGGAAGTGGTCGCCTTCCCGGAACTGGGTATGGAAGCCATTTACGAGTTCGAGGTAGAGGACATGCCGGTCACAGTCGCCGTTGATTCACGGGGCTCGTCTGTGCACCAGACAGGTCCTGCGGAATGGCACGAGAAGATCATTGCTGCCAAGGCCGTCTGATCTCCAGTAGTTGCCAAAAAAAGAAAAGGGCCGTACGAGTAGATCGTGCGGCCCTTTTTTGTTGGCTGGTGCAGCCCCATCAGCTTGAACAGCTGATATTCAGATGCTTGCCCCAATCCGGCGGCAGTGCCGCATAAGCCTCGTTCTCCGGTTGCTCGTCACAGGGCCGCTCAAGCACCTTCAGCAGTGCTTTCAACGGTTCGTAGTCCCCGTTCTGGGCTTCCTGGATGACCTGCTGGGCCAGGTAGTTCCTCAGCACATACTTAGGATTCACTCGGCGCATGGCGTACTCCCGCTCATCGTGAGCGCGGGTTTCGTTCAGAAGTCTCTCCTCATAGCGTTCCAGCCACTGGTCCGCCACGCTGCGATCCACAAACAGATCCCGCACCGGCCCATGGCCATGGCTGTGGAGATTGGAAAGTGCCCGAAAGAAAGCGGTGTAGTCGACATGGTGCTCGTGCATCATGCTGAAGGTATCCATGATCAGGCTCAGGTCCGCTTCATCTTCAATAACCAGGCCCAGCTTGTCTCGCATGTTCTGGAGAAACCGTTCGTTGTAAGCCACTTCATAGCGGCGAAGCCCCCGGCGCACGTCGTCCTCCTCCATTACCGGCAGCAGGGCGGTGGCCAGGTAACGGCAATTCTCAAAGCCTACTTGGGGCTGACGGTTGTAAGCATAACGCCCGCCCTGGTCGGTGTGATTGCTGATATAGCCGGCATCGAAATCATCAAGGAATGCGAAGGGGCCATAATCAAAGGTGTCGCCGATGATCGACATGTTGTCGCTGTTCATCACGCCGTGGCAGAAGCCGACTGCCTGCCAGTCCGCAATCGTTCTTGCCGTACGTTCCACCACCTCCTCAAACCAGCGGGCGTATCGCTCGTCATCCGGCAGGTTGATCAGATGAGAGAAGTGCAGCGAGATCACATGCTCGAGCAAGGTTTTCACGGCTTCAGGCCCTTCATGATGCGCAGCAAATTCGAAGTGTCCGAAGCGAATATGGCTTTGAGCCACGCGCACCAGTGCCGCCGCCGTCTCGATGGATTCCCGGCGCACCGGGTCTTTGGCGCTCACCATGAACAGTGCCCGGGTGGTCGGGATGCCAAGGCCATGCATGGCTTCGCTGCACAGGTATTCGCGAACGGTGGAGCGAAGCACGGCCCGGCCATCGCCAAAGCGGGAATAGGGGGTCATGCCTGCGCCTTTGAGGTGCCAGTCCCAGCGTCGTCCATCGGGACCAACGGTTTCCCACAGCAGCAGGCCACGGCCGTCGCCGAGTTCCGGATTGTAGGCGCCGAACTGGTGGCCGGTGTATTTCATGGCCACCGGGTCCATGCCCTCCAGTAATTCAGAGCCTGCGCCCACGCCAGTCCAGTCAGATTCGGAATCGGCGCGAAAGCCCATCTGCTTGGCGAGCTTGTGGTTAAAACACACCATCTTTGCGTTTTTCAGTGGTGAGGGCTGAACCCGGGAATAAAAGCTGTCCGGGAGCTCCAGGTAGCGATGCTCTATTCGAAAATCGTTGCCACTCATAAAACGCCTATACTCCCATTGGTATGAATTCTGCTGCCGTCTCTCTTCAATAATCTATTAAACCGGAAATCCAACGTGTCTGATCGCTCGCTCGAACAAACCGTCAGTGCCCTGATTCAACAGGAGGGCCTGCCCGACTCCTACGCCGAAACGGTGGAAAAGACCATTCTGCCGCTGGCAGACCGAATCTGTGCGCTCCATGATACGGAAAAGCAGCCCATTGTGGTTGGTATTCACGGAGCCCAGGGTACGGGCAAGTCCACGTTGACCCTCTTTTTACGGGAAATTCTGCTCCGGCACCGCAACCGTTCCACTGCCAATTTCTCCCTGGATGACATTTACCTTACCAGAGCCGAGCGCGAGGACCTCGCCCAACGGATACACCCGCTGTTTAAAACCCGTGGTGTGCCGGGAACACACGACGTGGCGCTCGGGCAACAGGTCTTGAACCGCTTGCGCAGTGCAGCGCCTGAAGATGCCACCCCGATTCCTGCCTTCGACAAGTCCCGGGACGACCGGGTTCCCCGGGATCAGTGGCCTGTCTTCGGCGGAAGGGCGGAGGTCATTCTTCTGGAGGGCTGGTGCCTGGATGCGCGACCGGAGAAAGACAGTGCGCTTGATGATCCGATAAATCGGCTGGAGGCGAACGAGGATCCTGACAGCCTCTGGCGCAGCTATGTGAACGATCAGTTGAAAGGGGAGTACCGGCAATTCTTTGATGAAATCGATTTTCTGGTCATGTTGAAGGCCCCCTCCATGGAATGTGTCCTTGAATGGCGTCGACTCCAGGAGCAAAAGCTGGCGAATAAAATCCGCAATGCACCAGAAAGTGGCAAGCCCCATGGAGATGCACAGGATTTGCGCATTATGACCGACGACGAAGTCGGACGCTTCGTAATGCATTATGAGCGGGTTACCCGTGCCTGCCTCGCTGAAATGCCCGGCCGCGCCGATGTTCTGATCAACGTGGCCGAGGACCATTCCCTCGGTCTTCCGCAGTTCCGCGAAGCCTAACGGAGACCGGCCATGGCCAGACCCCATTTGATCCTCTTTTCCGATCTCGATGGCACCCTGCTTGATCATGACGATTACCGCTGGCAGGCGGCGGGCCCTGCCCTGGCCAGGCTGAGGGCAGCGAATATTCCCCTGGTGCTTAACTCCAGCAAGACCATGCCGGAGATCCGGGCCTTGAGGGCAGAACTTGGAAATAACGATCCGTTCATTGTCGAAAACGGTGCAGCCGTGGTTATTCCGCCCCACGCTCTGGGCAATGCGGAAGAAGAAGTGGTGAATTTTGGTGCAACCCGGGAACGCGTCCTTGAAGTGCTGGGCGCGCAACGGAAGAAGGGCGCGCGGTTCAGGGGCTTTGCCGACATGTCTACCGATGAACTGGCAGCGCAGACCGGCCTGGAACCGGCGGCGGCCGAGCGGGCCAAAGAGCGGCTGGGAACCGAACCATTAATCTGGCAGGCCTCGGGGCAGGAGCTGGCGGAGTTTGAAGCGGCTCTGAGTGCCGAGGACCTCCGCCTGGTAGCGGGCGGACGTTTCCTCCATGCCATGGGTATTTTTGATAAAGCCGATGGGGCCCGGTTCTTGCTAAACAAATATAAAGAGCAATACCGGGAGCAGTATGGCGATGAGCCCGTGTTGGCCATTGCCCTGGGTGACAGCCCCAACGATCAGCAGATGCTGGAATCGGCAGATATACCGGTGGTGATCCGGGGCGTAAAAAGCGAAGAGGTGCGGTTGCCCTCGGCAAAGCACGCCATGCGCTCCCTCAAGCCCGGCCCCGAAGGCTGGAATGAGTGCGTACTCAATCTCCTGTTTGAGTACGGGTACTGACCTGTCTGAGTGCAGGCATGAAAAGGAGAGCCTTCATGGGCGACTTTTACCAGAACGGCATTATCACCACCCTTCATAACCTGGTTCGGCGTCCGGTAGAGGAGCTCGAGGCGGAGCTGATGAGTTTTCGCAAGGCCCGGCCCATGTCGCTGGTGCTGCCCTCCCTGTACTCGGAGCTGGAAGGGCCGGCCCTGAAAAATATTGTTCACGAGCTGGGTCAGGTGCCTTATCTGGATCAGGTGGTTATTGGCCTGGACCGCGCCAGCGAGGAGCAATACCGCCATGCCCTGGAGTATTTCTCGGGCCTGCCCCAGAACTTCAAGGTGCTCTGGAACGACGGCCCCCGCCTCAGGAACATTGACCTGAAGCTCCGGGAACAGAACCTGGCGCCGACGGAAATGGGCAAGGGCCGAAACGTCTGGTATTGCTTTGGTTATGTTCTGGCCTCTGGTGTCAGCAAGTCCGTTGCCTTGCACGACTGCGACATCCTCACCTATTCCCGGGACCTTGTGGCCCGCCTTATCTATCCTGTGGCCAATCCCGGCTTCAACTACATGTTCTGCAAAGGCTACTACGCCCGGGTAGCGGACGGAAAAATGAACGGACGGGTCAGCCGCCTGCTGGTGACACCGCTGATCCGCGCGCTGAAGAAAGTCTGCGGCCCCAACGATTTTCTGGACTACCTGGACAGTTACCGGTACCCCCTGGCCGGGGAGTTCTCGTTCCGTACGGATGTGATCAATGACCTGCGTATTCCCAGCGACTGGGGACTGGAGATCGGCGTGCTGTCGGAGATGAAGCGCAACTACGCCACCAACCGCCTGTGCCAGGTGGATATTGCCGATGTCTATGACCACAAGCATCAGGAGCTTTCGCCGGAAGATGCCAGCAAGGGACTGTCGAAAATGAGCATGGATATCGCCAAGGCCCTGTTCCGAAAACTGGCGACCAACGGCGAGATTTTCTCCAATGAGAAATTCCGGACCATCAAGGCTACCTATTTTCGGATTGCCCTGGATTTTGTCGAAACCTACCAGAACGACGCTATCATCAATGGCCTGACCTTCGATCGGCATAAGGAAGAGAAGGCGGTGGAACTCTTCGCCCAGAATGTGATGCGGGCCGGCGCCTATTTCCTCGACAACCCGATGGATACGCCTTTCATCCCCAGCTGGAACCGGGTGACCAGCGCCATACCCGATATCAAGGAACAATTGCTGGAGGCCGTGGAACTGGATAATGAGGAATTCCGGCCATGACCCAGCCTCTGAAAGCGAAGCTGGTTTCCATGCTGGATGTCGTCTATCCGGAGCTGGACTGTGACTTTCTGGCCGAGGAGCTGTTGATCACCATGGGGCTGGCGCCCAACCAGGCACCGCCGCCTGCGCACCAGAATAACTGGGACGAATCGGATGTGGTGCTGATTACCTATGCCGACACGGTTCAGCGGGCGGAAGAAAAGCCGCTGCAGACACTGCATCGCTTCCTGGGCGACTGTCTTTCAGATTCTGTCTCGTCGGTGCATATACTGCCGTTTTTCCCTTACAGCTCCGACGACGGTTTCTCGGTGATGGACTATCTGGCCGTCAACGAGTCCCACGGAAACTGGGAGGATATCGAACGCATCGCCCGGGATTACAAGCTGATGGCGGACCTGGTGATCAACCACATGTCCGCCCGCAGTCGTTGGTTCGAGAATTTCCGCAAGCGGGTAGACCCGGGCAAGGACTATTTCTTCGAAGGTAATCCGCGGGATGATTTGAGTGCCGTCGTGCGCCCGCGAACCTCGCCACTGCTGAATCCGGTTCAGACCGATGATGGCGAGCGCTATGTCTGGTGCACCTTCAGTGAGGATCAGGTCGATCTGAATTTTGCCAACCCCAAGGTGCTCATCGAGTTCGCCTCCATCATCAGGCGCTACCTGGAACGCGGCATTATTATTTTCCGGTTCGATGCGGTGGCGTTTCTCTGGAAGGAGCCGGGCACGGCCTGCATCCATTTGCAGCAAACCCATGAGTTGATCAAGATCCTGCGCCTGCTGATTGAGCATCACAGCCCGGATGCGGTGGTGATTACCGAGACCAACGTACCGAACCGGGAAAACCTGACTTACTTCGGCAACGCCAACGAAGCCCATGTGATCTATAACTTCTCCCTGCCGCCATTGCTGATAAATACCCTGGTTACCGGTGACTGCAAGCACCTGAAAACCTGGCTGATGAGTATGCCGCCGGCGCAAATGGGCACCACCTATCTGAACTTTATTGCCTCCCACGATGGCGTCGGTATGCGGCCGACGGATGGTCTGCTGACCGAGGAAGAGAAGCAGCGGCTAATCAACACCATGGATTCTTTTGGCGGCAAGGTATCGTACCGGCGCACGCCGGATGGCCGCGACCAACCTTACGAAATCAATATCGCGCTGTACGACGCACTCCAGGGGACGGCGGATTCGGGCCGGGATCACTGGCAACTGCAGCGCTTCGTGTGCGCCCATACTGTGATGCTGGCGCTGGAGGGGATTCCTGCGTTCTATATCCACAGTCTGCTGGCAACTGAGAACGATCTGGAGCGGGTGGAACACACTGGTCGTCTGAGGTCCATTAACCGCAGTCAGTGGCAACTGGATGATCTGGAGCAGAAGCTCGCGGACCCCTTGAGCCATCACAGCAAGGCGTTCCAGGAGCTGAAACGCCTGATCGCCATTCGGCGTAAACAGCCGGCGTTTCATCCGAACGCGACCCAGTTCACCCTGCATCTCGGGCTTCAGCTGTTCGGTTTCTGGCGCCAGAGTATGCGCCGGGACCAGTCCATCTTCTGCATTCACAACATCAGTAACGAGATGCAGCAGGTAGCCCTGAGCGACATCAATCTGATTGGTACCGACCATTGGCAGGACCTGATTTCCGGAATGACCATTGATGATTTGTCTGGCTCGATTACCCTGAAACCCTACCAGAGCGTGTGGCTGTCTAACCTCGAAGTTACCGACTGATAATCTGTAGGCGTCATTTGTGCAATGCTCGAAAAACATAGGGTATCCTGTGCCCATATGAGCAAGGCCGAGACGTCATACATGATCAAAGCAATCAAGGTAACCGGGGGCAACCTCAGCTGGGATTCCTGGGAAGGGCCGGGGCAAGCCCCCGCAGATCACGTCGAAATCGAGGTAGTCTGGACAGCCATCAACCGAGCGGACCTGATGCAGCGGGCTGGTGTTTATCCACCCCCGCCGGGGGCGTCGGATATTCTCGGGCTGGAGGTGAGTGGCCGAATTGCCTCGGTTGGATCGGGTGTTACCCAGTTCAAGCCCGGCGATGAAGTCTGCGCCCTGCTGACTGGCGGTGGTTACGCCACCCGCGTGGTGGTACCGGCGGTGCAGGTTCTGCCCATTCCCAAAGGGTTATCGCTGGAAAAAGCCGCGGCCATACCCGAAGTTTTCGCGACGGCCTGGCTGAATCTCTATCACGAAGCGGGCTTGAAACCGGGTGAGCGGGTGCTTCTGCATGCGGGTGCAAGTGGTCTGGGAACGGCCGTCATCCAGTTGGCAACAGCCTTTGGTAACCCGGTATTCGCCACCGCCGGTGATAAAGCCAAGCTGGAGGTTTGCCGGAATCTGGGGGCCAGCGGCGTCTGGGACCGGAACGAGGGTTCCTTTATTGATGCTGTCACTGCGTGGGGCGGCGTCGATATGGTTCTGGATCCGGTCGGCGGCAAATATATTGCCGAGGATCAGCGGGTTTTGAATGTCGACGGTCGGATCGTACTGATCGGGCTGATGGGCGGCCGGATGGCCGAGGTGGACCTGGGAATCATGCTGATTAAACGCCAGCGCCTGATCGGTTCCACCCTCCGTTCCCGAACCGTCGAGGACAAGGGCGAAGTGATGCAGGCGCTCTACCGGAATGTCTGGCCACTGCTCGCCGCCGGCCAGATTGAGCCTCTGATTGATAGCACATGGCCGATAGAGCAGGTGGAGGATGCGATGGCCTATGTGGCCGAGAACAGGAACACCGGTAAGGTGCTCCTGAAAATCTCCGACTGATCATAAAGCCCTCGCGTCCCCCGGGCTGAAATCAGTCTGCGATATGAACCAGCTGCTTGCCAAAGTTCTGGCCTTTGAGCATGCCCTTGAAGGCATCAACGGCATTTTCCAGACCTTCGGCAACGGTCTCCCGGTACTTGAGTTCACCAGAGGCGACCCGGGAGGCCAGGATGTCCGTGATTTCCTGATGCTGGTCCTGCCACTCGGTCACCAGGAAAAACCGGTGTTCGGGGACCGGATCCAGCGCCTTGAGGACGTGGAAAGGGGTTTCGACGCTGGCCATATCCGTCGCATTGTAGGCGGAAACAAAACCGCAGATAGGCACGCGGGCACCTTTGTTGAGTAACGGCGCAACGGCGCGCGTAACGGCACCACCGACGTTCTCGAAGTAAATGTCGATGCCGTCTGGGCAGGCTGCCTTCAGGTCCTCTTCCAGGTTGCCGGCCTTGTAATCAATACAAGCGTCGAAACCCAACTCATTGACCACGTAATCGCACTTTTCAGGCCCGCCGGCAACGCCAACTGCCCTGCAACCTACTGATTTGGCAGTCTGGCCAACGACGGTGCCCACTGGTCCCGAAGCAGCCGAGACAACTACGGTTTCGCCAGCTTTTGGCTTGCCCACGTACATCAGGCCGCAATAACCAGTGCGCCCGGGCATGCCTGCAACGCCGAGGTAGGCTTGCAGGGGCACGTTGTCTCGTTGCTGAATCTTGTAAACCATCGGAGCATCGGCCGGAAAGGTAACGTATTCCTGCCAGCCGGAATAGCAAGTGACCAGGTCGCCGACCTTCAGGTCGTCTGAACGTGATTCCACCACCCGGGCAACGCTCTCGCCGACAATCGGCTCGTCAATGCCGATGGGGTCCATGTAACCTTTGGCATCGTTCATGCGGGGCCGCATGTAAGGGTCCAGCGAAAGCCAGAGCACTTGAGCAACCACTTCTCCCTCGTTGGGGGAGCGGACAGGGCGTTCTTCCAAAACGAGATCGCCTTGCTGGATTTCGCCCTGTGGGCGTTGTTTGAGCACTACGGCTCGGTTTTTGTATTCGCTCACTTGTTCTCTCCGGTTGCATAATGAAACCAGATTAGGGTGCAGCAGAATC
>CAZFQI010000106.1:0-11629 GCA_964520755.1 uncultured Marinobacter sp. | reverse complement strand
ACGGACTCTGGAACGATAACCGGAGTCTCGGCCGGGTAAAACAGGTACCCGGGCATGAAAATCCGGGGAATGACCGGTTCTGCGATTCCAGCGTCGGCCAGCAATGCCCGGGCTTCGGGCAACGCGGTTCGCTGGCTTTGCATGCGTAGCATCCGGTCTGTTTTCAGGTCGAGCCGGTCTTTGGCATTCGGGCCATACCACAGCGTTCTCCCGCTTTGCTCCGGAACCCCCAGGTAGTATTTGATGGCAATTTCGTGGTGCTCGATTCGATCTTCAGAGCGATTGTGCACCACGAAATCCAGCTCGCCGATGGTTCGGCCGTGGGACTGGATTTGGCGGTTCTGAAGCAGAACATCCCAGCCCAGCAGATCTTCAAGTAATACCCGGTAAAGCCGCTCGAAATAGAATCCGAGTCGCTTCTGCGGCGTCTCTCTCAGCGACGCAGGCGCTATTTCCGGGTTTCGATCCCAGGCCTGAAGTTGTTCTGTAACATCGTCAGGAAGATAACGGCTCGGCTCAAACGTCAGTGGTGACTGCAGCAGCTGAGGCGCCTGGCATAGCCAGGCGAGGTGCCTGACCGCCGGCGTGGTGAGCTCTGGAGTAGAGTAGGGCGTTGTTTTTACATCCATATGGCCAGAATACCGTAAACTGTCGGCAAGGCACGATGATCAATACAGTTCTGAAGGAGGCTTCATGCAATATCTTCACACCATGATCCGGGTGAGCAACCTGGACGAGACACTGCATTTCTTTTGCGATCTGCTGGGAATGGTCGAGATCAATCGCAAGAGCAGCGACAAAGGCCGATTCACCCTGGTATTTCTGGCTGCACCGGAAGACGAAGCCCGTGCCCGTGAAGACCGGGCGCCGATGATCGAGCTCACTTACAACTGGGATCCGGAAGAGTATACCGGCGGACGCAATTTTGGTCATCTGGCCTACCGGGTGGATGACATTTATGCCCTTTGTGAGCACCTCAAAGCTAATGGGGTAACGATAAATCGTCCGCCCCGTGATGGTCATATGGCCTTTATCCGCACGCCGGATAACATTTCGATTGAGCTTCTGCAGAAAGGCGAGGCGTTGCCACCGAAGGAACCCTGGGCCAGCATGGAAAACACTGGTACCTGGTGAGCCCGCAGGCGGCCCGCCGTAAGGGGCTCGAGCGTGATACAATAAGGATCTGCAACATAGCTTTCGCATCAGGATGATGCATTCAAAACATGGAGAAGTTTGATGGACGATTGGCAAGGATGCCTGGATCCCCAGTGCCAGACCGCTTTGTTACGAGCCCGGGAAAGCGTTGAACGCCGTGGTGGCTCGGTGATTACTGTTGAGGACTACCTGCTTGCCCTGCTGGACTCTGCGCCTGCTATAGCCCGCTTTCTGCGCGGCTCTGGGGTGGATATGGATGAACTCACCCGCACTATTCAATGCGAGCAACCCATAGTGACGGAAGTCGGGGGCGAGGGGCAATTATCCTCCCAGCTGATGTATTGGTTCGCGGCGGCCAGGGAAACCAGCGATTCGCCATGGCTTGGATGGCCGCAATTGTTGGGGGCGCTGGTTCGCCACGCAGAGCGGCTGCAGGAAAAAGCCTATGTGGCGGTGCTGGAGTTGGTCCCACGCTGGCCAGATTCTTCCGAGGAGCGGGAGCCCACGCCGATTGATGAATCCCAGAGAGCGCCCGTGGTAGTGACTGATTCCGCGTGGGTTGAGCTGGCTGAGGATGTCGCAATCGGTCTGGCGGCGTCACCGTCAGCCATGATCTGGGTGCGTGGCGAACGCGGAGCGGGCAAGACCGCCTGGCTGCAATCGCTGCTTCCGGTACTGGAGCAGGATTACGTTGAGCTGGATCTCAGGCGTGAAGCGGAGATCATGGCCAGTGATCTTCCGGTTCTTCCGGAGGTCTCATCGGAGGGCGGTCCGAGAGAGGATAGGCCACGCTGGCCGGTACTGGTACTGGACAATATCTCGCCTGCGGACCTGATTGCGCTGATGGATCTTCCTGATGGGTTGGCGTCAGCGCTGGTCCTGCAATGGGCAGGTCCAATACTTCTGTTGGGGCCTGACGAGACTCGCGAAAGCAGTGCCGCCCTGGCGCTGCAGCATCGTCTGGGCCGCACACTCGACACCTTTGATATGCCGGTTTCAAGCGTGGTTCAGCGTCAGGCCATTCTGACAGCCCACCAGGCTGCCATTGAGAAGCAGTGGAATGTGCAGGTGCCTCGGTCGGCGATCCGTTTTGCCGCTTCTCGCCGGAGCCGGTGCGTGAGCACGCCGGGCGGAATGCTGCAGTGGCTGGAACGGGCGGCCGCCCGGTTGAACCTTGTTGCCCGCAGAGGCCCGGCCGAGGCGGTGGCCCTGGCGGGACAGGCCGATACTCTGAGGCGTCAGTCCCTGGTTGCCTTGGCGCGGAAAGAGCCGCTCGACGACATTGAGGCTTCGCTGGGTGAAATCCAGCTCTATCGCGTGGCTTCAGAGGTTGCCTGGCATGAGCGTAAAGCAGCCGGCAAGCTCCGGCAGCTATGCACTGAAGATTTGCGTCAGGAACTGGAACGCTGGGTTGCAGCGCGGCCCGGGCCGGTTCACTATGTGCGGCATTGTAATAATCAGGATGGAGATTCAGCGGGTGCAGGATCTGGAAATTTACATTCGTGATCTGGAGCCGGGGGCGGTTTCCGGGTGGCTTGAGAGCCACCTTGACGAACTGGAACTGGATGACGGTGAGGTAACAAGCGTGATCAAGGGTTTTGCCCGCTTCGAGGGCGAGAGACTGCGGATATCGCTTTATCCGGGGGCATTTGGTAAACGTTTCACTTCATTGGTCATTGAGGGGCCAAAGGTGCCCTGGAACAGTGATCTCGACTGCGCGCGCAGTGCCTGGCGTGCCATGGATACCGAGATCCGTTGCAGCCCGGGAGACTGGAAAGAGGGCGAGCCGGTAGAGGAAGAAAAGTGGTGGCGCCTGGACCACCGGGGCGAACAACAGGTCGTCTGGAACTGAAAGAGGCAGCCCGGGGGCTGCCTCTTTGGTTTCAGTGGACGATTCAGTCGCTCAGGATCGACACGTTGTCGGCCTGAAGACCTTTGTCTGCTTCCACAACATTGAAGCGAACCAGTTGACCCTGGCGCAGAACCCGGCGACCGCGGCCTCGAATCGCACGAAAGTGCACGAAAACCTCGTCGCCACTATCGCGCACAATAAAGCCAAAGCCTTTCTTGACGTTGAACCACTTGACGGTGCCTTCTTCATTGCCCTCAGGGCTGCTTTCGTCATAGCCATCATCATCGTCATCGTTGTTCTGGCTGGGTGCGCGGTTGTTCGGCCGGGATGTGCTTTGCTTTTCGGCCGGTTTCTTGACGGATAACGCAATGGCCAGGAAGCCCGCAATGCCGAAAACGATCAGCGAGATAATGTAGGCGGCGATGCCACGAGTGCTACCCAGGGCCTCTACAAGTTGGCCTGCAGCGATCAGGCGAAGTGGCTCGGGTGTGAACGACAGCAACAGGGCAAGCACCAGAGGCGCGGGGATGGCGATCAGGAGAGCAAAAAGGATCGCTTTGGATGGATTACGCATTGACTGAAATTTCTCCATTCTTGTAACGCTAACGATAAAAACCGGATATCGGGTAAAATCGCACATCCGGCCGGTGAAAACCGCCAGTTCCCCGGAAAACGGGAGCGCTGACGGGCAAAAGCGGCATGATACCAGATTATCCCGAGCGCTGACCAAGCAACGGGGTAAGCAGTGTCATCGATCACATTCTTGATAGATCCACCCAGGGAGTGCCAATACCCAATGAGCCAGAACGATCTGGAAACCCGACTGGATGAGCTGGAAACACGGCTGGCCTTTCAGGACGACGTTATCAATACCCTGAGTGAGCAGGTGGCCAGGCAGGAAATGGACATCCGGGAATTGTGGGAGGCCAAACGGTTGCTGCACAAACAGCTCAAGGATGTTTCACCGTCCAATATCAAGTCTGAGCAGGATGAAACACCTCCTCCTCATTACTGAAATGGCACTATGAAAAAGGGCCAGATGAAGGTTTCATCTGGCCCTTTTTTATGGGATCCCGATTTCGACCTTTATGCCAGAAGTTCGATCAGAATCTGTTCGTAGATGTCCGACAGGGTGTTGAGATCCTCGGCTTTCACGCATTCATCCACTTTATGAATGGTAGCGTTGATGGGACCAAGCTCCACCACTTGTGCGCCGGTGGGGGCGATGAAGCGGCCATCCGAGGTGCCCCCGGACGTTGAAAGTTCGGTTTCCCGGCCGGTTACCGTGCGGATGGCATCCTGGCTGGCGGACACGAGTGCGCCTTTGTCCGTCAGGAAGGGGCGGCCACTCAGGTGCCACTGCAGGTCGTACTTCAGGTTATGGCGATCCAGGATGGCCACCACCCGCTCCTCCAGACTTTCTGCAGTATTTTCAGTGCAGTAGCGGAAGTTGAAATGCACCAGGCATTCACCGGGAATAATGTTGCTGCCAGTGCCGGCCTCCAGTTTGGTGATCTGAAACGTGGTTGGCGGGAAGAAGTCGTTGCCGCTATCCCAGAACTCGTTGGCCAGCGCATCCAGTGCCGGAGCCACGGAATGAACCGGGTTCTCGGCCAGATGCGGATAGGCAACATGTCCCTGAACCCCGTGAACAGTCAGGTAACCATGAAGCGAGCCGCGACGCCCGTTCTTGATCACGTCACCCACTTCATGGGTGCTGGAGGGTTCACCAATCAGGCACCAGTCGATTTTTTCGTTCCTGGCTTCGAGGGTTTCCACCACTTTAACGGTGCCGTGCTGGGCCGGCCCTTCCTCGTCGCTGGTGATCAGCAGGGCAATGGAGCCACGGTGATCAGGGTATTTGGCAACGAAGCGCTCGCAGGCCGTTACAAAGGCCGCCAGACTGCCTTTCATGTCCGCGGCACCGCGACCAAGGAGATACCCATCCCTGATCACCGGATCAAAGGGCGGGTGCGCCCAGTTCTTCTCCGGACCGGTTGGCACCACGTCGGTATGACCGGCGAAGGCCAGGACTGGCCCCCCGGAACCCTTGCGGGCCCAGAGGTTGTCGGTATCGCCGAAACGCAGGTTTTCTCCGGCAAAGCCCAGGGGTGCCAACCGCGACATCATCAGTTCCTGGCAGCCGGCATCGTCCGGTGTGACGGACTGCCGGCGGATCAGGTCAATGGCAAGTTCGAGGGTCGGGGAATCAGTTGTTTGCATGCAGCTCTTCATTCAGCTCGATGGCGGTCTTGTTGGTTTTGCACTCCACGGCGCCGGTCTGGCTGTTACGACGGAAAAGCAGGTCGGTCTGGTTAGCCAGATCGCGAGCCTTGATAACTTCGACCAGCTCGTTGTTGTCATCCAGCAAGGCAACCTTGGTGCCCGCAGTGATGTACAACCCGGCTTCAACCTTGCAGCGGTCGCCCAGGGGGATGCCAATGCCGGCGTTGGCGCCGATAAGGCAGTTCTCGCCAACGGCAATGATGATGTTGCCACCACCGGAAAGAGTGCCCATGGTGGAACAGCCGCCGCCCAGGTCGGAGCCCTTGCCAACCATGACGCCGGCAGAAATACGGCCTTCGATCATGCTGGTGCCTTCGGTGCCGGCGTTGAAGTTGATGAAGCCTTCGTGCATGACCGTGGTGCCTTCACCCACATAGGCGCCAAGACGAACCCGTGCGGTATCGGCAATGCGAACGCCTTTCGGTACCACGTAGTCGGTCATCTGCGGGAATTTGTCGACGGATTTCACTTCCAGCGTGCGCCCTTCCAGACGGGCCTGGAGCTGGCGGTCGGAGAGTTCGTTCAGGTCGATAGCGCCTTCGTTGGTCCAGGCCAGGTTGGGCAGCAGACCAAATATACCGTCCAGCTTCAGCCCATGAGGTTTCGCCATGCGATGGGAAATCAGGTGAAGCTTGAGGTAAACCTCGGGCGTACTGGACGCTGTGTCGTCGGTTTCCAGCACTGTAACCACTACCGGGCGTTTGCTGTTGGCTGATTTTTCGGCCAGTGCTGCCTGGTCGGTCTGGCCAACCTGGCGCAGGGCGTTGGCGAGTTGGCTGAGTTGCTCGGCGGTCGCACTGATCGCCTGGTTGCCACCCTTGTAATCAAGGGCATTGGAGATGACGTCCATCAGTGTGTTATCGGGTGTCATGACCGGCTGCTGGTAAAAAACTTCCAGCCACTCGCCCTGGTTGTTCTGGGTGCCGATACCGATACCGAATGCAAAGCTCATCTGATGGTTGCTCCTGTTCTGAATGTGGCGTCAGAAGCACGCGCTCTCTGACCCCGGAATGAAAGTTTGGATCTGTTTTACCTGAAAGTCAGGTCAGCCACGCAGACCATTCGTCTGCATTGAAACCCACGCGCACTTCATTGCCGCTTTCTACGACAGGGCGCTTAATGATGGATGGATTTTCCAGCATGATTGCGTGAGCGGTTTGGGCGCTAATGGTATCACGAACCTCTTCGGGAAGTTTGCGCCAGGTGGTGCCACGGCGGTTGATGAGGGCTTCCCAGCCTAACGCCTTTTCCCAGCTTGACAGCAGCGGGTCGTCGAGACCGTCCTTCTTGAAATCGTGAAACTGGTAATCGACACCGTTTTCATCCAGCCACTTCCGGGCTTTCTTCACCGTGTCACAGTTTTTTATGCCGTACAGTTTCATGCCTGGTTCGCCTTAACAAATTCAACAATGCGGTTTGCCGCCTCAACGCACTCTTCCAGCGGCGCCACCAGCGCCATGCGGACCCGGTTTTCGCCGGGGTTGTGGTTGTCCACGGTGCGGGAGAGGTAGCGGCCGGGCAGAACGTGTACGTTTTGCTGGGCGGAGAGTTCCCGGGCGAAGGTTTCGTCGTCCATCGGGGTTTCCGGCCAGAGGTAGAAGCCGGCATCGGGAAAGTCGACGTTCATCACTTCCCGCAGGATGGGCACAACGGCCTCAAACTTGGCCCGGTAAGCCGCGCGGTTTTCGCGCACATGGTCTTCATCGGTCCAGGCGGCAATGCTGGCCAGCTGGTTGTGGATGGGCATGGCGCAGCCGTGGTAGGTGCGGTACTTGAGGTAGCCTTCCAGAATGCTGGCATCGCCAGCGACAAAGCCAGAGCGTAAGCCGGGCAGGTTGCTGCGTTTGGACAGGCTGTGAAACACCACGCAGCGGGCATAGTCATCCCGGCCAATTGCGGCGCAGGTTTGCAGCAGGCCTTCTGGCGGGTTGGCTTCATCCGGGTAGAGCTCGGAATAGCATTCGTCAGAGGCAACGATAAAGTCGTACTTGTCGGCAAGGGCAATCACTTTGGCCAGTGTTTCCCTGGGAATCACCGCGCCGCTGGGATTGCCCGGTGAGCACAGGAACAGCACCTGACACGCCTGCCAGGTGGCTTCCGGTACAGAATCAAAATCGGGAATGAAGTCGTTGGAACCGTCGCAGGGAAGGTATACCGGGGTGGCGCCGGCCAGGAAAGCAGCGCCTTCGTACACCTGGTAAAACGGGTTGGGGCTGACCACTGTGGCAGGCTTGCTGGCATCCACCACTGCCTGAACCAGGGAAAAGATTGCCTCGCGGGTACCGTTCACCGGCACGATGTTGCGGGCCGGGCTGAGGCTGCCAGGTGTCAGGTGGAATCGGCGGGTCGCCCACTGGCTGATGGTTTCGCGCAGTTCGTCCGTGCCGCGGGTCGTTGGGTAATTGGCAAGCTTGTCCAGGTTGTTCGCAATCACCTCTTTGACGAATTCCGGCGAGGGGTGCTTTGGCTCGCCAATGCCGAGAGAGATTGGCCGGAGATGATCAGGCACGCTAATACCGGCCTTCAGTTTGGCCAGTTTTTCAAACGGGTATGGGTGGAGTCTGTCCAGATTCGGATTCATTGAATGTCGTCCAGCATTTTACAGAGATCTTGCTGCAGGGCCTGGCATACGGCCGGGTCCCGGATGGGTTCGCCGTGCTCGTCGGTGACGAAGAAAACGTCCTCTACACGCTCGCCCAGTGTGGCAATCTTGGCGTTGCTAAGGCGTACCCGGTGCTCCAGCAGTACCTGGCCGACTCGCGCCAGCAGGCCGGGTCGGTCGGGCGTGATCACTTCCATCACGGTTCGCTGGTTGATGGTGTCGTTAGAGAAGGTCACTTCCGTGGGGAAGGCGAAATGCTTCAGTTGCCGCGGTGTGCGCCGGTGGATGATGTCCGGGTAGTCTTCCGGATCATCCAGCTCTTCGATCAGGCGTAAACGCACTCGCTCTTTGCGTGCCGGGTCGATGCCCAGGGGCTGGCCCTTTTCATCCAGTACCACGTACGAACTGATTGAGTAGGGACCTTCGCTGGAGCTGATCCGGGCGTCCACGATGTTCAGGTTCAGCTGCTCAAGGACGGCGGTAGTGGCAGCAAACAGCGCCACCCGGTCCTTCATGTAAATGATGATCTGGGAGTAGCCGTCCGTGGGGCCTCCCCGGGTGTCGCGAATAAGCACCAGTGGGTCAGGATTGTCGCCATGACGGATAATGGCAGCGGTCTGCCAGGCGATATCAACGGTAGAGTCCTGGAGGAAATAGTCCTCGTCCACGGTGTCCCAGATGGCGTCGATCTGATCATCGGTCATGTTCTGGGCGTGCAGGATCTCCCGCGCTTCCGACTGGGTGGCGCGAACCCATTCCTGCCGGTCGATGGGGGTTTCCGTGCCCCGACGCAAGGCCCGCTTGGCTTCAATATACAGTTGGCGCAACAGTGAGGCGCGCCAGGTGTTCCAGAGTTTGGGATTGGTAGCACTGATGTCGCACACAGTCAGCACATAGAGGTAGTCCAGGTGCGCCTGGCTCGGTACCGCTCTGGCAAAGGCATGAATGATATCGGGATCAGAAATATCCTTTCGCTGTGCTGTCATGGACATCAGCAAATGGTTTTCGACGAGCCATGAAATCAGCTGGGTGTCTCGCTCGCTGAGATGGTGCCTCTGGCAGAAAGCTTCGGCGTCTATGGCACCAAGCTCCGAGTGGTCACCGCCCCGGCCCTTCGCAACATCATGGTAGATACCCGCAATGTAGAGGGTTTCCAGTTTTGGCAGTCGATGGATCAGGCGGGATGCGAGGGGATATTCGTCCCGGGCCTGGGTGCCGCTCAGCCGGACCATGTTGCGGATGACCCGCATGGTATGGGCATCCACGGTGTAAATGTGGAAAAGGTCGTGTTGCATCTGGCCGATTATCTGGCCGAATTCCGGGAGGTAGCGACCGAGCACGTTGTACTTTTTCATGGCAGACAGAGTCTGATCCAGCGCATGGGGCGTTCTGAGCAGTTCCATGAACAGTGTGGTCACGGCCAGGTCGGACCGGAACGCATCGTCAATCAGGTGCCGGTGTGCCCGTAGAGACCGGATCGTCGTGGCCCGAATGCCCTTGATCTCCGGGTGCTGGGCCATCAGCACAAAGATTTCCATAATGGCATACGGGGCGTAGGCAAAGACCTGATTGTTAACCGCTTCGATATAATAGTTGCGAATCTGGAAGCGTTTGTTGATTGGCTGGATAGCGTCCTCCGACGCGCTGCCGAGAATGGCCTCGTCATAATATTGCAGAATCACGTCGGCCAGCTCGGCGAGTGCCAGTACCGTCCGATAGTAGGACTGCATCATCAGTTCAACGCCGAGTCGCTTGCCTTCGTCCTTGTAGCCGAGCATCTGGGCCAGAGCGCGCTGGTGGTCGAACAGCAGGCGGTTTTCATTCCGGTCGGCCAGCAGCTGCAAACCATATCGCAGTTGCCAGAGGAAGGTTTCACCCTGAAAAAGTATCTGGTGTTCTTCCTCGGTGAGAATGCTGAATCGGGTCAGGTCGGCAATGTTCTGCAGTCCGAAATGCCGCTTGGTAATCCAGCCAATGGTCTGTATGTCACGGAGGGCACCCGGGGAGCCTTTGACGTTCGGCTCAAGGTTGTATTCGGTATCGCCGTATTTCCGATGGCGTTGCTGCTGCTCTTCGCGCTTGGCAATGAAGTAATCGCGATCGGTGCTGACATCGTCGGAGTATACCTGCTCGCTCAGGTCTGACCGCAGTTCATCCGGGCCTGCGATGGTGCGGGTTTCCAGAAGGTTGGTCAGTATGGTGATGTCTTCACGGGCGGCTGTCTTGCTCTCTTCAATGCTGCGAACACTATGACCGATGTCGAGTCTCAAGTCCCAGAGGAGGGTGACGAAGGCGCCGAGGTCTTCGTGCCAGCTGCCTTCGATGCCGTTGCGGGTCAGTATGAGCAGGTCAATGTCGGATTGCGGGTGAAGCTCGCCGCGCCCATAGCCGCCGACTGCGATCAGGGCTATGTCCGGTGAGCCGGAAAAAGGATAACGGTTCCAGATCAGTCGAAGAACAGTATCGACGGTGTCGGCCCTGGAATGGACAAGGGCGCGAACGTCAGCGCCCTGTCGGAAGGCTTCGGCATCGGCGTTATACCTTCCCTCTAACAGCTCCCGGGCCGCCTTGACCGGAGAGGGGTCGTTACTGATGTGGGATTCCAGCTCGCTTTGGTCCACTTAGAAGGACTCTTCCTTTCGCTTGGTCAAAACCTCATGGCCGTCCGCAGTCACAAGGATGGTGTGTTCCCATTGCGCAGAGAGCTTGTGGTCCTTGGTAACCACTGTCCAGCCATCCGGCAGAAGTTTGGTCTGGTACTTGCCCTGGTTGATCATAGGTTCAATCGTAAACGTCATGCCTTCCTGAAGCTCCAGACCGGTGCCGGGTTTACCGTAATGCATCACCTGTGGCTCTTCGTGAAACACCGCGCCGATACCGTGGCCGCAGTAGTCACGAACCACAGAATACCGGTGTTTCTCGGCGTGCTGCTGAATCACGTGGCCGATATCGCCCAGGCGGGTTCCCGGTTTCACCAGCTCGATGCCTTTATAGAGGCATTCCTGGGTAATCTGGATCAGACGCTCTGTGCCCGGTTTCGGTTTGCCAACGATCCACATCTTACTGGTGTCGCCGTGGTAGCCATCCTTTATTACGGTGACATCGATATTAAGGATGTCTCCGTCTTTCAGGATTTTCTTTTCCGAGGGGATCCCGTGACAGATAACGTGGTTGACCGAGGTACAGACAGACTTCGGAAATCCCTTGTAATTGAGTGGTGCCGGAATGCACTTCTGCTCGTTGACGATATAGTCGTGGCAAATCCGGTCGAGTTCCTCGGTGGAAACGCCGGGCTTTACATGTTCGCCGATCATCTCGAGAACTTCGGCCGCCAGGCGGCCTGCGACGCGCATCTTTTCGATTTCTTCCGGAGTCTTGATCGATACCTGCATTGGGCTTCCCGTTGATTTGTATCAAACCGGCATTTTAAGGGGCCTGCTGCCCGGGTACAAGGAAGCTCGTGGTCAAAATTAATGGCGTTTACCGGCCCGATTATGGTATAAACGCGCCCGCTGGAAACGAATCCGGCAAATTCACACACGTGTCGGCACGTTATCCCAGGGTGCCTGCTCCTGCTTTTCAAGGAGCCAGGTTGGGGTAATCGGATACGTGGAGGACTAACCCGAAGCTAAAAAGGTAACTATCATGGCTCAGGTAAATATGCGTGACCTGCTCAAGGCAGGTGCTCACTTCGGTCACCAGACCCGCTACTGGAACCCGAAAATGTCGAAGTT
>CAZFQI010000105.1:0-11665 GCA_964520755.1 uncultured Marinobacter sp. | reverse complement strand
CCTTCACGGAGCGTAATGGTCACGGCATTGGTCGTCGCCTCCGCCACCTGCTCAACGTTGAAGGTGAGTTTCGAGACCAGGCGTCCCGCCGCGTTGTCATCAAAGTAGCGGGAGGGCAACGTCATCAGTCGGTCAAAGACATCATTGCGCAAGGCATTAATGACCTGACGGCCGACATAACTGATGAAATACTGGCTCAGGAACGTGCCCAGCCCCCGGAATGCGAATACGCCAACGATGACCAGCGTCAGCATCAGACGATTCTGCTCGGTCGGGTTCTCTATTGCCGCAATGACGTATTCCATGGCTGCTGCCATACCGGTCGATGCAGCGGCATAGATAATGTTGCCGAGTACCGCCAGGGAGAAGGCCAGCATGAAGGGCTTCACATAGGCGAGCAGGCGCTTGTAGGTAGCCCAGCTGCCCGTAGGCAGGCTGGCCGCGGGGTCTGGTAAAGGCTCGGTTACCTTCACTGGTTCTCAGCCTCCCGCTCAGTAGTGATACTGAGCTTGGCAAACCCCAGACGTCCGGCAACGTCCATGGCGCGAACCACAAATTCGTGGGGGGTGCGGGCGTCAGCGGTAATAATGAACGGAAGCGAATTGTTGCCTTCAGCAAGCTCGCGTACACCCCGTTCAAGCGTCTCACGCCGGTTATTGACCAATGTCCGGTCATTCAGGATGTACTGCCCCTCGGCATTGATCACCACGTCAATCTGCTGCACTTCTGATGCCGGCGCGGGCTCGCCACTGGCCTCGGGAAGCTCGACTTGCATATGGCTTTCCCGGGTAAAGGTTGTGGAAACCATAAAGAAAATCAGCAGCAGAAACACCACGTCGATCAGTGGTGTCAGGTCTACCCCGACTTCCTGGCTTCTCTGGCGCTTGAACTTCACGGCGTTCAGGCTCCTTCCACGTCGATTTCGCGGTCTCCGTGTACTACCTCAACCAGCTTGATCGCTTCCTGCTCCATGCCGACCACCAGCTCATCCACCCTGCGGATAAAGTAGCGATGACAGATCAGCGCCGGGATAGCCACGCTCAGACCAGCGGCAGTCGTGATCAGCGCTTCGGAGATGCCGCCAGCCAGATTGCCCGCATTGCCAACCCCTGCCAGCTGGATTTCGGCGAACACCTTGATCATGCCGATAACGGTACCCAGCAGGCCAAGAAGCGGGGTGATGGTCGCAACGGTGCCCAGAGGGTTCAGGAATCGCTCCAGATCGTGGATGACCTGGCTTGCCTCGTGCTCGATGCTCTCTTTCATGATTTCGCGGCCATGCTTCGCGTTAAGCAGGCCACCGGCCAGAATCCGGCCCAGGGGCGAGGAACCCTGCAAGGCTTTCAGCTTACGGCCATTGAGCTCTTTTTTCTTGATCCAGCGCCATAACTCGTTAATGGTCTGGGGGGGCGCTACCCTGGAGGCGCGAAGGGTCCAGATACGCTCCAGAATGATGGCCAGCGCCAAAATGGAACAGGCAACAATTGGCACCATCAGAATGCCACCGGCTTTCAACAGCTCGAACACGCTTGGTCTCCCTCATTGTTTGCAAGCCGCGCTACTTTAGCATAGCTACCGGTGGAGGCCACACCTGCAATGTCACGGTATTTTACATTGGTCACGGGCAAGCCCCGGGCCGCCAATCCAGAATGGCGACCCATGGCGCATTTCCTTTAACGCCAACTGGTTATCCTCAATGGTCATCACCAAACTGCCGGAACAGGCTGTATTCAGCGAAACAGCTCCGATCCCGTTATAGCGGGCGGTTACCGTCGGATGAGGATGGCCATACCGATGCCGGTAGCCGGCGGTATAGATAACCTGATCCGGCCTCAACGCCCTGACCCAGGTTTCGGAGGATGACGTTTTACTGCCATGGTGAGGCGCGACAAGCACTCGGGTTACCGGCTTCTGAAAATCCTCACGAGCGGCGAGATAAGCCAGGTACCGGGCTTCCATGTGGTCGGTAATATCCCCCGGCAGGAGCCACTCGATGCCTGATTCAGGATGATAAATCCGCACCACACAGGACGCGTCGTTACCTTCTGTCGGCCCTTCCCCCTGCCAGTACTCCAGTGTAAGGCCGCCAAGCCTCTGGACAGATCGCTTGCAGCCCGAAACCGGTAGCCCGGCAATCTGCTCTCTGACGGCCTCCGGCTCGCCGGAAATGACTCGTCCGATCTCGATCTGTCGGGCCAGTTCCGATACACCTCCGGCATGGTCATTGTCTGCATGGCTGATCACCAGAGTATCGATCCGACTGATCCCCTCGGCTGCAAGATTGGGCAGGAGGGTCGATTCAACAGCCGAGAATACACCCGGAACGGCAGGGCCGGTGTCGTAAACCAGTGCCTCATGCCCGTGACGGACCAGAACCGACAGGCCCTGCCCAACATCCCAGACCCGTATTTCCGGAGTACGCAGGTACGCATTGTCTGACGAACCCGGCTCCTGGAACATCAGCCACGACACGGCCAACGGCGCAGCGACAAGCCGAAATCTGGCAAACGGAACAAATATGAGCGTAACGGTCAGCAACCCCCAGGCAACAACCTCCGGAACACTGGCGGCAATGTCTGGCGCCTGCCATTCCGCGAACCAGGTCAGCACGTACCAGAGCAGGCCCAGTATCAGATCGAATAGAGGCACAAATAGCTGGGCGGCGCCGGGAACAGCAGCCGTGATCAACCCGCCCATGATCAGTGTTGGCATAATCACAAGGGATACCCAGGGAATCGCGGCCAGATTGGCCAGCAGACCAACCAGAGGCTGACCCTGTCCGAAGATTTCGAGAATGGGCCATAAACCACCGAATACGGCTAGCTGGGCCACCAGCAGCCCTGTCAGCCACCCGGTTGCAGCAAGTCGCGCCGAGAACACGGCGATCAACACGGCGACGGCCGCGAAGGAAAGCCAGAATCCCTGATCCAGGGGCGCAAAGGGATCCAACAAAAGCACAGCGCCCAGGGCAGCGAGGAAAGAATGCCACACCGGAGCCTGACGGCTCATCAGCACCAGCCATCCGCCCGCAACCACCATAATCAGGGCGCGACGGGTTGGTACGGTAAAGCCGGCCGCCAGGGCGTATACCAGACAACAGATGAGAACTGATGCAAAGACAATCCCGCGTGCGGTTCCGTCACTGATACTTCGCGCCGGCAGCGCCAGCAACAGTTTCCTGCACCAAAAGCCTGCACCCAGCGCGACCAGCCCCAGATGCAGACCCGAAATCGCCACCAGGTGAATGGTGCCGGTCGCCTTGAGTACATCCCAGTGATGCTGCTCCATGTGACCGCGATGGCCAATTAACAGCGAGGAAATCAGCGGAAAATGCCTGGCACTGCCAAAGCGTTCCGTGGTCCAGTTATGAAGCGAAATATGCAGGCTCCGATACTGGCAGTGCAGTAAACACCTTACCGTCGGGTCGACCTGAACACTACGGACGCTTCCTGTGGCCCGGTAACCCTTCCGAAAGAGCCAGTCCTCGTAGCGAAAGCCTGCAGGGTTGAGGGAGCCGTGGGGGCGCTTGAGAACAACTTCCAGCTTCAGGAGGGCACCGGGAAGTTGTTCGTTGCCGTGACCGTACCAGGACAATCTGAGCAGGTCCGGCATCCTTGCGTCCTGCCCGGTTTGGGTGGGAAGGTTGTGCCAATGGGTAACACAAAAACTGAAACGTAAACTGTTGAAGCTGCCTTGTGAAGGAATATCACACAGGTATCCCGAGACCGAGAGGCGTTCTCGCTCAAGACTGGCCGGAAGAACGGTCGAGAGCCGGTCGCTGGCATGCCAGGAAGCCCAGAGCAGCCCTGAAGCAAGGCCAAGGGCGAACACAGTTAACCGGGAGGCAACGAGCGATAAGGGACAGGATAGAGCAATAACAAGCAGCAATATCGCGGCGACCAACCACTCGGGAGGTGGCAGTATCGACAACCAATACAGTAAGATAACGCCACAAGAGAAGGCGATCACGCCCACTACTGCGGAACCGGACTTGCCAAAAGAGCATGCCGGGCGGTTGATACTTCCGGACAATCCTTGTCCTCCTGTATGTCACAAACACCGGCGACATCCGATGAGCCGGTATATTAACTCCGTTTAAAGGCAGAACTTCCAATGCCAAAGAAGTTCATGAAACGCTATCTGCCCTCACCAGAGAGAGTGCAAGCGATGCAGTCGCTGAGCTTTCTGGGCGATATTCTTCATGAACCGAACCTCTGGCACATTAACCGTCACAGTGTCGCCAGGGCATTTCTGGTCGGTATCTGGTTCTGCTTTATCCCCATGCCCTTCCAGATGCTTGCGGCCGCCTTCTTCGCCATCTGGTTCAATGCCAATCTGCCGCTTTCGGTGGTTCTGGTCTGGATCAGCAATCCGGTGACCATGCCGCCGATGTTCTATTTCAACTATAAAATCGGGGCCTGGGCCCTGGACCGTCCGGTACTCAGCTTCGAGTTTGAACTGTCCTGGTCCTGGATCAGCGAGCGGCTGCTGGATATCGGCATCCCCCTCTATCTCGGGTCCCTTGTGGTCGCAACGGTTTCCGCTTGCGTGGCCTACCTGATTATCCAGTATCTCTGGCGCCGGAAAATCCGCTCTGACTGGCAGGTGCGGCGCACCGCACGAATCAGACGCCGTCGGGCAGCTGATCAGACTTCCTGAATCAACCGTCCCTGTTCAAGCCGCATGACCCGCCCGAGGCTTCGGGCCATTTTCATATCATGGGTTACCATGACAAACGCAATGCCCAACTGATCCCTGAGGGACTCGATCAGCGCCTGGACCCCCTCGCCGGTATGCTCATCCAGGTTTCCGGTCGGTTCATCCATCAGTACGCAGTCCGGCTCATTTACCAGTGCCCGGGCAATGGCAACACGCTGGCGTTCGCCGCCGGACAACTCGCCGGGCTTGTGATCCAGCCGTTCGGCAAGGCCAACCCGCTCCAGCAAACTGCTTGCCTTGTCTCGCGATTTCGATACCGCCATTCCACCCAATGCACAGGGCATCATGACGTTCTCCAGGGCGGTGAATTCGGGCAGCAGGTGGTGGAACTGATAAACAAAGCCCAGATGGGCGTTGCGAAACCTGGCTCGTCGCGCTTCTGAGAGCCGGTGAATATACTCACCACAAATGGCGATCTGGCCAGACGACGGCTTGTCGAGCCCGCCCAACAGATTCAGCAACGTTGTCTTGCCGGCACCGCTGCTGCCAACGATGGCCACGGTCTCCCCCTGGGAAACTTCCAGCGAGATATCTGAAAAGATGGTCAGCTTTCCGGGGCCCTCGTTATAGGTCCGGGTCACCTGACGACAGTCGATCACCAGGGCAGAATGCGCCATAGCCGAATCTTCCTTACTCATAGCGAAGCGCCTCTGCCGGATCCACCCTCGAGGCCCGCCAGGCCGGGTAAATGGTTGCCAGCAGACTCATGGCAAGGCCGGCGCCGCTGATTATGAAAACGTCTTCCCATTGCAACTGGGATGGCAGGTAGCTGATGAAATAGACATCCGCGCTCAGGAACTGATGACCCAGGGCGCCTTCCAGCCAGGAGATAAAGGCGCTGATGTTGAGTGCTCCGAGAACCCCGAGCGTCGTTCCAACGATGGTTCCAAAGATACCTATGACCGCCCCCTGGACAATAAAGATGCGCATGATGCGGCCTGGTGTCGCTCCCATGGTCCGGAGGATGGCGATGTCACCGGTTTTATCGGTAACTACCATCACCAGGGTGGACACGATATTGAAGGCCGCCACGGCGACGATAAACATCAGCAGCAGGCCGATCATGGTTTTCTCCATACGGATGGCCTGGAACAGATTGCCGTGGGTGCGGGTCCAGTCGGATACGTAGTATCGGCCACCCAGGGCCTCAGCGGCCTGCTGCGACACTTTCGGTGCTGCGAACAGGTCATCCACCAGCAGGCGGACGCCTTCGGCCTTGCCCCCGGTGCGCATTAGCTTGGCGGCATCATCCATGTGGATCAGGGTGTAGTTACCGTCCAGTTCGGCCCCGACGCTGAAAATGCCCTCAACCGTAAACCGCTTGAGCCTTGGGAGGACTCCGGCCGGCGTCACCGAGGCTTCCGGCAGCACCACGGTCACCTTGTCACCCACCTGAAGACGCAGGCTGGCCGCCATCAAACGGCCGATGATGATGCCAAACTCGCCGGAGACCAGATCATCCAGCCCGCCTTCGATCATATGATTCTCAATGATGGACACCGTGCGCTCTTCTTCCGGCAGAATGCCATTGAGCATAACGCCACGAACATTCCCGCCACCGGTGACCATGCCCTGCCCCTGAATGAATGGAGCCGCAGCCAGCACACGGGGATGTTCCTGTACCCGTGCATCAACCGACTGCCAATCATCCAGCGGGCCGGCGCCCTGGATCGTGGCATGGGGCACCATCCCGAGAATTCTCTGCTTGAGCTCCCGGTCGAAACCGTTCATGACGGAAAGCACGATGATCAGCACCGCCACTCCCAGCATCAACCCGATCATCGAGGTCAGGGAAATAAAGGATATGAAGTGATTGCGGCGCTTGGCGGCCGTGTATCGCAAGCCAATGTATAACGATAAGGGTCTGAACATGAAGAGGTGCCTGTTGCTACCTTCAGGTCTGTCGTGGTCTGGTTTTCCCGAGTACCTTCTACCTTCCAGCACGGAGGGAAACTGCTAAACTATTCTGTACCAATAAAAATTCAGATTTCCGGAGCCGCAATGCAGTCGTCCGACATCCCCAACGAACCGGCGGATTATTCACCCGAACGCCGGGACTTTTTCCGCATTGAAGACCGGATCGGCCTGGAGATCCGCAAGCTGGCACCCGACACCCAGCTGGACGGGGATGCCTTTGACGGCGACCACCTTGAAAGCCTGAAAGCTGAATTCAGGCGGCTGGACCAGGACGTAAAATCCCAGCTCGCCAGCCTTGCCGAAAGAGACCGGCTGCTGACCGGACTGATCAAATCCCTGAACGGCAAGCTGGATACGCTTGCGCGCATTATGGCCTTTGAGCAAAATCCGTTGCAACCTGAGGACTGGCAGGAAGTGACCCTGAGCGAAGGCGGCTTGTCGTTCTCCAGCAGCACCCCTGCCTGGCAACCCGGAGACCGGCTGGCTGTCCGGATGACCCTCCCACCCGAGCTTTTCCAGCCCCAGGCGATTGCCCGGGTGCTTGAGGTACACCCCGATTCCTCAGGCGGAGCAAGGGTGCACACCGAATTTGCGCGGATTAATGACGGTGATCGCCAGCAAATCGCGCGGCATGTGATGCGGTGGCAGATTCGACAGCGCCAAAAAGAGTAGACTGGGGAAAAACGGGTGACTTTTGCCAGTCTTTTTCGGATATTACGCTTTATCCATGTCCTTCTGAGGACGCACGTTTTTATGGAGACCCATCAATGAGAAAACAAACTACCCTGTTCGGCGCACTGGCAGTGACTGCCACACTGGCCTTTTTACCGATGACGTCCGCGGTAGCTGAAGAAGTCCGCGTGCCGGTTGGCACCCAGGCCGATCGAGACCAGGCCAGCTTTCCAGGCTCCGGCATGAGCCAGTCCTCAGTCCGCGCTTCCTGGGGCGCCCCCATGGAGATTCAGGGCCCTGTCGGCCAGCCACCTATCACCGAGTGGCACTACCAGAACTTCGTCGTGTATTTTGAAGGCGACCGGGTTATCCACACCGTACTCAAGCACAATCGCTGATGGCCGAGGGGGCCTTTCAGATGAGATCTGAAATTCCCTTCATATGTCCTGACGTTCAACCGATCGTTGGTTAGAATGGCGTCTTTTTATGATTCAAGGTGGCGTAGTGACAACCAGACGAGTCTTGCCCGCAGAATGGGCGCCCCAGAGTGCCGTAATGCTGACCTGGCCGCATCCGGGAACCGACTGGGCAGACCTGATTGATGAGGTGGAGCCGGTTTTCGAGAACATTGCCAAGGCCGTTCTCAGATACGAACACGTGGTCATCAGTTGCGAACACGTTACACGCCTGCAGGAGCTTGAACGGGACCTGAATCGCTACGCCGAGGACAACAGTTTCCCGGGCCGTGTGAAGACGGTTCCCGCGCCTGCCAACGATACCTGGTCAAGGGACCATGGGCCGATCACCATCCTGACTGACGATCAGCCCACACTGCTGGATTTCCGGTTCAACGCCTGGGGCGGGAAATTCCCCTCGGAAAAGGACGACGCATTAAACAACCACCTGCTCAATGCCGGCGTCTTCGGTGCCGCTGCGATGCAGCGGGTGGACTTCGTGCTGGAGGGTGGCTCCTTCGAGTCGGATGGTCAGGGTACACTGATGACCACATCCGAGTGTCTGCTTACGCCGACCCGAAATCCAGCCATGGATCGCACAGCCATTGAGCAACTGCTTTCCGAGGTATTGGGCGTCCAGCGCATTCTCTGGCTCAACCACGGCTACCTTGCCGGCGACGACACCGACAGTCATATCGACACACTGGCCCGATTCTGTGCCCCGGATCACATCTGCTACGTGACCTGCCCAGACGTGGCCGATGAACACTACAGTGCGCTGGCAGCCATGGAAGAAGAGCTTCAGGAATTCCGCCAGGCTGACGACTCCCCCTACAAACTGACGCCCCTGCCCTGGCCCGACGCCATATATGACGAGGATGGCGAGCGCCTGCCGGCCACCTATGCAAACTTTCTGATCATCAACGATGCGGTGTTGCTGCCAGTGTACGACGTCCCGCAGGATGAAGACGCCATCACTGTCATGAAAAAGATTTTCCCGAGCCGGGAGATAGTGCCGATTGATTGTCGGCCCTTGATTCGCCAGCATGGCAGCCTTCACTGTGTGACCATGCAGATCCCCGCCGGAGTAGTCAGTTGATGAGCAGTGAATCGCGCACGAACCAGATCAACATTGCCGCCATCCAGCAGGCCTGCAGCAGTGATAAGGCCGCCAGTCTTGCCGTTACCGAGAAACTGGTCCGCGAAGCCGCGGCCAGTGGCGCGGATCTTGTTATCCTCCAGGAACTCCACGCCACCCTGTATTTCTGCCAGACCGAAGACACCTCGGTTTTCGACCTGGCCGAACCGATTCCCGGTCCCACCAGCCAGCGCCTGTCTGATCTGGCCCGTGAGCTGGGCATTGTGCTGGTTGGTTCCATTTTTGAACGACGCATGAATGGCGTGTATCACAATACCGCCGTCGTCTTTGAAACAGACGGTTCCATGGCTGGCCTGTACCGGAAAATGCACATTCCGGACGATCCCGGTTTTTACGAGAAATTCTACTTTACGCCCGGTGACGCCCAGTTCAATGATGGCCGCAGCGGCTTCACGCCCATTGATACATCCGTTGGCAGGCTCGGCGTTCTGGTGTGCTGGGACCAGTGGTACCCCGAGGCTGCCCGGCTGATGGCCCTGGCCGGCGCGGAGATCCTGATATACCCCACCGCCATAGGCTGGGACGTAACGGACGACCCGGCTGAGCAGGCACGACAGCTGGACGCCTGGGTCACCGTGCAGCGGGGCCATGCCGTTGCCAACAATCTGCCGGTAGTGGCACCGAACCGGGTAGGCACCGAACCAGACCCCTCCGGACACAGCGATGGCATTCGTTTCTGGGGTAACAGTTTTATCTGTGGCCCCCAGGGCGAGTTCCTGGCCCGGGGCAATGACAGTTCCGAGTGCATTCTGGCCGCAACTCTGGATCGAACCCATAGTGAATCGGTTCGCCGTATCTGGCCGTATCTGAGAGACCGCCGTATCGACGCCTACGGTGACATCCTCAAACGCGTAAGGGACTGAGCCCGGAATGAAAAAACTGGTCGAGACCGTCGTCAGTGAACTGAACCAGATACTTCTGGGTAAAGACCAACAGGTACGCCTGGCCCTTTGCGGGCTACTGGCCCGAGGACATCTGCTGATCGAAGATATCCCCGGCATGGGCAAGACCACCCTCTCCCATGCCCTGGCCAAGGTCATGGGGCTGAGTTACCAGCGGATTCAGTTCACCAACGACCTGCTGCCGGCGGATGTGCTGGGCTATTCCATGTACGACAAGCAGGCCGGCAGTCTGGTTTTTCACCCGGGCCCGATTTTCGCCCAGGTTGTGCTGGCCGACGAAATCAACCGGGCATCACCGCGCACACAGAGTGCCCTGCTTGAAGCCATGGAAGAACGGCAGGTGTCCATTGAGGGCGAGACCCGGCCACTGCCCCACCCGTTTTTTGTGATTGCGACACAGAACCCCATCGAACAGGGCGGCACCTACCCCCTACCCGAGTCCCAACTGGACCGATTCCTCATGCGCCTGCGCCTGGGCTACCCGGACCCGAGAGCCGAACGGGAACTGCTCGAGGGTGAAGACCGTCGCGCCATGACCGAAAAACTCCCCACACTGCTTTCCCAGGCCGACCTGAAAACCCTGCAGGAAAGCGTCACCCGGATAACCGCCAGCCCGGCGCTGCTGGATTACGTCCAGCGGTTGCTGGAACAAAGCCGGACAATGCCCGGCCTACTTTACGGTCTCTCGCCCCGCGCCGGCCTGGGCCTGGTTCGGGCCGCCAAGGCCTGGGCCCTGATGGAAGGTCGACACCACGTCTTGCCGGACGATATCCAGGCAGTATTCCCCGCTGTGGCGGCCCATCGTCTTGAACAGGGCGAATCCGGAAAAAGCGCTGAGCGTGTACGCCAGTTGCTGGCAACCGTTTCCGTGCTTGAGTAAATAGCAAGGTTTTATAAGCGGAATTGGCCAAAACGAATGGCAGACCGCGCCTTTCATGTTAGCCTTTGCTCCTTTCCCCGAAGCGTCTGGCCCTGAAACCGGGTCCGGCAACGTACGGCTTTTTCAGTGAGAGAATCTTCAATGAGCGACACCAAACATTCCCGACTGATCATCCTCGGTTCCGGCCCCGCAGGTTACACCGCTGCCGTCTACGCAGCCCGTGCCAACCTGAACCCGACCCTGATTACCGGTATTGAAGTCGGCGGCCAGCTCACCACCACCACCGACGTGGACAACTGGCCCGGCGACAACGACGGCGTTCAGGGCCCGGAGCTTATGCAGCGCATGCTCAAGCACGCCGAACGCTTCGAAACCAGCATCGTCTACGACACCATCAATGAAGCTGACCTGCGCAACCGCCCTTTCCGCCTCAAGGGCGACGGCGGCGAGTACACCTGCGATGCCCTGATCATCGCTACCGGCGCCTCCGCCATGTACCTGGGCCTGGAATCGGAAGAAAAATTCAAAGGCCAGGGCGTCTCCGCGTGCGCCACCTGCGACGGTTTCTTCTACAAGAAACAGAAAGTCGCCGTTATCGGCGGCGGCAACACCGCGGTTGAAGAGGCCCTGTACCTCTCCAACATTGCCGACGAAGTCACTCTGGTACACCGCCGCGACAGCCTCCGCGCTGAGAAAATCCTCCAGGACAAGCTGTTTGAAAAAGCCGAAAACGGCAACGTCAACATCGTCTGGGACCACACCCTCGACGAAGTCCTGGGCGATGGTACCGGCGTGACCGGCATGCGCATCAAGAGCACCAAAGACGACTCAACCCGGGAAATGGAGCTGGCCGGCGTATTCATCGCCATCGGCCACAAGCCCAACACCGACCTGTTCCAGGGCCAGCTGGACATGGAAAACGGCTACATCCGCATCCGCTCCGGCCTCGAAGGCATGGCCA